>NZ_NOYB01000016.1:0-469039 GCF_002258235.1 Rhodococcus sp. 06-470-2 | reverse complement strand
GGTCATGTGGATCATGCGGGCTTCTTCGAGGGCGACGGGATCGACGCCGCGGGTGACGACGAGGTAGTCACGCATGACGATGCCGTGCCGGTTCTCCTCAGCGGTCCACCGGCCGACCCAGGTGCCCCAGGCACCGTCCTGGGAGAAGTTCTCGGCGATCTCCCGGTGGTACGACGGCAGGTTGTCCTCGGTGAGCAGGTTGGTGATCATCGCGGCCTGTGCGACGTCGGAGAGCTTGGACTGCTCCGGGTCGTAGTCCTGGCCGCCGAGTGCGGCGAAGTTGCGACCTTCGTCCCACGGCACGTAATCGTGAGGGTGCCACTCCCGAGCCATGGACAGGTGACGGTTCACGTTGTCCTCGGCAGTGGGCACCAGCTCTTGCAGAAGCTCGAGCTGTGTCAGATCCCTGGCCATCGACATGCCTCCTCGCGTTGACGTCGGCTCGCCAGCCTAGGGCGATCGATGCGCCGTGCGGGGTGCCTTGCCCGGATTCTGTTAGAGGTCGCAATCACCGGCGAGGCCGAGTGGTGCGATTTCACAGCTCACCGAGTGGCGAGATTCGATACGGGGGTTGCGAGAGCCGGTGAACGGAACACCCAGCCACGAAGAGCGAGGAATCGGGCGGCTCCGAAGATGCCACTCACGGCGATCACGACCAGAACCTGTACGTACGTCGGTGCCGCCGGGAACAGGATGTGCATTGCGGCCAGTGAGGCGGTGCTCAGACCGAGCCCGATCAGGGCCAGTCCTCCGGCTTCCCACTGAGTCTGGAACCAACCGACTCGACCGGTCGCATGGAAGGTGTGACGGCGGTGCAGTTCGTTGGCCAGGACGGTACTTGCGGCCACACCCGCGAGGTTGGCGGTGAACGATCCGAGGGAAGCGAGCGCGACGAACAACAGGGCGTACACACCGTTGCTCGACACCCCGACGATCACGAACCGCGTGAACTGAGCGAGCACCGACTCCCCGAGCATCCGCGACCTGATGCGGGGCGCACAGCCCGACGAACCGGACGCAGCTGGAGCTTTCAGGGAAATGCTCACGAGGACTCCAGTTGTAGAACCGGAAGCGTCGGTCGGCGCTTCGACTCGATACAACTCCGCGCACCGACGAATCGGTCTCGGGCGTGACGGAAGTCTCAGGCTTTCGTGGAACTTTCTTCCCGGGCGCGCTTCTTGCGGTCCAGGTCGATGTTGAGGCTGTCGGGCTTGATCGATGCGACGAACAACACCGCAACGAGCACGACCACTACGACGATGGTGACGACGACCACCGCGATGCCGAAAATTGCCAAGATACCGTTCATGTCCTGCCTCCCGTGTCAGGCAATACGGTACTTGTCGTAGACGGGCCGGTCGACGTCGCCCCTCGTGCGTTGCAGTTCAACTCACCAGGCGCGCTACGGCCCGCATCGGCAACGACAGCCAGGTGGGCCGATTGCGCGCCTCGTACAGCACTTCGTACACGGCCTTGTCCAGTTCGTATGCACGCAACAGGTCGGCCTCGTCACGGGGATCGTGCCCGGCCACCGAGGCGTATCCGTCGAAGAATGCCGAGATGCTCCGCGCCGCCCACTGCTCGGCCCGCTCGCGCGCCGACTCGTCCTCGGGGCGGTCGACCAGCAGGTGGTTGGCGGCGTAGTCGAACGAGCGCAGCATTCCTGCGACGTCGCGCAGCGCGCTGTCCATCTGCCTACGTTCGGCCAGGGTCTTGGCCGGCTCACCCTCGAAATCGATGAGCAGCCACCGTTCGGGAGTGCCCAGCACCTGACCCAGATGCAGGTCGCCGTGGATGCGCTGCACCGTGGTGCTGTTCGACGCCTCCGCCCGCGAGATCAGCGCGGTCGCCGCCGGGATGTACTGTGCGATCTCCGGCACCACCCGTGCCACTCCCGAGATGCGGGCGAGGATCTCCTCGACGGCAGTGGATTCCACCGACCGCTCGGCGGTGCCCAACTCCGATGCCAAATCGTGGTGTACCTGCGCCACAGCTGCTCCGATTCGATGCGCGTCGGAGGCGAAATCGGCCGGCAGTTCTTCGATCGGTGTCTGCGGGGAATCGAACACCTCCTGCACGCTGGCCAGCGCCGCAGTCCAGCCTTCGGCGGAGTTCGCGGCGAAATCCTGGGCCATGCCGAGCGTCGTGGGTTCACCGCCGACTTCGGCTTCGAGCCAGCCGCGAAGCGGCGCGACGTTGACGCTCCCCGCCGCCGCCAACGCGCGATGCAGTTCCACATCGGGGCTGATTCCCGGCGGCACCTGACGAAACAGCTTGAGCAACAGCAGATCACCGAGAATCACCGAGGTGTTGGACTGCTCTGCCCCCAGAACCCGACCGCGCAGACCGCTCGGCACACTCGAACCGTCGACGATCTTGAATTCGATGCTGCCAGTGGCTTTTCCGGCGGCAAGTGCATCGCCGTACAGGCCGATGATCTCGGGGTCGCGTAAACCGTCGAACACGGCCACCTCGCCCGCCACGGGCAGGGTCCACGGTCGGAGATCGTCGGTCAGCTCGGTGCGGAACCCCAGTGGAACCTGGTAGGTCTGCGTCACGGCGGTGCCGTCCTGCGTCAGCTGCACCTCCACCAGCAGATGCTCGGCCGCGAAATGCGGCTCGTCCAGGAGCACGTCGCGCGCGACGATGCGCACCGCTCCGACCGTCGAACCCTTTGCGCCGAACCACCGTTGACCTGGCAACCACGCCGCCAGAGCATCCTCGAGCTGGGGTTCGATCGTGCGTGCCACACTCGAGCTGGAACCGACCATGAGAATCTCTCGCCGCCTTCGGGGGAGTTTGCGGAGCTTGTGACCGTACTCAGCGAAACCTACCCACTCCCGGCGACGCTCACACACCGACCGCAAAGACACCCGAACGTTATGCAGGTCGTACGCCGGTGCACGGACATGCTCGTAGAGTGGTCACATGTCCGCTCCACTGACCGCCCACATCGACGTACACCGCGCCGGTGATCGATCGAAAACCCGTGTGTCCTGGCTGGACTCGAAACATTCGTTCTCCTTCGGCCAGCACTACGACCCCGACAACACCCATCACGGACTGTTGCTGGTCAACAACGACGACATCGTCACCGCCGGTCAGGGTTTCGAGACACATCCGCATCGCGACATGGAGATCGTCACGTGGGTGATGCAGGGTTCACTGGTGCATCAGGATTCCATCGGACACTCCGGAATCATCCATCCCGGCCTCGCGCAACGGATGACCGCGGGCAAGGGCATCATGCACTCCGAGAAGAACGACTCCTGGAGCATCGACGGCAACAGGCACACCGAACCCGTTCGCTTCGTGCAAATGTGGGTGCTCCCGGACAGTCCCGGTGCCACACCCGGATACGAACAGCTCGAGATCGGCGACGAACTACTGCGCGGCGGGTTGGTCACCGTCGCGTCGGGAATGCACAAGCACCGTGATCGGGCAGCGATCACCATCGGCCAGAAGTCGGCTGCACTGCACGCGGCAAGGTTGTTGCCCGGAGCCTCCGTGACCGTGCCCGACGCCCCGTTCGTGCACCTGTTCGTCGCGCGCGGCACTGTCACGCTCGAGGGGGTGGGCGAGCTCTGGGAGGGTGATGCAGTCCGCATGAGTTCCACTGGCGGACAACGTGTTACCGCGACCGAATCGGCCGAGGTACTCATCTGGGAGATGCATTCGCGGCTCGGCGGGTGACTCACCCGTTCGATGACAAGTTGATCACGGGAGCACGTGGCTCCTGTGCGCACCGAAGCCACCCACATACACTCCGAGCGTTCACGATCGCCGATATCGGAGGTACTCAACGTGTCGAATCAGAATCCGCCGCCCGGAAACTATCCCCCGCCCGGAAACTACCCTTCACCCGGTGAGTACCCCCAGCAGGGCGGCTACCAACAACAGCCACCGGCACCGAAGAACACCGTCGGCACGGTGGCTCTGGTCCTGGCGATTCTGGGTGTGTTGTTCTCCTGGACCATCGTCGGGGGCATTCTTCTCGGCCTGATCGCCATCGTTCTCGGCTTCGTCGGACGTTCCAGGTACAAGAAGCGCACCGCCACCAACGGCACCGTGTCACTCATCGCGATCGTTCTGGGTTTCGTGGCCGCAGCGCTGTCGATCGTTCTCGTCGTCGTCGGGGTCGGCCTGTTCAACGCAGTCGGTGGACAGGACTTCACCGACTGCCTCAGCAACGCAGGCAGCGATACTGCCGCACAACAGCAATGTGCCGACGAATTCCAGCAGAACGTCGAGAACCAGTACGACGACTCCACACCGAACTGAGCCGCCGCGTCAGGCACTCAGGTCTCGGTGCCTGACGGAGACCGATCACGTCGGGGCGTCGAGCCCGCCACGACCACCTGATTGCCGCCCTGCTGCTTGGCTTCGTACATCGCCGCGTCGGCTCGCCGCAACAGCAGCGTGGTGAGTTCCACGATGTCGAAATCGATGTCGTCGGAAATCGGATACGTGCAATGCGCGACGCCGATGCTCACCGTCAGGGGCGCGGGGTCCTCCGCGGAATGCGCGGCGCAGCGATACTTCTCGGCCAGCGCGAGGGCCTGGTTCTCGGCCGATTTGGTCACCACGGCGAACTCTTCACCGCCCACCCGCGCAACCAGCACACCGTCCGTCGTCAACCGACGTGCGACGAGTTGCAGGGCCGCGTCCCCCTGGTGGTGACCGAATCTGTCGTTGATCGACTTGAATCGGTCCACGTCGACGACCATCACCGACACATCGTTCGCCCCCAGGAAATACACCGGCAGTGCCTCGTCGAGCCCGCGCCGGTTGCGCACTTGAGTGAGTGGATCGAAGTTGGCCGCCTGCGCCTGAACCTGCAGTTTGAGAAGCAGATACTGGAAGAACGTGGGGCCCATGAACGTGATGGGCAACAGCACCACCAGCTGCGCGACGGCCAATCCGGGATCGGTGTCGGGTGAGAGCAGGATCAGCACGAAGAAGAGCGTCACGGCCGACCCGGCCCACAGCAAGTGCAGCGCCATGACTTTCGGACTGTGGAAGAGCTGGACGTACACGCTGTTGGCTGCGAGCATCGCGAGGGCCAGGAAGGTGGTCTGGGGCGATCCGTAGGACAACAGAACCAGCGTCACTCCGACGTCCGAGTACACGGCGAACAACAGAGACACCCGCTTCGAAGGCCAGGGAGCTTTCAACCAGGCGACACCGACCGCGAGCGTCGACACGATCGCAACCACGATGATCGACCGCCCGACAGGCGATGTCGGCGGGGAATCGGTGAGCAACAACAGTGCGGCAGCGGCGAGTCCGTACGAGAACGTACTCAAGGATGCAGCGAGGCGATACGGAGCGAGCGCACCGTGCAGCCCGAGGTAGCTCACCACCGACTCGTAGCTGTGCGGCTGGTTCCACCATGTGCGCAGGAATGTCGAGTGCACGTAACCTCCATGCGCGTTCGGCTCAGAGATCACGGACCCGACAGGACGCCACCATGTCGGACCGGGCCGGACAAATCGGCCACACCCGATGCTATCGGACGCACATCACCCTCGGATGCCTCTTTGTCGGAACGCTGTGAAACCTCCCATACCGACAACGAAGGCGATCACGACGAGCCATCCGATCGGCGCGAATTCGACTGCCGCTCCCGGCAATCGCGGAACATGAGTGAAGGGCGAGAGATCGAGCCACGGCTGAGGCAGGCCCACGACCGACCCGACCTGGCCGACTGCGACGAAGCCGCCCAGAACGGCCCACAGGACGGTCGCGAATCGGGGGACAGCGCCGAACAGGGCAAGGCCGATGGCCGTCACCACCCATACGGCCGGGAGCTGACCCAGTGCGCCGCCGACGACGGACGGCAGTTCACCCGAGACATCGCCGGTCGCCGACCCGTACGTCAGCCCGATGGTGAGGCCGACGACCAGCAGCAACCACGCCGGGCCGAGAACGGCCAGGAGTAGGTGCCCTGCCAGCCAGCGGATCCGCGAGACGCCGGTGGCGAGAACGATCTCGGCCAGACCCGCCTCTTCCTCGGCGTGGAGCCGCAGCAGGGCCGACACCGAGTAGGCCGCCACCATGATGCCGACGATGCTCAGCACGGCCGCAACGAACGATTGTTCGAGTGTGGTGCCGCCGAATTTTCCGAGCGCGTCGCCGATAGCAGTACTGCTGCCGAGCTGGTCGTCGATCCCGTCCGTGGACGCTCCGACGACAGTGCCGAACAGGGCGAGCCCGACGGTCCAGACGACGATGGTTCCGCGAGAGAGTCGCCAGGCGAGAGCGACGGGACCGGACAGTGACGGAGCGGCGGCCACCCGCCCGCGGCGCTCGGCCCGCAGCCCACTGCCGAGATCGCGTCGACTCGCTGCCACGAATGCCGCGGCACAGAATGCGGCTGCGGCCGCCGGCGACAGCAACAGCGGCCACCACCTCTCGTCGGCGAACGGCCGCACCTGCGCCGACCACCCGATCGGCGAGAACCACGACAGGGTTCCCGAGCCGATGTCGCCGACAGCTCTGAGAACGAACGCTGCGGCCAGCACGCCGAGGGCGTAACCGCGAGCCACCCGAGCTCCCGACGCCACCTGCGCCGACACTGCCGCACAGCCGACGAAGACGATCCCCACCACGGCGACCGACGCCCCGTACGCGACGCTCCCGGCCACCGGCAGACCGAACGCCCACAGCGAGAGAGACGACAACGCTCCCGTCGCCGCCACCGCGCCGCCCGCCAACGCGATCGCCGCGGCCAACCCGGCGTAGCGACCCACCGCCGTCGATCCGATCAGCTCGGTTCGACCCGCATCCTCCTCACCTCGGGTGTGACGGACCACAGTGAGGATCGCCGCCAGCGGAACCAGCGCCAGCACCAACCCCGAACGCCAGGACACCAGAGCTCCCAGGTCACTACCGAAGATCGGGCCGACGAGCGCTGCCTGCGCGGGCGCCGACAGAGTCCCGAGGTAGAACGCCTGACGATCCGCCGCCGTCGGATACAGGCCCTCGAAGCTGACCGCGTACAGCAGCGGCAACGCCCCGAGCAGAACGATCCACACCGGTGCCACCAGACGATCGCGACGCAGATACAACCGCAGCAACGCGCCGGTTCCTGTCAGAGCCTTCATGCGTAGTACCTCAGGAACAGTTCTTCGAGTGTCGGAGCGGAGCTGACCAGGCTGCGGACTCCGGCGTCGGCCAGCACGTGCATCGTCGCCGCAAGGGCTTCGTTCTCCACCGTGCAGGTGACCGATGATCCCGCGACTCGGACGTCGGACACCCCCGCGAGCGTGGTCAAACCGTCGGGCATGCGCTCGAGATCGGCGGTGACCGTCGTACGAGACAGGTGTCGCATCGACGCCAGAGTCCCGGTATCGACCGTCCGCCCGTCCTTGACGATCGTCACCGAAATGCACAGTGCATCCACCTCGGACAGGATGTGCGAGGACAACAGCACCGTGACTCCGCGTCGGGCAGCATCTTTCACACACTCGCCGAAGTGCTGCTCCATCAGCGGATCGAGTCCCGAGGTGGGTTCGTCGAGGACGAGCAACTCCACGTTCGACGCCAGAGCCGAGATCAGCGCCACCTTCTGGCGATTGCCCTTGGAGTAGGTGCGGGTGCGCTTGCCCGGGTCGAGGGAGAACCTCTCGATCAACTCGGCGCGGCGAGCAGAGTCGATGCCTCCTCGCATTCGGCCGAGCAGGTCGATCACCTCACCGCCGGTCAGCGACGGCCACAGCGTCACGTCACCCGGCACGTAGGCCAGGCGTCGATGCAGCGCTACGGTGTCGGTCCAGGGGTCGCTGCCGAGCAGACGCACGTCGCCTTTCGTCGCGCGGATCAGACCCAGCAGGATGCGGATCGTCGTGGATTTGCCGGCTCCGTTGGGACCGAGGAAGCCGTGCACCTCACCGGTCGGTACGTGCAGCGACAGTCCGTCGAGCGCCCGAACCGAACCGAATTTCTTCACCAGGTCGTCCACTGCGATTGCGTCGGTCATTCTTTCGCCTCCAGATACGTGTCCAAAGCTCGGGAGTCGGTGAACAGTCCGTCGGTGTAGAGCTCGAGCGCGGGCAACATGACCTCGTGGCCGAGGGCGCTCAGTGCCTCGCGGAAATCGACGTCGGGGCCGGCCATCTGCACGTACAGCAGTAGTCCGCCGACGTTCTGTCGCGTCAGGAATCGGGCGCGTGCCGCGGGGTCTCGACTGGGGGTGAATCGGCCGTCGCGGACTCCTTCGTCGATGTAGCGGACGGCGTCGTCGACCATGTGCTCGAACAACTCTCGCGCCAGCGCACCGCCCGAGGAGAAGCTCCGCACCATGTAGGCGACCAGCGGCACGTACTCGTCGATGCGAGCGAGCTGTTCCATCATGCCTGCGGGCGCAGCCGAGGCGGTCTTCGATTCGCGGATCACTCGCAGAACGTGCTCGTCGCACGCTGCGCGCAGCCCGTCCTTGGACCCGAAGTGGTGATTGAGCAGCCCGGGAGAGACTCCCGCCGCGGTGGCGATGGACCGCACGCCTGCGGTGAAGCCCTGTGAGCCGAAGACGCCGATCGCGGTGTCGCGGATTCGTGCCCTGGTGGTGAGATCCTCCGATACTGAACGCATGTACAGCACATTAAACACCCGTTCAATCGAGCGCAAGAGTGTAAAGATGGACGCATGACTTCAGTAGTGAACTCGGGCATCGATCTCAGCTACCAGGACGAGAACACACGCGCACAGGACGACCTGTTCGTGCACGTCAACGGCAAATGGCTCGAGGGGTACGACATCCCGGCCGACCGCGCAGTCGACGGAGCATTCCGCACGCTGTACGACCGCGCCGAGGTCGACGTACAGACCATCATCGAAGAATCGGCCGCCGCGAACCCGCCCGCGGGTAGCGACGCGCAGAAGATCGGCGACCTGTTCTCGAGCTTCATGGACGCCGACCGTGCCGAGCAACTCGGCGTCACCCCGATCGCCGACGAGCTCACCGCCATCTCCGACGCCACCGACCTCGTCACCCTCGCAGGCGTTCTCGGCTCCCTGCAACGCACGGGCGTCGGCGGTGCAATCGGCCACTACGTCGACACCGACGCCAAGCAGTCCGATCGCTACCTGGTCCACTTCAGCCAATCCGGCATCGGCCTGCCGGACGAGTCGTACTACCGCCAGGACGAGTACGCCGAGATCCGTACGAGCTACCTCGAGCACATCTCGAAGATGTTCGCGCTCAGCGGCATCGAGTACGACGCGCAGACGGTGTTCGACCTCGAGCAGAAGATCGCCGCCGGCCACTGGGACGTCGTGGCCAGGCGTGACGCCGAGAAGAGCTACAACCTGGTCGATTTCGACACCCTGGTTCAGAACGGTGCCGGATTCAATTGGGCTGCATGGATTTCCGGGCTCGGTGCCACTACCGAGCAGTTCGCCGAGATCGTCGTGCGCCAGCCACCGTTCCTCAGCACCTTCGTCTCGCTGTGGACTTCCGAGGACATCGAGGCATGGAAGGCGTGGCTGGCCTGGCGCGTCGTGCATTCGCGTGCGCCGTTCCTGACGAGCGCGATCGTGGACGAGAACTTCGCGTTCTACGGAACGACGCTGACCGGTACCGAGGAGAATCGCGAGCGGTGGAAGCGCGGAGTCTCCCTGGTTCAGGACGTGCTCGGGGAGGCCGTCGGCAAGCTCTACGTCGAACGCCACTTCCCGGCCGACTCCAAGGCCAGGATGCAGGTGCTCGTCGAGAACCTCACCGAGGCGTATCGACGCAACATCTCCGAGCTCGAATGGATGAGCCCGGAGACGCGTGAGAAGGCCTTGGACAAGCTGGGGAAGTTCACCCCCAAGATCGGCTACCCCGATCGCTGGCGCGATTACTCGAGCGTCGAGATCAGCGCCGACGATCTGCTCGGCAACTACCGTCGCGGCTACACCGCGGACTACCAGCGCGACCTCGACAAGCTCGGCGGACCCGTCGACCGCGACGAGTGGTTCATGACGCCGCAGACCGTCAATGCGTACTACAACCCCGGCATGAACGAGATCGTCTTTCCCGCAGCCATTCTGCAGCCACCGTTCTTCGACCCCGAGGCCGACGACGCGGCCAACTACGGCGGCATCGGAGCCGTCATCGGTCACGAGATCGGCCACGGATTCGACGATCAAGGTGCCAAGTACGACGGTGACGGCAACATGGTCGACTGGTGGACCGACAGCGACCGCACCGAATTCGGCAAGCGCACCACGGCGTTGATCGAGCAGTACAACGAGTTCGAGCCGAAGGCACTGCCCGGCCACAAGGTCAACGGCGAGTTCACCATCGGCGAGAACATCGGCGACCTCGGTGGTCTGTCGATCGCGGTTGCCGCCTACGAGATCTCGCTCGAAGGCAAGGACGCGCCGGTGCTCGACGGCCTGAGCGGCCTGCAGCGCGTGTTCTTCGGGTGGTCACAGGTGTGGCGCACCAAGGCACGCGATGCCGAGGCAATCCGTCGACTCGCCGTCGATCCGCACTCGCCGCCGGAGTTCCGCTGCAACGGCGTCGTGCGAAATCTCGACAGTTTTCACGAAGCATTCGACGTACGGCCCGGAGATGCGCTGTACTTGGACCCGGGGAAGCGCGTCAAGATCTGGTAGCAACAGGCTGGTACACAACGGGGAGGGGACATCGGATGAAGGAATTCGCACGCTGGCTGGCCGCACACGGGGTGGTGCGCCTCGCGGCCAAACGGGGGGCGGCCGCAGGTGATAGGCAAGCGATGCTGCTGGTCGATCCGGCGACCCGGGCCGATCCGACACCCGTCTACGAGGAGTTGCGCGCCACCGCGCCGCTGGTGAAGACACGGATCTCGAACATCACCGTGCACCACCGGGTGGCGTTCGACCTGTTGCGCTCGGACGATTTCCGCGTCACCCAGCTGGGCGCAACCCTCCCCGGGCCGCTGCGCTGGATCGAGGCGAACACCCGGTCCGGGGCATTGCACCCGATTCTGCCGCCCTCGCTGCTCTCGGTCGAGCCACCCGACCACACGAGGTACCGCAAGCTGGTGTCCTCGGTCTTCACCGCCCGCGCGGTGAAGAAGATGCGCGATCAGGTGCAGGAAACGGCCGATGCTCTGCTCGACGAGCTGTCCGACGGTTCTCCGGTCGTCGACATCGTCGATCGCTACTGTGCGCGTCTACCGGTCGCGGTCATCGGGCGCATCCTCGGAGTGCCGGTGGAGGACAATCAGCGAGTCCTCGAGTTCGGCGAGATGGCCGCACCCAGCCTCGACATCGGATTGTCGTGGTCTCAGTTCAAGCAGGTCGAACGCGGTCTGATCGGATTCGACGCCTGGCTGTCGCAACACATCGCCGGATTGCGTCGCAATCCCGGTGACGATCTGATGAGTCAGCTGATCGCCGCGGAGGACGAGGGCGTCGGCCTCAACGACGAGGAGCTCAGGGCCACCGCAGGTCTGGTGTTGGCTGCGGGGTTCGAGACGACGGTCAATCTGCTCGGCAGCGGGATCCAACTGCTGCTGGATCACCCCGACCAACTGGCTGTGCTGCAACAGGATCCGTCACACTGGCCCACGGCTGTCGACGAGATGCTGCGGATGGAGTCTCCCGTACAGCTCACGGCCCGCATGGCCAAGCGCGACGTGGAGATCGAGGGAGTGACGGTGCACGCGGGCAAGCTGGTCGTGCTGGTGCTGGCCGGTGCCAATCGGGATCCGCTGGTGTTCGAGGACCCCAATCGCTTCGACGTCACTCGCGCCAATGCCGGTAAGCACCTGTCGTTCTCGGGCGGGCGGCACTACTGCCTCGGCGCTGCACTGGCCAAGGCCGAATCGGAAGTGGGCCTCAAGACCCTGTTCGACCGGTACCCTCACCTGCGGTCGGCAGGCGAGGGAACCCGTCGCAACACCCGTGTCCTGCACGGATGGGCCACGCTCCCGGTCAATCTCGGCGAGCCTGCTACGACAACCGCAGGCCTGTAACGGAATCGAAGAAGAACAACTCGTCCAGCTTGGGTACCAGCCGAACGGTTTCGGCCAGTGCGATGGACAGCTTGCGATCGACTCGGACCGACATCCTCCCGGATGCGGTGGTCCACCCATCGATCGTGGCGGGTGCGGAGGCGTAGACGAACGACTCCGCACCCAGTTCCTCGATCAGCTCGACGGTCAGTTGCAGGCCGCCGGCACTGTCGCCGACCAGATCCCACGATTCCGGTCGCACGCCGACGACGACCCGCTCGCCCGCCGAGGACGGGACGGGAATGCGCAACTCACCGAGTACGGCCGCACCGTCGCGCACGGGGGCGTCGACCAGATTCATCCCGGGTGACCCGATGAATCCGGCGACGAACGTGTTGACGGGATTGTCGTACAGCTCCCGCGGCGCAGCGATCTGCTGCAACTTGCCGTCCAGCAACACGGCGACGCGATCACCCATGGTCATGGCCTCGACCTGATCGTGGGTGACGTAGACCGTCGTGGTGCCCAATCGTCGCTGCAGACCGGCGATCTGAGCCCTGGTCGACACCCGCAGTTTGGCGTCGAGGTTGGACAACGGTTCGTCCATGCAGAACACCTTGGGTTGACGCACGATGGCGCGTCCCATGGCCACTCGCTGTCGCTGTCCTCCCGAGAGCTTGCCGGGCTTGCGGTTCAGCAACGGCTCGAGCTCGAGCATCTTCGCGGCATCGAGTACTCGTGCTGCGGTGTCGGACTTGCTCATTCCGGCATTGCGCAGCGCGAAGCCCATGTTGTCGCCGACGGTCATGTTGGGGTACAGCGCGTAGTTCTGGAACACCATCGCGACATCCCTGGCCCGCGGGGCCAATGACGTGACGTCCACTCCGCCGATGTCGATGTGACCGCTTTCGACGGACTCGAGACCGGCGAGCATTCGCAGACTCGTCGACTTCCCACACCCCGAAGGTCCGACGAGAACGATGAATTCACCGTCCGCGATGTCGAGTTCGAGGTTGTCGACAGCGAGCGAATCGGCACCCGGGTACCGGTGCGAAACACCGGCGTAGTGAACGGCGGCCATTACTTCGGCAGCTTCGGGGTGATCTGGCGGTCGATGATCTGCTGCAACTGATCCGAGACGGATGCGAATGTCGTTGCGACATCGGCATTCTGCAACGCGATCTGCTCGAGTCCACTACCGATGATCTTGTCGCCGCCCGGGACGAACACGCGGGCGTAATCCTGCGAACGCGTCAGCGCCAACTGGTCCACGGCCGTCTTCGCGTTGGGGTTCGCCTCGAGGAATGCGATCTCCGACGGGTCCTGCTGCGCAGACTTGCGGACCGGCATGTAGCCGGTGTTCTGGGAGAAGTACGCGGTGTTGGCACCGTTGGTGACGAAATCGATGAATTTGAGCGCGTTGACCTTTCGCTCGTCCGAGATCTTCGCAGGAATGGCCAGACCGGCTCCGCCGGTGGGGCAACCGGGGGTCCCCTCGGTGGCAGGCAGGAACGCGGTACCGAACTCGAACGCCGCCCCGCCCTTGATGGTGGACAGGTCGCCGGTGGAGGCGATGGTGGACGCGATGATGCCGGCGGCGAAGTCGTTGGCGATGTCGTTGGAGACCGCGGCGTACTTCTTGGTGTGGATCATGTCCTGCAGGAACTTGCCTGCCGCAATGGTATTGGGGTCGTCGAACTTCAGCTCGAACTGATCGGAGTACGATCCCCCGAACGTCCAGATGGGTCCCTCGAACGTCCACCCGAGGTAGTCGACGGCATTACCCCAACCGTGAGCGAGCTTGCCGTTTCCGACGACGGCCTGAATGCGCGGGCCCCATTCGTCGAACTCCTGCCAGGTGGCCGGCCCGCGATCGGGCAGTCCGGCCTGCTGCCAGACGGCCTTGTTGTAGTAGAACAGCGGCGTCGAGCGCGCGTACGGCAATGCCCAGTGGCTGCCGTTCCAGTTGTAGTCTGCCAGCAGCGAATCCACGTAGTCGGACTGGTCGACGCCTGCCGCGGAGAAGTGCTTGTCGAGCGGCTCGATCGCACCGGTGAGGGCGTAGTTGAACCACCAGACGTCCGAGAGCACGACGACGTCGGGCACATCGTTGCCGGACAGCGCCGCGTTGAACTTCTGCGACACCTCCTCGTAGTTCTTGCCACCGTCGATGAGATTGACCGTCAGGCCGGGGTTCTCGGCCTGGAAGCGCGAGATCAGTTCCTTCTCGAACTCCTGGGACTTGCCCGGGTGGTTCGACCAGAAGTTGATGGTGTTCGCGTCGCCTTCGACAGCCTCGCCGCCCGACCCACCCGATCCGGGGCCGCTGCACGCAGCGAGGGCTGCGGCGGCCGCGGCCGCACCGGTGAGCGTGAGGAAGCCACGCCGATTGATGATGTGTGCCATGGTGTTCGACTCCTGATAGTGAGGTGAATCAGCCCTTGACCGCACCGGAGGTGAGGCCCTTGATCATGTGGCGTTGCAGGACGAGAAAGACGAGAAGGATCGGCAGAATGGTCAGCACCGTCGCGGCCATCACCGCCCCCCAGTTGGTGTAGCCCTCGCTGTTCTGGAGCAGCGTCAACCCGACCGGAAGCGGTGCGACGGACGAGTCGTCGGACATCAGGAACGGCCAGAGGTACTCGTTCCATTCGGTGACGATCGTGATGATGGCGAAGGCGACCATGGTCGGGCCGGACAGCGGCAGGATCACCCGGAACATCAGCCGTACCGGTCCGGCACCGTCCATCCGCGCGGCCTCGATGATCTCCGGTGGCAGCGACAGGAAGTGATTGCGCATCAGGAACGTACCGAAGGCGACCCCCGCCAGCGGAATTATGATGCCCTGGAACGAGTTCCGCCACCCCAACTCGGAAATGAGCGAGTAGTTGGAGATGACGGTGATCTGATTGGGCACCATGAGGGCGGCGATGATGACGAGAAAGACGACGTTCTTGCCCGGGAAGCGCAGGAACACCAGTCCGTAGGCACTGAGAACCCCGAGGACGAACTTGATGGACGACACGGCCGTGGTGATGATGATGGAGTTGCGCAGATACGTGAAGAACGGCACCTCCGTCGTCGCCTCGTCGTAGTTCTGTGGATGGAACACGCTGGGCCACCACGTGACCGGCTGAACGTAGATGTCGGGTCGATCCTTGAAGGAGGTGATCAGGATCCAGAACAGTGGCAGCCCGATCATCAGCAGGACGGCGACCATGGCCGCGTATCCGAGGATGTTCGCGCTGCGTCGCGCACGTTGCTGGTCGCGCGGCCCTGGCACCTTTTCCGGCATTGCCGTCCGAGGTCTGTTGGTCACTGTCATCGTTGATCGTCTCGATCCATGATTCGTACCTGCACGAGGGTGACGATCAGCAGGACGAGGAACAGGATCGTCGCGACCGTGGCACCGTAGCCGGCCCGGAAGTTGCGGAACGTCTCCTCGTAGACCTGGTAGACCATCGTGGTGGTGCCGGTGCCCAGCGGGCCACCGCGCGTCATGACGTTGATGATGTCGAAGACCTGGAGCGAGTTGAGCAGCACCGTGATCGACAGAAAGAACGTCGTCGGGCGCAGTTGCGGCAGAAGCACTTTGCGGAACGTGGTCCAGCGACTCGCCTGATCGATCTCGGCCGCTTCCATCAGTTCCTTGCGCACACCCTGCAGAGCCGCGAGGTAGATGACGAAGGTGTAGCCCAGGTTCTTCCATAGGTACGTCACGGTGATCATGACCATCGCCCACTTCGGGTCCTGATAGAAGTCCGGGACGGTACCGAGGCCGAAGCGTCGCATCAGATCCTGGACGAGCCCGAAGTTGGGGTCGAAGACGAACTGGAATGCGATACCGATCGCTGCACCCGAGATGACGTACGGAGCGAACACGGCGGAGCGAACGAAGTTGCGGCCCCTGAGCTTTCGATCGAGCAGCAGCGCCAGCACGAGGCCGAGAACCAGTGAGCCCACCACCGCGGCGACCGTGAACACGACGGTGTTGCCGACGATCTGCCAGGTGTCCTCGCGGGAGGCCCACTCGCGGTAGTTGTCGAATCCCACGAACGTGGACGTGGGCGAGGACAGGTTCCAGTCGAAGAACGAGAACTGGAAGTTCTCCACCAGCGGCCGATACGTGAACACGCCCAGCAGAACCAGATTGGGGCCCACGAGAATCAGGAACAGTGCGTAATCGGTCCACGGCCGGGAGAAGAATCGCTTCTCGCGTGCCGTGGGCAGCACTCGTTCGGTTGTTGCACTCACCGCGAGGACTGTGCTCAGTCACGGCTAACGAATGGTGAACTCAGCCCCAACGCTCACCGTCGTACAGACCAACCTATGTGAGCGGAACTTCGTAGTGGGCTACGAAGTTCCGTGCACATGCGGCGAAGCCGCTCTAGCGGTTCCAGTCTCCGAGACCGTCGGATCCGCTGAGGGTGCCGCCGTCGGTGTTGACGACGATGACCGGGTCGCCCTTCTGGGCGTTCTCGAAGAACCACTTGCCGTCTTCGGTGCTGACGTTGAGGCAGCCGTGCGAGGCGTTGGAGTAGCCCTGCTGCGACTCCGACCACGGAGCAGCGTGCACGAAGATGCCGCTGTAGGAGATGCGCGTCGCGTACTCGACGTAGGTGCGGTAGCCCTCCTCGGAGTCCACGGGGACGCCGTAGGTGGACGAGTCCATGTACATGTCGCGGAATCGTTCGCCGACGATGTAGGTGCCGTTGGGGGTCTCGTGCCCGACCTTGCCCATCGAGGTGGGCATGGTGCGGACCACCTCGCCGTTGCGGGTGACGGTGATCTGTTTGGTGTTGTCGTCGGCCGTGGTGATGATGGAGTCGCCGGTGGAGAATTCGGCCTTCGCTCCGCCCGCCTCGACGGTCACCTGGGTGTGCGCCGGGTAGAACTCGTTGGGCAGCCACCGGACCTGGGTGTCGTTGATCCAGTAGAAGTGCCCGGGTACGGACGGGTTGGTGGTGACGCGGATGGCGCGCAGCGCGGCGTCACGATCGCCGATCGCCTCGTCGAAGCGGATGGCGATGGGCTGCGCGACTCCGACGACCTCGCCGCCCGAGGGGCTGATGCTCGGATCGGAGAAGTTCGCGGGCGCGAGCTGCGGGGTGAGCTGCTGCGGCGCGGGTGCAGCCGGATCCGACGATCCCGGCATCCCGGGGATGGAGACGTCCGGGCCGCCCGGCCACAGTGGCGCGGCCTGTGCCGAACCGAATGCGGCGGACGTGGCAAGGGCTGTACCTGCAACGATCGCGCCGATACGGGCGAATCTGCGTGTGCGAACCGGTGATGCCATGTAACCCGACCATCCTTCGTGCTGCGTCGCGACACCCGCGAACTGTGCTGCCGCGGGGCAACGCCCATTAACACATACCGCCCCGACATTTGCTAATCGGATATCCCCGAAACGGACGAAAGAAACCACCGGTACGGGTATCTTCTCGCAACCGGTCCCGGAGCCGTCTCACCAGGCTGCGGCGGATGTGTCGGCAGCCGGGGAACGGGTATGTGCGATGGGAGCACATCCCGTCCAGACACCGGCGGTTTCCGAAACGGACTCTTCTTCGTCCGGTGTCCGTAAAGGGTGGACCGTGATCTCCGATGCTTTCCCCCGCACCCCCGTCACCCACATCGTCGTCGTCGTACCCGCGCACAACGAGCAGGATCTGCTCGACGCCTGCCTGACCGCCCTGGTACGAGCACAACGCCGAGTCCGCGATGTGGCCTCGGTGTCCGTCTCGACGATCGTCGTGCTCGATGCGTGCACCGACGACTCTGCGCGCATCGCGGCACGTCACCCGTCCGTGTCGGCTCTCGAGGTGGCACACCGCAACGTCGGCGCGGCCAGAGCTGCCGGATTCGCGACGCACGGCCCCGAACACAGCGCATCGACGTGGTTCGCCACCACCGATGCCGACACCCGGGTGGGTGAGGACTGGCTGCTCGGCCATCTCCGACACGCCGCCGACGGCGCTCGGGCAGTGGCCGGAACGGTGGCAGTCGATTTCGAGGGTCACATCGAGGAGAACCTCGGGTTGCGGTCGTCGTACGACGCGCACTATCGAAACGAGTTCGGCCACCCACACGTGCACGGTGCCAACCTCGGCGTCCGAGCGGCGGAGTATCTCTCCATCGGCGGATTTGCACCTCTTACCACCGGCGAGGACCACGATCTGGTCCGACGCCTCGAGCTCGGCGGCTTCGAGTGCCGTCGGGTGTGCGACATTCCGGTCACGACGTCGGGTCGGCTGCGCGGCCGAGCGCCCGACGGCATGGCCGGATTCCTACGTGCCCTGGAGGCCACCGCATGAGCGAGACCGGTTTTCTCGAATCCACCGACCGAGCCGACGTCGACACCGGGCTGCGCGCCGCGTTCTTGGCGTTCGAGGCGGACGGTCGTCTCGACCTCGCGCTGCCCGGCTCGGGATACACCGATCTGCGCTGGCAATCGCTCGCCGCCCTGAGTCGGCACAACACGGTGCTGGGCCGGTGGTCCGAAGCGCATACCGACGCGATCGCGATCCTGCACGAACTCGACGGCCCGACGCCACAGCGTGGGCAGATCTGGGGCGTGTGGGCTGCGGAACCGCCTGCTCCGATTCTAGAAGCGGTGCCGGGTGATTCGGGCTGGGTTCTCACCGGGACGAAACCGTGGTGCTCGGGTGCGTCACTGTGTACCCATGCGCTCGTGACTGCACGCGTGGAGGGCAGCCCTCGGCTGTTCGCCGTCGACCTGACGCACCCGGGCGCAACTCCGGTACCGAACACGTGGCATGCGGTGGGGATGAGCGAGAGCGATTCCGGCTCGGTCGCCTTCGACAGTGTCCCTGCCGTTGCGGTCGGCGGCCCGACCGACTACCTCACACGACCGGGCTTCTGGCACGGGGCGATCGGGGTGTCGGCAGCCTGGTTCGGGAGCGCATGCGCGGTGGCGGACACGCTTCATGCTGCCGTCCGCGACAGACCCGATCCGCACCGTACTGCACATCTCGGTGCCATCGCGGCCGCACTCGGAGCGGCGTCGAGCGCACTGACCACCGCCGCAGCGGAGGTGGATGCCGATCCGTTCGACCGATCCGGTCGCGCCCGAACCAGGGCCCGCATCGTGCGGGCTGTGGTCGAGGATGCGGCAACTCAGTGCATCGACCGCGTCGGTCGCGCTCTCGGTGCAGGCCCGCTGTGCAGCGATTCCCAACACGCCCGACGCGTCGCAGATCTCACCGTCTACCTGCGGCAGAGTCACGCCGAGCGCGACCTGGAAGCCCTCGGGCACGACATCGCAGAGGAGGACAACCCTTGGTAGAGAACGCATTCGATGCCGAAACCGAAGTCGGCACAGCCGAGTCGGACTGGATGTCGGCCGACTGGTCCATTCCCGGCCTGCAGTGGAAGGACGTCCTCACCATGGTCGTCGTCGCCCCGCACCCGGACGACGAGGTGCTCGGCGTCGGCGGCCTGCTCTCTCTGGCTGCGGCATCGGGCGTCGATGTTCGGGTGGTCGCCGTGACCGACGGCGACGGCTCCCATCCCGGTTCCCCCAC
This sequence comes from Rhodococcus sp. 06-470-2, assembly GCF_002258235.1. Taxonomy (NCBI): domain Bacteria; kingdom Bacillati; phylum Actinomycetota; class Actinomycetes; order Mycobacteriales; family Nocardiaceae; genus Rhodococcus; species Rhodococcus sp. 06-470-2. The sequence continues at coordinate 449,568 of NZ_NOYB01000016.1, read as the reverse complement.
CGTCACGGCAGAGGATCTGCGTGCGCGTCGCCCCGCCGAGTCCGAGCGCGCGTTGGCCGAATTGGGGATCGACCACTCCCCGATCCGTCTGCAGATCGCGGACGGTGACGTCGAGAACCACGAGAGCGCGGTGGCCGATGCGCTGATGCCGCTGCTCGACGCCACCCCCGGCACCTGGTGTCTGACGCCATGGCGCGGGGACGGCCATCCCGACCACGAAGCCACCGCGCGGGCCTGTCTCACCGCGGCGAACGCCGTCGGGATACCGGTGGTGGAGTACCCGATCTGGATGTGGCACTGGGCAACTCCGAATCATCCTGCCGTGCCGTGGACACGTGGACGCCGCATCGACCTGCCGCCGCACACCCTGGACGCCAAACGAGCGTCGATCGAGCAGTTCGATTCGCAGATCCGCCCATTGTCCGATCACCCTGCGGACCGAGCGGTGTTGCCGCCGCACATATTGGCTCGGTACCGGCGACCGTTCGAGGTGGTGTTCGCGTGAGCGAGGGTTCTCGGACAAGCCTCGGTGCCGAGTACTTCCGCACCGTCTATGCGGACAAGGACGATCCGTTCATGCTCGACAGCAAGTGGTACGAGCGTCGCAAATACGCGCTGACCATGGCCTCGCTGCCGAAACCGCAGTATCGGCGCGCGCTCGAACCCGGCTGCTCCATCGGGGTGCTCACCGAACAGTTGGCGATCCGGTGCGATCACGTGGTCTCGACCGATGTGGTGCACAGCGCCCTCGATTCAGCACGGAGGCGCGTAGGTGACACTGCTGCAGTCGAATTCGCGCTGTGGTCGCTGTCCGACGACTGGTCGACCCTGCCCACACCCGAGGCGACGTTCGATCTCGTCGTCATCAGCGAGGTCGGGTACTACCTCGACGCCGACGACCTGTCGTCGGCGATGACGCGCGTCGTCGAGCACCTCGAGGCCGAGGGCACCCTGGTGGCTGCACACTGGCGTCACGACGTGGACGACTACCCGATCTCGGGTGACCGCGTTCACGAGATCATCTCCGCCACACCGGGATTGGCACTACTGAGTCGCTATCTGGACGAGGACGTCCGGATCGAGGTCTTCGTCGCCTCGGACGGACCGGCCGTGTCGGTCGCGAGCACCGACGGCCTCGACGTGCGGTGAATCGACTCAGTCGGACGATTCGGCCGCGTCGGCGACCAGCTGCGCGGCGAGGTCGGCGAGCTTGACGTTGGTGTCCTGCGAGAGCTTGGCCAACAAAGCGAATGCTGCCTGCGAGTTCAGGTTGTAGCGCTCCATCAGCATGCCCTTGGCCTGACCGATCAGGTCTCGGCTCGTCAATGCCGCCCGGATCTGCTGTTCTTCACGCGCGGTGGAGAACGCGATGGCCGCGTGCGCAGCGAACAGCGAACCGATCGATTCAGCCTCGGCCGAGAAGGCGTTCGTTCGGGTGGAGTGGAGGTTCAACGCGCCGAAGTTGAAGCCCTCGACGTAGAGCTGGAAGCAGATCATGCTCTTGACACCCAGCGCCGAGGCGGCGACGGTGAACTGTGGCCAGCGAGAATCGCTGTCCATGTCGTCGATCCTGATGGTGGTCTGTTCGATCGCCGATTCGAGGCAGGGACCTTCGCCCAGCTGCTCCTGAATCTTGTCGCAGTGGCCCGCCACCTCGCCGACGAGGGCCGCACTGTGCACGAACTTGCCCTGCAACACCGTCGTGATGGACGCGAATTCGGCGGACGGGATGTTGGCCACCGCCGCCTCGGTGATCGTGGCCAGGACCCGATCGGGATCGGAGTGCTGGCGACGTAGTCTCTCGGCGACCTCGGCCAGTCGTCGGCTGAGCTCGAAGTCCGTGACGCGCGGATGGGCGGTCGAGTCCAGTGTCTGCTCGCTGATGGCGGTCACCTCGTCCTGCTGCGCCGGGGCGCATCCCGGTATCGGCGAAGTGCCGACACCACAGGATACGCCCCGGTTGCAAAACTGCGAGGACCGTTAGCCGGGCATCAGAGTGTGCTGGGGGCGATCAGCGAGTGGACGAATCCGATCTTCTTCACGACGGTCGCAGGCAGCACGAACGGGTAGAGGTCCTGGTGGCCCATCGACCGGTTGATCTGGTTCAGTGCCCACGACAACGGCAGCCACCACTCGATGATCTGATCGAAACCGACGTCACCCGGCAGCGGGCTCTCCAGCGTCGAACCGGCCGGGGCCATACCGAAGGCTGCAGCCGTGTCGAGCGTGTCGCGGATGTGGAGATAGTGCGCGAACGTTTCGGCCCAGTCCTCGGCGGGGTGCATGGTGGCGTAGGAGGAGACGTAATCGTCCTCCCAGTTGGCCGGCGCACCCTCGCTGTAGTGGCGATCGAGTGCGGCCTGGTAGTCGGAATCCGGATCGCCGAAGAGCTCCTCGAACGCCGCGCGGTGCTCACCGTTGCCGACCAGCACCATCTGGTAGTAGTGGCCGATCTCGTGACGGAAGTGTCCAACCAGGGTGCGATAGGGCTCGGACATCGCCACACGCAACTGTTCGCGGTGCACGTCGTCGCCCTCGGCGAGGTCGAGGGTGATCAGACCGTTGTCGTGGCCGGTCATCACCTGCTGGTTCGCGCTCGAGAGCAGATCGAACGTCAGTCCCGTCGTGTCGTCCTCGTCCCGGCCGACGATGGGCAGGCCCAATTCGGTCAGTTCGAGTACGACGCGACGCTTGTTGGTCTCGGCATCCGCGTAGGCGGCCATCGCGTCGACGTCGTCGTCGGCGGGGCGAGTACGCGTGAGCCGGCACGACACGCAGAGATCGTCGCTGTCGTCGGTGTCGACGAGCCAGTTGCAGCGCGCCGTGTTGAGGTTGGCGCACATCTTCCACGTGGTGCCGTCCACCTCGGCCTCTGCGACACCGTCGTCGGCCTTGTCGGGGAGCACCAGCAGAGCTCTGCTCGGCAGATGGAAGCCGAGCGCGCTCGAGCAGCTCAGACACAGTGAGTTCTCGAACGACAGCTTCTGTCCGCATTTGCGGCAGATGAAATCACGCATGGATGTTCCTTCGTGGCAGGGGTGAGTCGGGCTCGTATTCCCGTTTCTGGACGGACTAATGCCGTTCATCGAATATGTTGTGCACATCTCCCTCGCCGTGCGGCGAGGTCGACAGCGCAATAACGTTACTCTGCGGGCTGTCACCTGCAAGGAAGCAAACCGTCGACCCACACGTTGGTACAGACTGCTTCACAACACTCTTCGAGAGGATGCGGGCCGCAGATGGCAGATCAGATCACGCCGACGAATCGGCCCATGGCACGTTTCGCCGAACGGATCTCGCGGGCCCGCGGCGAGAAGAACAGCGAAACCCTGGCGGCGGGCTTCCTGCTCGCAGCGACACTGATCGCGCTGATCTGGGCCAACTCACCCTTCGGCGAGACCTACCAGTCGTTCTGGCACACCGAACTCTCCGTCACCGTCGGCGAGCACGGCATCTCCCTCGACCTCGCCCACTGGGTCAACGACGGGCTCATGGCGTTGTTCTTCTTCGTCGTCGGGCTCGAGGTCAAGCGTGAGTTCGCGATGGGTGAGCTCACCGACCGATCTCGTGCCGCCATCCCGATCGTCGCGGCGGTTGCCGGTCTGGCCGCGCCGGCGTTGCTGTTTCTCGCCTTCAATCCGTCCGGGCCCGCCGCCCAGGCATGGGGCGTCGTGATCTCCACCGACACCGCGTTCCTCCTCGGGGCACTCGCCGTCCTCGGCCCGAAGAAGGCCGCTCGGTTGCGCATCTTCCTGCTCACGCTCGCTGTCGCGGACGATGTGGGCGCGCTGGCGATCATCGCCTTCTTCTATACCGACAACCTCGACGTGGTGCCGTTGGTGCTGGCGTTCGTCGGTCTGGGGCTGATCTTCCTGCTGCGTCGGCTCGAGGTGTGGCGCGGCGTCGGGTACTTCGTCGTTGCACTGTTCACCTGGGTTGCGATGTACGAGTCCGGAGTTCACCCCACACTCGCGGGAGTGATGATCGCGTTGATTCTTCCGGTCTATCCGCCGCGCCGCACCGAGGTGGAACGCGCGGCGGATCTGACACGCGCGTTCCGGCAGTCGCCCAATCCCGAATATGCCCGAGCCGCCCGTCTCGGACTCGATCGCGCGGTGTCGGTCAACGAACGTCTCATGCGGCTCTACCAGCCGTACACGGCCTTCATCATCGTGCCGATCTTCGCGCTCGCCAACGCCGGAGTCGTGCTGAGCTCGGACACTCTGAAAGCCGCGTCGACCTCGACGCTCACCTGGGGCATCATCGCCGGTCTCGTTCTCGGCAAGCTCGTCGGAATCACCGCTGCGTCCGCTGTTTTCGCGAAGTTGAGACCGTCCTCCCTGGCTCCAGGACTGACGCTCTCCCACATCGCAGGCGGTGCCGCGATGTCCGGAATCGGATTCACGATCTCGTTGTTCATCATCGATCTCGCGCTCGACGACCCGTTGCTGGCCGACGAAGCACGGGTCGGCGTGTTGGTGGCCTCGGTGATCGCCGCACTGCTCGGCTGGGTCCTCTTCCGGATCGACGAGAAGATCCATCCTCCGAAAGCCGAAGCATCCCTGCGCATTCTGCGTCCGGTCGACGCCAAGCGCGATCACATCCGCGGCCCGGTGGACGCACCACTGACCATCGTGGAGTACGCGGATTTCGAATGCCCGTTCTGCAGCAAGGCAACCGGCAGTGTCGCCGAGGTACGCAAGCACTTCGGCGACGACCTTCGGTACGTCTACCGGCACCTGCCGCTCGACGACTATCACCCACACGCTCGCTACGCGGCATACGCCAGCGAGGCCGCAGCCGCGCAGGGCAAGTTCTGGGAGATGGCCGACGTGTTGTTCCGTAACAGCGACGCACTCGAGCCCGACGACATCGACGGCTACGCACGTGAACTCGGCCTGGACATGGACAGATTCGAGGACGACATCCGCACCGGCGACTACGTGGTACGCGTCGAGGACGACGAACTCGACGCCACCTCCTCGGACGTCGACGGCACCCCGACGTTCTACCTGGGACGCGGCGACAAGAACCTCACCCGACACATCGGACCGTACGATGCGGCGACGTTGATCCGGGAGCTCGAATCCATGTGATCGTGGGCAGGGTTGCACGGAACGCGTTCGAGGCGACTGAATCCCGTCGATTCGACTTCGTAGCGTGCAACCTTGCCCGGCTCTGGCAGCTCCGTCAGCTGTCCGTGCGATTCCCCTCCGCATCCCAGTGCTCGGCAACCTTTTTCGAGGGCTGCACTCTCGGCGGTTCTCCGGGCATCTTGGGGTAATCGGGCGGAAAGTTCAGCTCTCCGCCGGGCAGGGTTTCCCACAGGTGCAGAAGAGGTTCGAGGGAGTAGGCCTGCTCGTCCATACCGGCCCACGGGTCGCCGTCCCGAACAAGCTCCGGCACCGTCACGAGGTTGTATTCACGTGGATCGGTGACGTCGGCCAACTGTGACCACGTCATCGGAGTGCTCACCGTCGCGCCCGGTCGAGCCCGCAGACTCCAGGCGCTGGCGATGGTTCGGTCGCGGTTGTTCTGGTTGTAGTCGATGAAGATGCGTTCTCCGCGTACCTCTTTCCACCAGTTGGTGGTCACCCCGTCGTCGCGTCGTTCGAGTTCTCGACCCAGACCGATGGCCGCATGACGCACCTGCTCGAAGGTGTACTGCGGCTCGATGCGAACGTAGATGTGGATACCCCGATTCCCGCTCGTCTTCGGATATCCCCGTAAGCCCAACTCCTCCAACAGCTCTCGCGTCACATCGGCTACTCGCAGCGCGTCCGAGAACGTGGTACCCGGTTGCGGATCGAGATCGAGACGCAACTCGTCGGGATGGTCGACGTCCAATCGACGGACCGGCCACGGATGAAACGTCAACGTACCCATCTGCGCCGCCCACACCAGCGACGCGGGTTCGGACGGACACAGTTCCTCGGCGGTGCGCTTGCTGGGGAACGCGATCTTCACCGTCTCTATCCACTCGGGAGCGCCCTTGGGCAACCGCTTCTGGTAGAAGCCGTCGCCGTCCTTGTCCTGGGGGCCGAGCGCCAACCGCATGCCCTCGCGATAGCCGTCGGGCCACCGTTCCATCGCGGTGGGGCGATCTCCGATCACCCGCATCAGCGGCTCCCCGACGGCCGCGAAGTACTCGCACACCTGCAGTTTGGTGATCTCCGGAGTACGTTCGGTCGCCTCGTAGATCACGCGATCGGGGCTCGACACTCGTACTTCGCGCTCGCCGACCTGCACGAACGCGGGAGGCGTTTTCGCGGCCATGTCTATCGTCCCCCGGCAATCACGTCGGCAACGTCGTAGCGCACCGGAACCTCGAGCTGGTCGTAGGCACACGAGCGCGGATCACGATCGGGCCGCCAGCGTAGGAACCTGGCCACGTGCCGCAGCCGCGCCCCTTCCATCTGGTCGTAGGCCACCTCGATGACCCGCTCGATGCGCACCGGAATCCAGTTGCGGTCGTTGGACGAATTCCAGCGGGTCGCCTCACCGTCGTACGTGACGTCGTCACCGAGTCGGAGCGGTTCGAGTTCTTCGAGCAGTTCCAACCGGCGCTTGTCGGTGAACGCCGACGCACCGCCGATCATCCGCAGATCGTCGCCATCGTAGAGACCGAGCAGCAAGGATCCGATACCGTTGCCGGACTTGTGGATTCGATAGCCGATCAACACGCAGTCCGCGGTACGCGCATGCTTGATCTTGATCATCTCGCGCTTGTTCGGCAGATAGATCCCGTCGAGTTTCTTGGCCACCACACCGTCGAGCCCGGCACCTTCGAAACGCTCGAACCAGTCCTCGGCCACGGCCGCATCATCGGTGGCGGAGGTGACGAAACAACTCGGGCCACCCGTTCCCACCGCGTCGAGCAATCTCGCGCGGCGGGTCGAGAACGGCTCGGCCGTCAGATCCTCGTCGCCGACGGCCAACAGATCGAAGCCGATGAACTGCGCCGGAGTCTTCTCCGCGAGCATCGTCACCCGACTCGCTGCGGGATGAATCCGTTCGGACAGCGACTCCCAGTCGAGGCGCGTGGAACCGTTCTTCTCGCGCGGTACGACGATCTCGCCGTCGACGACGATCTTCTCGGGTAGCTCGGCCTTGATCGCCGCCACCAACTCCGGGAAGTAGCGGGCCAGGTCCTTTCCCCCGCGTGACCCGAGCACCACCTCGTCACCGTCACGGAAGACGATGGCGCGAAACCCGTCCCATTTCGGCTCGTACGACCACACCGCAGGCCCGTCTTCGGGCTGGGCGGGCACCACTTTCGCGGCTTTGGCGAGCATCGGCGCGACCGGCACGGCAAGAGGAAGATCCACGCAGTTCATCCTGCCTCATGCAGCCGACAAGCGAGTCGGATATTTTCTACACGAGCACGGTCGACGGACACGGCACGCTCGAACCTACGAGGGCAGGACTCACCATGACGTCATCCAACCGTTCGGTCCGCGCTCTCGTTCTCGCGCTGTCGTCGTGCGCGGCCCTGATACTCGGCGGGTGCGCCTCCGAGGTGTCCGGTACCGCCGTCGCCATCTCCGGTGCCACCATTCCCGCCACCACGACCACCAACCCTCCCACCACACCACCGACCACCGACATCGACGACGGCGGCAGTGTCGACATCGACGTGGAGATCGGCGAGTGCGTCAACCTGGGCGGCACCGTCGACGAGGCGGCCATCGCCAACGCGACCTGCGGGTCTGCGGAGTCCAACTACGTCGTCTTCGCCAAGACGCCCACCTCGGCCGAATGCCCCGAGGACGCCGATCAGTACTACTACGAGACCTACTTCGACATCGAACAGGGAGCTCTGTGCCTCGACATCGACTGGCAGGTCGGCGGATGCATGGACCTCGTCGGTGAATTCGCTCAGCGGATCGACTGCGCCACCCCCGGTGCCGACACCCGCCGCGTCGTGACCATCCTGCAGGGCACCTCGTCCGTCGACGACTGCCCCGACCCGGCGCTGTACGGATTCGAGAAGGACTCACGCAACTTCGTCGTCTGCGTCGAACGGTTGTGACCGCTGAGGGCATCACACTCTCGAGCGCGAGGGGCCGCTGGATCGTCGCAGCCACGGTGCTCGGTTCGGCTCTGGCGATGCTCGACGCCACCGTGGTCAATATCGCGTTGCCTGCTATCGGCCGCGACCTCGGTGCAGGCGTCACCGGTCTGCAGTGGACTCTGAGCGGCTACACCCTGGCCCTGGCCTCGCTGATCTTGTTGGGCGGCTCCCTCGGTGACCGACTGGGGCGCAGGCGGGTGTTCGTCTGGGGCACCGTCTGGTTCGCGGCCGCATCGGTGCTGTGCGGGCTGGCTCCGAGTATCGAGGTGCTGATCGCGGCGCGACTACTTCAGGGCGTCGGTGCGGCCTTGCTGACGCCGGGTTCGCTCGCGCTGATATCGGCCTCCATCAAGGCCGAGGATCGCGGAGCTGCAATCGGTCTGTGGTCGGGGCTGGGCGGCGTCGCGTCGGCGGTCGGTCCGTTGCTCGGGGGCTGGTTGGTCGACGCCGTCGGGTGGCGTTCGGTGTTCCTGATCAACATCCCGCTCGCCGTCGTGGTGGTCTGGGTGGCGGCGAAACATGTTCCGGAAAGCCGAGATCCGCACGTGTCCGGCCGACTCGACGTACCGGGCGCGGTGACTGTCGCGGCGGCGCTGGGCCTGCTCACGTACGGTCTGATCGAGTCACACACGCCGACCCTCGCTATGGGTGTCGTCGCGGCCGGGGTGTTCGTGATGATCGAGCGTCGCTCGCACGATCCGCTGGTACCACCGTCGCTGTTCGCCTCACGAGTGTTCCTGGCGACCAACCTCGTCACCTTCGCCGTGTACGCGGCCCTGGGCGGCGTGTTCTTCCTTCTGGTGTTGCAGTTGCAGTTCGCCGTGGGCTACTCACCCATCGCGGCCGGGGTCGCCACGCTGCCGATCACCGCTCTCATGCTGGTGCTGTCCGCCCGCGCGGGGCGAATCGCCGGACGCATCGGACCGCGCATTCCGATGACCGTGGGACCACTGCTGGCAGCGCTGGGGTTGCTGTTGATGTTGCGGGTCGGGCCCGGATCCACCTATGCCACAGACATTCTGCCCGCGGTTGTCGTCTTCGGACTCGGATTGTCCGCTCTGGTGGCCCCACTGACCGGAGCGGTTCTGGGCGCGGTGTCCACCGATCGCGCCGGAATCGCGTCGGGAGTCAACAATGCCGTGGCCCGCACCAGTCAACTGCTCGCCGTGGCCGCACTGCCTGCGCTCGCCGGTATCGCAGGGTCTGATTACTCTGCCCCGGAGACGTTCTCGGACGGCTTTCACACCGCAATGCTGATATGCGCCGGACTGCTGGTGATCGGTGCGGTCATCGCGGCGGTACTCATCCGCGGCACCGGCGACGAGGCGTCGAACTGCCCACCGCACTGCGACATCGGCTCACCACCACCTGCCTCGCGTCGGACCGCGTGACTCATCGCGCTGGGTCATCGCACGATCAGCACCGAGCAATCGGCGTGGTGGACGAGATTCTGACTGACCGATCCCAGAATCGTTCCGAGTACAGCACCCCGGCCTCGGCAGCCCACCACGAGCATCGACGCCGACGCGGACATCGCCCGCAAACCACGCGTCGGACTCGACTGCGCGCTCACAGTGCTCAGCGCAACATCCGGATACTTCTCGTGCATGGTCTCCACATGCGTTTCGAGCCAATGCTTCTCGTGTGCGCGAATATTCGCCCAATCGACGTCCTCGAATCCGGTTCCGAGACCTGCCTGAGCCGCGAATCCCCAATAGTTCACCGCGACGACCGGCATTCCGAGGGTGTGGGCGATCTCGAGCGCGGCACCGAGCGCCCGATCCGACTGCTCACTTCCGTCGACCCCCACCACGATCGGACGAGCGGGGTCGACGCTGTCGACGGCGTTGCGCACGAGCAGCACCGGGCACTGCGCATGCGTCACGGCTCGAAGCGTGTTGCTGCCGAGAGTGAGGTCCCTCAGTGCGCTCGACTTTCTCGATCCCAGCACGACCAGTTCCGCGCCTGCATCCGAGACGTACGAGGCGATGGTTCCATCGGCGGTGACGGAATCGACGGACACCTCGGGTGCGGCCTCGTGGATCGCGGCCGCAGCGCGGGCGAGATGTTTGCGTCCGATCGTGCGCAGGTCCCTCTCCAGCGCACCGCCGTCGACGAATGCCGCCGATCCGTACCAATCCCCCTCGGGGACTGCATGAACCAAACGCAGGGGTGCGCGCACCTTCGCCGCATAGGTCGCCGCCCACTGCGCCGCGGAATCGGCCTCACTGGAGCCGTCGATGCCCACCAGGATGGGAAGCATGCGGTCGGTGGAATTGCTCATGATTCTTCCTCGTCTCGTGGTCGACTGTCTTTGCAGTCGAATCGAATCGAACGTAGATCTGCAACCGCGCCCACAGTCAGAGCACTCGGTCCATCATCGAAGTGGCCGAGGTCCCTCATGCCGAATCCCCCTTGGTTCGACCACGTTCGGTCTCGAACTTCAGCCAGTCGCGGTCCCACTGGCGCATTCTGGCGCGCCGGTCGAAGTACCGCGTCGCCTGAAGACAGGTGAGGACAACGACCGTGCATGCCACCCAGAAGCCAACGGCTGCAACAATTCCCAACAGGACATTCGACGTCGCGGACGACGGCTCCGCAACCCACCTGCCCTCGGTATCGACTCGCACCGACACTGTGGCACCCTGTTCGGCTTCGTCCGGAAGGCGAACCTCGCCGCTGTGCCGCTGTCCCGGTGGCCATTCCCAGGCGACGGTCGCGTAGTACTCGGTGTGGTCGAAGACGGCACCGTCTTCCGATCGCAGCGTGGGTTCACTCGTCACCAGGGCATCGATCTGCTGGGTGGTGGCGCTCGTTCGGGCCGCCGCGGCATCGAGATCGGCGTAGGTGAGCGATCCGAGCAGCGCGGCGAAGGGGACGAGTCCCAGAATCACCGCCATCGCGCACGCGAAAGCGAGAGCCGCAGTCCGATCACGGCCCCGCATCAGAGGATTGGTGCTCCACGGTGCCAGGCGCCACCAGCGAGCGAAGTCGTAGCCGAACACCGCAACCACCCACTCTCCCGAATCGTGTGTCCTTCGAGTGTTTCGCCGCGGACGAGGGGGCAACAGGGCACAAGGTCACGAACTGGAGTTCTCGGGGTCGAAGTTCGCTCAGCGGAAGAGGGCGGACACCGCTTCGAGATCGGCATCGGATCGGCGGCCGCTCGAGTCCAGTTCGACGTAGAAGCACTCGTAGCCACGCGGGTCGGCACCGCGGTCACCGGTACTGCGCCGCTCGAACACTCGTGCATTCGGCCATCGGTCGAGCACGGCCGTTGCGAGAACATGCCCGTCCGGTGAGACTCCACCGATCGGTCCGTACTCCGCGATCATCACCGCATGGACCGCGCCCCCGATCGCGGCCGTGGTCACCGGAAAGACTCTCGGTCCCGTGTCCGTCGGGATGTCGACCGTGATGGACTCGGACCCCAGCACCACCGCCCCCGACATCTCTGCTGCCTCGTCGTCGTTCATCGTCGTGGTCCTCCGCGGTGCATGGTTCGGTGTCGGATGGGTGGTGCGGCCGGGGCATGTCAGTTCGACGCCCGAGACCGACGTAGGAACCACTCCGACCAGGCGGTGCATCGGCGGTTCCTCCGAATGCGGCCGCGGCAGAGCCTGTTCGAGGACATCTCTTCGCACATCCAGGACGGGACGCGCGATTCCGTGCACAACGACGGTGGAGACTGTTGCGCGATCCGGATTCTCGGCGTCGAACTCCAGCACGACCGACGAGTCGAGCATGCTACGACCCAACTGCGACCGCCCCTCGGCGTAGAAGTACACCCGACTCCCGATCCAGATGCAGGGCACGACGTCGACGGTGGGGCCGAAGTGATCGTGGCCGATCAACCGAGCCCGCGTCGCGCTGCGTGCGAGCCGGTCCGCGGTGCTCGCGTCGAGAATGCGCCGGCGTTCTTCCCTGCGGCGCAGTCGATTCGGCACCGTACGGTTGGTCATCGGTCCCTGCAGATCATCACCGGGCAGTGTGCATGCCGGGTGAGGTTGCTGCTGGTCGATCCGAACAGGGCACTGGCGACGATTCCTCGCCCGTGGCTGCCGACCACCACGATTCCGGCCCGCTTGGACTGCTCTATCAGCAGGTGTGCCGGATTGCCCTGCTGTACGACATGTTCCACGGTGACATCCGGATACTTCTCGCTCCACCCGGCGAGGCACTCGTACAGCAACAGCTGCTGTTCGCGCTCGATCTCGATGTCGTCGGGCGATCCTGGCAGAGACAAGGCGGCACCCTGGGACAACGAGCTCCAGGCATGTGCCGCAATCATCGGCACGTCGAACCGCGAGGCCAGATCGAATGCCTGCTCGACCGCGGCTTCACTCGTCGCACTGCCGTCGATGCCGACGAGGATCGGTGCGTCGACGGCGTCGATTCCCTCGCGCCACACGATCACCGGGCACCACGCCGTGGTCGATGTCCGCTGTGCTGTGCTCCCGAACAGCGCCGACACGATCGGCCCGGAACCGGAATTGCCGACGACGAGCATGCGCGCGGTGCGAGAGAGTTCGACCATCATCGAGCACGCCGGCATTTCCTCCACGGAGGTGGTCACGGCGCTGTGTGGATGCCGGGCCAGCACTGCGGCAGCAACGTCGGTGACGATGCGTTCTGCCGCCCGACGCTGTTCGTCCCAGATGTCGAGGGGAACGACCGATGCGGACTCGCCCAGGTAGAACGCGGGATGCTGCACCGCCCCGGCGATGTGCAGCGGTGCCTTCAACCGCTCGGCGAGGGATGCCGCCCAGTGTGCAGCGCAGATGCTGCTCGGCGAACCATCCACGCCCACGACGATTTTCTGATGGTGTTCCAGAACCATGGCCATCTCCTGTCCTCGGTCCGGACGGACCACACGGCCGGGCCCGTCGACGGTCATCCGTTCTCGGATGCTCGCTTGCTATTGGACAGCTCGACAGCGGCCGCGCCACAGAGCCTTTGGTCACCGGTCCGACGCGTGATACCCGGTCACAGGGACGTGGTTCGGCGCGAGCCCCCTGCCGTACTGCGGGCAGCTACCGACAGCACCGACGACACCGCTCGTCGCGGGGTCGGGGCGAGAGGCGAGCCGACCGCCGGTGCACCGATCCGAATCAGCACCTGCGGCGCACCCTGTCCGGCGGCCAAGGACTTGACCAGGCGTCGACTGCCCGACTGCTCGGTCATATGTGTGAGAGGACAGGTCGCAAGACCATCGGCGGTTGCGGCCAGCAGGAAGGCGGACATGGCCCGCCCGCACTGCAACCAGTCGAGGCGTTCATCGGACGCGGTACCGAGAATCACCACCGTCGACTCGTCCGCCGCCGGCTCTCGTGTTTCCGTTCTGCCGACTCGGCGTGGTTCGGGAAAGGCTCGGCCCACCTGCACCCTGGAGGACTCCGCACGATCGGTGAGAGCCTCCGGCGGAATTCCTCCCGATCGGAACGAGTGCCCGGCCCACCACCGGATCTCGGCCTGATACGTCGCGTCGTACTTTCGTACGCTAGCGCTCAGCCTCGACGCCGTGGCCAGCGTCTCCTTGGCCTCGGCGGACAGGAACGTCGTTCGGATGTCGTCGGTTCCGTCGCCGCGACCGACGTAGCGCGCGGGAATTCGGTTGTCCGGCACCGGACCGAACGCCCGGCGATCCGAGTGGCGGCGATTGATCGCAGCCAACAGGTCGAACTCGTGCGATCGAGGGTGCGCGTCGTGGGTCAATCGAATACGAGCGAGATGGTCCGGCGCACCGGCCGTCGGCATCGGTTCGACGTCGGCCGTCCACCGAAAGGCAGCGGCTGCAGTGCACAGATGGTCGAGCGCTGCCCCACAGCTGAGCACCATCTGCCGCTCGGTCGGGTCTATCGCCCCGAGCAGTCGGGACCGATCGGTGAACAGGTCGAGTCCGTGTTCGGAGTACACCCACCTCCACGGTTGACTGTTGTGCACCGACGGAGCGCGGCACGCAAGCTCCACCAACATCTCCACCACGGCAGAATCCGGCTGATCGTTCATCGTCTCTCCTCGACCTCCCACCGCACGGTGATGGCTGCCCACCACTGTCGACCCGCGTTGGCAGTGCACGACAGGGCCGTTGGTCACTGTGTGGAGGGGACTTGCGGTGAAGAAATCCCGCCGAGGACTCACCTCGGCCACCACTGTTCGTGATGCGCCGAACCCGCGGGTTTAGGGTTGACGGTGAATGCGACCTCAGGAGCGGAACCTCCGGGACGCGACCGAGGAATTATTTTTCGCCGACCGCTCAGGAGTGTCATGACGACCCCGCAGAATCCCCACGAAGGCATCGACGTCAAGCCGCGCAGCCGCGACGTCACCGATGGACTGGAGAAGACCGCCGCCCGCGGCATGCTCCGCGCCGTCGGAATGGGCGACGAAGACTGGGGCAAGTCCCAGATCGGTGTCGCGTCCTCGTGGAACGAGATCACCCCGTGCAACCTCTCGCTCGAACGTCTGGCGAAGGCCGTCAAGAAGGGCATCCACGCCGCAGGCGGCTACCCGCTGGAATTCGGCACCATTTCGGTGTCCGACGGCATCTCGATGGGTCACGAGGGCATGCACTTCTCGTTGGTCTCACGTGAGGTGATCGCCGACAGCGTCGAAACCGTCATCAGCGCAGAACGTCTCGACGGTTCCGTTCTGCTCGCCGGTTGCGACAAGTCGCTGCCCGGAATGCTCATGGCCGCAGCACGTCTGGATCTGGCGAGCGTATTCCTCTACGCCGGCTCCACATTGCCCGGTTTCGCGACCCTGTCCGACGGCAGCGAGCACCAGGTGACGATCATCGACGCCTTCGAGGCCGTCGGTGCCTGTTCACGCGGATTGATGTCGCGCGCCGACGTCGACACCATCGAACGCGCCATCTGCCCCGGAGAAGGTGCCTGCGGCGGAATGTACACTGCCAACACGATGGCCAGCGCAGCCGAAGCGATGGGAATGTCGTTGCCCGGCAGCGCATCTCCCCCCGCTCCCGATCGCCGACGCGACGGATTCGCACACGCCAGCGGCGAGGCCGTCGTCGATCTGCTGCGACGCGGCATCCGCACCAGCGACATCCTCACCAAGGAAGCCTTCGAGAACGCCATCGCCGTCGTCATGGCATTCGGCGGCTCGACCAACGCGGTGCTGCACCTGCTCGCCATCGCGCACGAAGCCCAGGTGGACCTGACCCTCGCCGACTTCACCCGAGTCGGCGCAAAGGTGCCGCACCTGGCCGACGTCAAGCCCTTCGGCAAGCACGTCATGACCGACGTCGACGCGATCGGCGGAGTTCCGGTGGTCATGAAGGCTCTGCTCGACGCCGGCCTGATGCACGGCGACTGCATGACGGTCACCGGAAAGACCGTGGCACAGAACCTCGCTCACATCGCACCCCCGGACCCCGACGGCAAGGTACTGCGCGCACTTGACAAGCCGATCCACCCGACCGGCGGCATCACCATCCTCGAGGGCTCGCTCGCCCCCGGCGGGGCCGTGGTCAAGTCCGCGGGCTTCGACTCCGACGTCTTCGTGGGCACCGCACGAGTTTTCGAGCGTGAGCGCGCGGCCATGGACGCCCTCGAAGACGGCACCATCGCGGCCGGCGACGTCGTGGTCATCCGCTACGAGGGACCCAAGGGCGGACCCGGAATGCGCGAGATGCTCGCGATCACCGGAGCCATCAAGGGTGCCGGACTCGGTAAGGACGTCCTGCTGCTCACCGACGGCCGATTCTCCGGCGGCACCACCGGCCTCTGCGTCGGACACGTGGCCCCCGAGGCAGTCGACGGCGGCCCCATCGCCTTCGTCCGCGACGGTGACCAGATCCGACTCGACGTCGGCAAGGGCACCCTCGACCTGCTCGTCGACGCAGCCGAATTGGACTCCCGCGCACAGGGCTGGGCACCACTGCCGCCGCGCTACACCCGAGGAGTGCTGGCCAAATACTCCAAGCTGGTCGGATCGGCATCGAACGGTGCGGTGCTGATCTAGCACTCACCCCCCCTGTCCCCCCCGTTCGCGTCAATGGACCACTGCATACGTCTGAGGAGTGCAAGGGTCCATTGACGCAGCGATGCGCCGCGCGTGAATGAACCACTGCATACGTCTGAGGAGTGCAAGGGTCCATTGACGCGAACGGGGCGGGCGGGCGGACAGTGAAGAGCTACAGCGGCATTGCCCACATGGAGCTCGAGCGTTCCTTGAATGCGGTGCAGTTCGCTTGTTGTCTGCTGGCCCGTTGGTAGAAGGTCTGCAGCGGCGAGGTCGGTTCGACCGGCTCCGGTGCGGGTGCAACCGGAAGGTCGCTCAATTCGAGCGCAGCGTCGAGAGCTTCCTCGGCCTCGACGCGTCGGGTGCGCGCCAGGTTGGACAGGGCGAGCTGGTGGATCGTCACGCGGTCACCGGACTTGCTGTCCACCGTGGCCTGCCGGGCGACGGAGGCGTCGAGTTCGTACACCTTCGAGGCCAGCTGATAGATGCTGGGACGGTCGAGCTCGGCGTCCACCAGACCCGGCTCGGCCACGATGCGCGTAGCCGGCGGTGCGGTCTCCTCGGCGATTCGCAAAGCGTGTCGTGCACCGGATTTCTGGGGCTCGGCCGACGGCCACTCGAGGAGTTGTTCGAGCTCGGCGACCTCTCGATCTGCTGCCGGATCCTTGGCCGGCGGTGCGACGAAGGGGACGATCGGCTCGAACGCGATCTTCTCCGACGACGCCGTCGCAGTCTTGGCCGGGATGAGCAGCGCCACGATCACGGTGCCGACGCCGAACATCACGGCGGCAACGACACTCGTGTGCACCACTGCGTCACCGAACGCCGCGACGGCATTGGCTTCGAGATTGTCGGCGAACCCGCTGAGGAATGCATTCTGGTCGCGGATGACGTCGGAGACGATCACCGCACCGGCCAGCGAATCCTGAGACGCGGCAAGCCCTTCCGCCGCCTGCCCGGTGTACTGGCCGTTCGGCTGCTTGCCGGGGAAGGTCTGCAGAAACCCTTCGATTCCCTGACGGTAGGACGCGGCGAGCACCGATCCGAGCACAGCGATGCCGAGCGATCCGCCGAGTTCGAGGGCGGTGTCGTTGAGGCCGCCGCCGACCCCGAGCTTGCTGTCCGGGAACTCGCCCATGATGGAGTCGGTGCAGGGCGAGACGGACAGGCCGATTGCGAGACCGAGCAGCGTCAGTACGGGAAGGAAGTCGGAGTACGTTGCCGTCGCGTCGATCCCGATGAGCGAGACGACCGACAGCGTTCCCACGACCATGCCTGCGGTGACGGTGATGCGGGGTCCCAGTTTCGGCGTGAGCCACATCGTGATTCCGGATCCGACGAAGACTGCCCCGGCCAAAGGCAGGAGGTGAATGCCGGTGGACACCGGACCGAAACCGAGTGCGAACTGGAGGTATTGCGCGACGAAGTAGATGGCACCGAAGGTGACGAGGAAGAAGATCAACACCGCCAGGGTGGCTCCGCTGAGGACGCGGGACGAGAACATTCGGACGTCGAGCAACGGATTGGGATGGCGCAGTTCCCATCCCACGAAGCCCAGGACCGACAGCAGCCCGACGAGCGCGAAGTACAACGGCCCGACCGTCCAGCCGAAGTGCATCCCCTCGATGATGGCGTACACGATGGTCGACACGGCCAGCACCGACAGCAGACCACCGATCCAGTCGATCGCACCCGGGTCGACGGCCCGTGACGGCGGGACCAGTACGACGGCTCCGACGATGGCGGCCAACGCGATCGGAACATTGATCAGGAACGTCGAATGCCAGGTGTAGCTCTCGAGAAGCCAGCCCGCCAACAGCGGCCCTGCCGCGATCGCGAGTCCCGAGGTGGCCGCCCACACGGTGACCGCGGTGGCGCGCTCCCGTTTCGGGAAGGTCGCCACCAGCAACGACAGTGTGGCGGGCATGACGATGGCAGCGGCCACACCCATGACGATGCGGGCCAGGATCACCCCGAGGGTGGCATCGGTGAGCGCCCCGGCCACCGAACCGGCGACGAAGATGATGAGACCGATGATCAGAGCGCCACGGCGGCTGTAGCGATCTCCGATCACGCCGCACAGCAACATCAACGACGCGTAGGGGACGGTGTAGCCGTCGATCACCCACTGCAGGTCGCTGCTCGTCAGGCTCAGGTCGAGTGTCATCGCCGGTGCGGCGACCAGCAGTGACGTGTTGGCCATGACCACGATCAGCAGGCTCAGGCACAGCACCACCAGCGCCGACCAGCGTCGCGGGTACGGCTTGTGCATGTCTTGGACAGGCGTCATCGCAAGCAGTGTCATCGTGTGTTCCCCCCCGTTGGCAAAGTGCGAGACACACCTTGCACAGTGCTGTGCAGCTTAGGAAGCATCGGCTAGGATCGGCAATCTTTTGTGGCGGCAGCCACACTGACCGCCCGCGACCGTGCTAGATGTTGTCCTGTGCGCAAGACGACGGAGTCGAGTTCGATTGCACGGGACGCAGCAGCGCCGCCCGTGCAACGCCGTGACGCCCGATCCAACCGAGCGCGAATTCTGCACGTTGCGCAAGGGGTCCTGGCAGACAATCCCGATGCGACCATCAACGATGTCGCCGCTGCTGCAGGAGTAGTCCGGCGAACCGTGTACGCCCACTTCGCCTCTCGCGAAGCTCTGATCGACGGTATCGCCCTGGAGGCAGCGGACAGCATCTCGGCCGCACTCGGCCGGGTTCCCGCCGCGGACGAATCGGCCGTCACGGTGTTCGTCCGGCAGACACTCGCTCTGACACGCGTCGGCGATCAGTACCGACTGCTACTCGCCGTTGCCCGAACAGATCTGGGACACAACAGTATTCACGATCTCCTCGGACCGATGAGAGAATCGGCCGCCGCCGTCATCCGGCGCGGCCAGCGCGAGGGTGTGTTCTCCTCGTATCTCGCCGCAGAAGTACTGATCCTCAACATCGAGGCGATCGCACTGTCGATCCTCGATGCCACCAACGCCGGTGCGATCGGCGACCCGGCGGGAGCGACGACGACGTCGAGCCTGGTGCTGCTGGGAATCGCGCCGGACGACGCCGAACGCATCGTCGCCGACATTCGGTCGTCCGACTCGTCGGCCCGCGCCCGCTGAGAGCCTCACCTACCCCGCGAACGGCGAAGGCCCCGTTCGCACAACACATCGCGCGAACGGGGCCTTCGGCCGAAACCAGGTGGAGCTAGGGAGCCGGGACGAATCCTGCGCCGAGTCCGTTGCCCTGATCGACGTTGCGAAGGATCGCGTCGAAGTTGGTGCCGACCTCGGGTCCGAAGCACGCCACGCCGAGGTAGGCGTTGACCATGCCGACGAGGGTGTTGCCGACGACGACCGGGCTGCCCGAGTCACCTTCGACGACACACAGCTGAGCCCAGGTCTCCTGCGACTGCAGAATGTCGCCGTACGCGAGTCCGCAGGTGTTGCCGGTGGTACGGCCTTCCTTGCAGACGATGTTCGGGAACGCCGTCGGCGGGCCGACCTGAGAGATGGTCACATTGCCGACGCGGTTGATCGGTGCGACCTTGTCACGCTGGAATTCGATGAGGGCGTAGTCGTATTCCGGGTTCGAGAACGCGATGCGGCCGACCTCGCCGAGGGAGGTGTCGTATTCGGGAACGATGGAGGCACCCGCCTGGCCGCAGTGGCCGGCGGTGAAGCCGACCAGGTTTCCGTTGCGGTCGTTTCCGATCGTCGTCAGCGTGCACTCGGCCTGGCCTCCGACGATGATTCCCGAGCCGCCGCCGAGAGCAGCTGGAGCGGCCGCGGATGCGGTCCCCACGCCGACGCTGGCTACGATTGCAGCCGCCCCCACGACGACGAGCATGAATTTCTTGAACATGTACTCCCTCTCAGCGGTGTCGGCAGAACCCTAGCAACAACAGGTGTACGAACACGAGTGAGTCGTTCATACGTCCTGCTCGAGGGCGGCAAGCGTCGTGCGCGCCTCTTCGAGTTGCCGGCTCAGTTCTGCAACGCGCCGTGCGGCCTCCTCGCGCGCGTGGGAGATGACTGCCTCGACTGCGTCGCGTGCCGTGGGATCGCCCAACTCCCGAACAGCGCGGCTTACCGACTCCGGGCTCACCGGTTGCGCTTTGGTGGGCCGCTTCGCACCCTGGGTCACCGTGACCGACCAATCGTTGTCGGCCCCGGCATGAATGGTGACGCTGATTCCGCCCGGTGGCTTCTTGACTCGACGGGAAGAAGAACTCTGCGGCGACGCAGTCTTCGGTTGTTCCACCGCCTTGGGCTGTACCGGTTCTGCCTTGGGCGCCACCGCCGCGGGCGCGGGTTGCGGCTCGGCTCTTCTCACCGGCGGAGCCGCCGAGGTCTTCTTGGCAGGTACGCGCTTGGCCGGCGCAGGCGGAGTTGCCGCGTTGCGGGTGATGCGCAGTTCCTCGGCTTCGTAGGGCAATTCGTCGTTGACGCCCTTCGGGCTGATCGTGACCGTGTTGCCGTCGATCGACACGACCTTCGCCGAGGTGCCGTCGGGCAGCCCAAGGCTCGGGTTCGGTTCACGGAGATAGACGGTGGCACGACGCCCCTCGGCCAGCGCCGCCGCCAGTGTCGTCAGATTCTCGGGGGTCAACGAATCGTTCACGGCGCGCCCACGGGGTGGCATTCGACTACCGACCTTTCTCGAAAGTGTTTGCGAATACTGTCGCACAGATGCAGGTGAGATGCGGCCGGGCAGCGCAGAGCGCGTCGGATCGACGCATCGAGAGGCAATTTGTCTGTTAATCCAAGTAACTGTAACCACAAGTAACTGTTACTTGGATTAACACTTAGATTGAGGGTGACCGAGAAGGTCGATGACTCCGACCCTACACGACAGCCGTCGCGCGCGCCGCCCGAGCACACTCCAGGTGTCGTCGACCCTCACCGAGTACCGGCCGGTAGCTGCCCGACTCTCGGGGAGATCGGCGTCCGGGAACCACCCTCGCCGAACCACCCTCGCGCGCGGATTCTGCCGCGTAGCCTGGCGGCGTGCCTTCTTGCGGAGGTGCGGAACAGGAGTCTCGATGTACCACCTCGACGCGGACGAACAGTCGCTCAGCGACGGTCCGCACGTGTATTTGCTCGACGCCAAATCCACCCTCGAGGTGCAGGCTCTGAATCAGTGGATCGACGCCACCACACCGGACGGCGAGCCCCGTCCGCCCTCGGTTGTGCTCTCCGGTGAGGCGAGAACGTCACTGTCGGACAGTGTTCGCGGGTACGCCGACGATCCGCTGCTCATCCCGCTGCGGGTCACGTTGTCCGATCGCAAGAACGGCATTCTGCACCGCATCTTCGCGCCCCGTGGTCGGTCCAAGCCCACCCAGGTATGGCAGCGATGGGTGGCAGGCGACGACCCCGACCACTCCGCGGTACTGGTCGGGGAACCCGCGACACTCAGTGATCTGCGAGAACGGTTCGAACGCGGTGGCGGCACGTCCCTGTCGTCGTTCATTCTGCGTCAGGCCAGTCTGGCATTGGACAAGGCCGAGCGCGGCGTCATCGGCTCCGAGTACAAGATCCCGCGCTTCGTCGTCGAGGACATGACGGAGCAGAAGAAGTTCCGCGACGGGATCACCGAGCTCGCGGAAGAGGTCGGCCAGGATCGCGAGGCCGTCGACAAGCGCGTCCAGGACATCCTGGGCGAGATGGTGGCAACCGAGACCCGTCGTGCAGTCGAGATGTGGGGAACCCTCGGGGCGTACTTCTCGCGGGCGTACAAGGTGGACGTGGACCGCGATCAACTGCAGAAGGTGCGCGAGCTCAACAAGAACTATCCGTTGGTGTTCCTTCCCAACCACCGTTCCTATCTCGACCCGCTCGTGCTGCGTCCGGCGCTGCTGGCCGAAGGTCTGCCGCTCAACCACGTCATGGGCGGCATCAACGTCGGCTTCTGGCCGCTGGGTCCGATCGCCAAACGCAGTGGCGTGGTGCTCATCCAGCGGAAATTCTCGGACGCGATCTACAAGTGGACGCTGCGTCAGTACATGAGCTTCCTGCTGAGCAAGCGGTTCAACCTCGAGTGGTACATCGAAGGCGGCCGCAGCCGCACGGGAAAGCTCCGCCCGCCGCGGTTCGGGTTGTTGACCTATCTGGTCGACGCACTCGAGACCAGCGATGCCGAGGACGTCTACCTGGTTCCGACGTCCATCACCTACGACCGCCTCCACGAGGTCGGTGCGATGGCCGAGGAGTCGCACGGAGCGAAGAAGCAGGCCGAGGGCATTCGCATGGCCATCGGCTACATCCGGGCGCAGGGCACGTTGCGCGGCAACGTGTACCTGAACTTCGGCGAGCCGATGTCGGTGGCGTCGATCGTCGCCGACAATCCCGACAAGCGGGTGGCGGTGCAGAAGATCGCGCTCGGCGTCTCCCACGCGATCAACGACGCGACTCCGGTGACGCCGGCGGCGTTGGTCACCATGGCCCTGCTCGGCATCGAGGATCGCGCTCTCAACGTCAACGAGATGTGGGCGATCATCGCCCCGCTCGCGCGCTACATCAAACGCCGCAACCTGCCCACCGCTGGCGGCGTGGACATCGCCGACGTCGATGTCGTGCGCTCGGCCGTCATCGCACAGGTCAACGCCAACGTCGTCAAGCGTTTCGACGACGGCCCCGAGCCGCTGTTCTACCTGGCCCAGGACAAGCACCTGGTGGCAGCGTTCTTCCGCAACAACGCCATCCACTTCTTCGTCATGCGCGCCATCGGCGAGCTGGTGGTACTCCCGACCAGCGGCGATTCGACGCCGTTGACCCAGGAATCTCTGTGGCAGTCGGCACTGCAGTTGCGCGATCTGCTCAAGTTCGAGTTCTTCTTCGGCGACAAGAAGGACTTCGGCGAACGGCTCGAATCCGAGGTCGATCTCATCGATCCGGACTGGCGCACCCACATCAGCGACCCCGATTACGCTGCGCGACAACTTCAGTCGCAGGATCTGCATCTGGCACACCGCGTATTGCAGCCGATCTTCGAGGCCTACCAGGTGGTTGCCGATCAGCTGATGTTGCTGCCCCAGAGCGGTGAGTTCGACAAGCCGAAGTTCATCACCGAATGCCTCGGCGCTGCTCAGGCCAGACGGCTTCGTCAGCAGCTCGATCACAGCGAGTCGATCTCCGGCGAATTGTTCGACACTGCACTGCAATTGGCGGAGAATCGCGACCTGGTCGATTCGAGCGCAGACGGTATCGCCCGCCGCCGCAGGGCATTCGCGCTCGAGATCGACGAGTGGGCACGCAAGGTGCGCACGATCCGCGACATGGCGCACCGCATGCTGCGCGAGGTGGACCCGATCTCGGCCCCCGAGGAGAACAATTCATGACCGAATTCGACGATCGACTCATCGCGATCGCCGCCGCTCCACCCGGCCGAGACACCGTGGCATTCTTCGATCTCGACGGCACTCTGATCAACGGGTTCTCGGCCCGCGCAGTCTTTCTCGAACGACTCAAGACCCTGGACGTGACGGTCAAGGAACTGTGGGAGATATCGAGCGCCGTCGTCGAGATGCGGATGCGTAACTCCCCGGTCGACAACCTGATGGGCAAGGCAGTCCGCGGCCTCGAGGGCCGTCGGGAAGAAGACCTGATGGAGCAGGCGTACACGCTGTTCCGCAACGAGATCGCGCCGATGATCTACCCACAGGCCCGCGCGCTCGTCGAAGCTCATCGCCATGCCGGGCACCGATTGGTGATGGCCACCTCGGCCACGCCGTACCAGGCTCTGCCCGTGCAGCAGGACATGATGTTCGAGACTCTGCTCTGCACCACTCCGGTGGTCACCGACGGGATACTCACCGGCGAACTGGTCGGCGATTCGTTGTGGGGTCCGCGCAAGGCACAGGCCGCGATCGACTACGCCGAGCGGGAGGGCATCGCACTGGCCGGCTGCTTCGCCTACTCCAACGGCGGCGAGGACGTGCCGCTGCTCGAGGCCGTCGGGCGACCCGTCGCACTCAATCCGGACCCGGAACTACAGCGGTACGCGGCAAAGAAGAAATGGCCGTCGCTGACGCTGGAGAGCCCCAAACGCGGCACCGACCTCACCTCGGCCGTACGCAGCACCGCCGCTCTCGGTTCGGTGCTGGCCAGCGCATCGATCGGCCTGGGACTGGGACTGCTGACGCGCAGCCGCCGCAACGGAGCGAACATCACCAGCACCATCGCGCCGGACATCGCGTTGACCATCGCCGGCGTCAAGCTCGACGTGACCGGCACCGAGAACGCGTGGTCGGCACGCCCGGCGGTCTTCATGTTCAACCACCAGAGCACCGCCGACTCGATCATCGTCACCTCCATTCTCCGACGCGACATCACCGCGGTCGCCAAGCGAGAACTCGAACGCGACCCACGATTCGCATTGCTGGGCAGGATCTTCGACGTCGCCTACGTTGACCGCGGCGATCCCGCTCAGGCCCGCGAGGCGATGCGCCCGGCCATCGAGAAGCTGCACAGTGGCATCTCGGTCGCCATCGCGCCCGAGGGCACGCGGATGCCGACGTCGCGTCTCGGCCGATTCAAGAAGGGCGGATTTCACCTGGCGATGCAGGCCGGAGTGCCCATCGTTCCGATCGTCATCCACAATGCGGGCGACGTGATGTGGAAAAAGGATTTCACCGTCCATTCCGGTACCGTCAAGGTCACCGTCGGCGAGCCCATTCCCACCACGGACTGGGAGCCCGAGAAGATCGACTCGTACGTCGACGATGTCCGATCCTATTTCGACAGAACGTTGGGATATGCCTGAGAACCAGATCAACTCGGTGGTGCAAGCGGAGATCGAACGCAATCTCCTGGGGGGCACGCCGAAGTACAACCGTTCCGACATCGTCAGCAAGTCGGGGCTGCCGCTCGAGCGGGTCATCGCACTGTGGATCGGCATGGGCTTTCCCATCCACACCGACACCGAGGCCGTCGTCTACACCGACGCAGACCTCGAGGCACTGAAGCTGATCACCGGACTCACCGAACAGAAGGTCATCAAGCCCGAGATGGAGGTCGCGATTGCGCGCACTCTCGGCCAGTCGATGTCCAGGCTCGCCGAATGGCAAGTGGGCGTGGTGAACTCTCACATCCTCGAGCGCATCACCAGTAACGACGAGGACAAGAACGACATCGACGCCATCCGGCGCAACGCCAGGGACATCGCGGCCGAGACTGTGCCCACCCTCGAAGCGCTCCAGGGTTACACCTGGCGTCGGCATCTGGCCGCAGCAGCGGGACGGTCCATCGCCGCTCCCGACGACGCCACCGACAGCCCCGTCATGGCCGTCGGCTTCGCGGACATGGTCGGCTACACCAGCCTGACGCGTCGACTCGACATCGGCGAACTGACGACACTGCTCGAGGAGTTCGAGTCGCTCGCCACCAATATCATTGCGCGCGGGCGTGGTTCGGTGATCAAGAACGTCGGCGACGAAGTGATGTTCAGCGCGCAGACGCCCGAGGACGCCGCCCACATCGCCCTCGACCTGCAGGACGCGTTCGCCGAGCAGGAAGACATGCCGGACCTGCGCGTCGGGTTGGCCTGGGGACCGGTTCTCGCCCGCTACGGCGACCTGTACGGCTCGGTGGTCAACATCGCTGCGCGCCTGACCAGTTCGGCCAATCCCGGAACGACTCTCGTCGACACAGTCATGACCGAAGAGCTGCGTCACGATTCCGAGTTCTACCTCAAATCGATTCGCTCACTACGGGTCAAGGGGTTCCACAAGCTCAAGCCCCACGGACTCAGGCGAAACAAGCGCAACGGTCAGCGCAGCGAGGAATAGAACTCGAGGTGTCGACGCGCGGCCTCGTCCCACGTCAGGCCACGCGCCAGCGTCAGACCGGGTGACGGGTCCTGCGGGGTCGCGAGCGCACGTTCCAGTTCGGCCGCCATGGTCGCTGCCGTGGACGCGTAGGTAACACTGTCCCCGAACACTTCCCGCAAGACCGGCAGATCTCGCGCGACGACGGGAGTCGACGCCGCGAGAGCCTCCATGGCCGCCAACCCGAAACCCTCCTTGGTGGAGAAGAACGGCAGCACAGCGGCCTGCGCCACGAGGTGCGGCAACTCGTCGTCGTCGACGGTACCGAGTATCACCGGCTCGATACCGAGTTCTGCTGCGCGCCGGTCGAACTCGGAACGGTAGTCGCGGTAGTCGAACAGCGTCTCGCCGCCGGCGAAGACCAGGCGCAGATCGTGCGCAGCAAGCCGGGCGAAGGCGTCGAGCAGATCGAGACTGCCCTTGCGTGGTTCTATGCCCCCGACTGCGAGCACGTAGCGGCCGAGCTTCTCACGCCAGTGCGATCGACCCGATTGCGCAGCCGCAGTGAACCTCTCGGCGTCGACGCCGTTGGGTATGACCGTAGGCTCGAATCCCCATCCGCGGCGAACATCGCTCGCCACTGCCGCCGACACACAGATACGCGCATACGGCGCAGTGATCGCGCGTTCGTGGCATGCGGCCAGCTCGGGCGTGGTGAACTCGTCCAGGTGATGGATGGTCCTGATGCAGCGGCCGACGGCATTGGCGGAAATGCAGTCCTGCGCGTGGACGATGTCGTACTCGTCCGGTGTGAACGCCTGCCGCAGAACATCTATCGACCGCAGAATTCGTTCTCCGACGTTCTCTTCGTCCCGGTGCTCGAACGGGACCATTCTGATGTCGACGGCGGGGTCGACGGCACGGAAGAACGTGCTGTCGCCGCCGCGACCGAGAGACCACACCGAGACGTCCTGACCGGCGCGCGCCAGTGCCTCCGCCAACGCCAGCGTGTGCACCACTCCGCCGCGCGGCTTGGACGAGTACGTCAACAGGCTGATCTTCACTGGCCCGGCTTCTCCTGCAACAGATTCGGATAGGCATCCACCCGGCGTTCCGCCAGGTGATGCAGTCCCCGGCGGGCTCGGTCGACCTCGGCGTCGACATCGATCTCGTGCACCGCGAGCCCGCCCTTGGACCAGGTCCGCGCCAGTACGTCACCACCGGGACCGACGATCTTCGCCTGACCCAGAAAGCGGAGGGACCCCATCACCCCGGTCTGATTGGACGAGACCAGCACTACCTGGTTCTCGGCCGCTCGGGCTGCGTCGTACAGATCGAACAGTCGGGACTGTCGATCGTTCGGCAGCGAGGACGCCCGATCTGTGACGCTGGCGGGCCACGCCGACAGCGCCGCAATGATTCTCGCTCCGTCGAGCGCCAACGTCCGCGCCGACTCCGGGAACGTCTTGTCGTAGTCGATCAGCATCCCCATCCGCCCCACCGGGGTATCGAAGGCCTCGAAGTGGTCACCGGCCGCGTAGGCGAGCGACTCCCCGAGCGGCTGATGCACCTTGCGGTGACTACCCAGAATGCCGTCTCCCGTCAGACAGGCGGCAGCGTTGTACCGCAACCCTTTCGACAGCTCGGTGTACCCGATGCAGATCGTCATGTCTCCGGCCGCGGCGATGATGGCGGCCAATTCCGGACCGTCGGGATCGAGGGTGGGCGGCAGTTCCGCGGGATCCGGATTGCTCAGGCTGTTGATGTAGCCCCCGAGGGACGCGTCGGGCAGCACCAGGAGATCGATGCCTTCTCGAGCCGCACTGGAGATGATCGTGGTGATCTTCAGTACGGCCCGGTCGACATCTCTCCCGAAATGTGCTGCCAGCGCGCCGATCTTGATAGGAGCCAACGGGACTCAGACCATCTGGCTCTGCGGCTGCACTGAGCTTCGAGACTGTGCTGCACTGATCTCGAGACCGATCTGGTCGGCGAGGAACTGCGCGTCCCGGGCCACCGAGGCGAAGCGTCCCGAACCCCAGGTGTGCTGCCACGGCAGGCCGAGGAAGTACAGGCCCGGCACCGAGGTGACGCCCCGGTTGTGCGTCGGGTGCCCCTCACCGTCGAAGGTACCGACCTTCAGCCACCGGTAGTCGGTGCGAAAGCCGACCGACCAGACGACGGCCTTGATCTCGGTGGCGGCGAGGTCGAGTTCGGTGGTCTCGGTCTCCGGCCGCCACACCGGCACGTAGCGATCCTCGGTGGGGGCGCTGATTCCCTCGCGCTCGATGTAGGCGTCGATGTTGTCCTTGATGCTTTCGGCCACCCGATCCGCGGCATCGAGAGATGCCTCCAGGGTGGGTGCGAACTGCAGAACACCGTCCTCGACGCCGAGCAATCGGCCGTAGAGCTGCATCCCCTCGGTGGCGAATGCGCGCAGGTCGATGTCTCGACCACCGTCACGACCGGTGACGTAGTGGTTGGTGTTCTCGCGTTTGCCGACGCCACCGGGTTGATCTTCGATGGAGACATCGTAGACCCCCATATCGTGCAACCAGGCGACACAGTCGCGGCCGCGATAAAAGCGTGCGACGCGGGGAGCGGTGCCGGCCACCAGGTGAACACGTCGGCCGTCGAGGTGCAGGTCCTCGGCGATCTGAGCACCGGACTGTCCGGTGCCTACCACCAGCACGTCGCCGTCCGGGAACTGGTGGGATCCTCGGTAATCGGACGAGTGGATCTGGACGATGTCACGCGGTAGCTTCTCGGCGAACCGCGGGATGGTGGGGATGTGGTATCCACCGACGGCGACGACGATCTGGTCGGCATGCATGGGGCCGTCGGACGTCTGCAGGTCGAAGCCGCCATCCAGGCCCTGCAGAGCTCGGTCGACAGAAACATGTTCTCGTACAGGCGCATCGAAGCTCTCGGCGTAACGGCGCACGAAGGCGTACACCTCGTCGCGCTGCATGAACCCGTCGGGATCGTCACCGTCGTAGGAGTATCCAGGGAGTGCGCACTGCCAGTTCGGCGTGACGAGAGTGAAGTTGTCCCAGCGCGAGTCCTTCCACTCGTGCGCGATCGTGTCGCGCTCCAACACGAGGTGTTCGATGCCACGCTGCGTCAGATGCCAGCTGATCGACAGGCCGGCCTGTCCGCCGCCGACGACGATCACTCGGTGATGCTCGACGATGTCTCCGGTCACAGCAGTTCAGCTCCCGACATACTCAGTACGCGAACGGCACCGGCCTCGTACGAGGTACTGACACCGTGGATCTCTTCCATCTGCTGCGCGGCCGAGGTGCACCGCATGCCGAACTTGGCGAGAACTCGATCGCTGGCGATCGTCAACGCCTCCGACGTCCGCTGTACGAACTCCGCCACCGGGTACTCCCGCCCGGGTGTCAGGTAGTCGTGCATCACCAGAGACGGTGAATAGCAGGACTGTTCGCGACCATCGGGCCATCGGACGAGGAACGACATCTCAGGCATGGATCGGCTCCTTCGTGATGGTCCGATACACCGACGGACGGCGATCACGAAGGTTGTACATGCCGCCGCCACGTGCCGCGCCGATGAGTGCGGCGACGTCGACGGTGGCCGTGGCCAAGCCCGGTTCGACGCCCGTTCCGGCGAGGATCTCTCCGCCGGGTCCGACGATCTTCGCGCTGCAGACGAATCGAAGCGATCCGAAGGTGCCTGCCTGATTGGCTGCGACCCAGACGATCTGGTTCTCGAGAGCGCGGGCTCGGTCGTAGATGTCGAACCGCTGTTTCCACCGGTCCTCTTCCATGTTCTCGACGGTCGCGGTGCGGGCCGTCGGCCAGGCGGAGATGGACGCGACGATCTCGGCACCGTCGAGCGCGAGTTCCCGTGCTGCCTCGGGGAATCCCTTGTCGTAGCAGATCTGCATGCCCATGCGGCCGATCGGAGTGTCGAAGGCGGAGTAGCTGTCTCCCGCGTCGTAGCAGAGGTTTTCACCCAGCGGCTGATGCACCTTGCGGTAGGAACCCAGAATGCCGCTGCCGTCGACCGTCACGGCGGCGTTGTAGCGGGTATCGCCGTCCTTCTCGCAGAAGCCGAACGTGATGACGGTGTCGCCCGCCATGTCGATGACCCGCCTGATCTCGGGTCCGTCGAGTTCGAGGGCCGGGGGAAGTGCTTTCAGTCGACGCTGTCGCGATTCTTCGGTCTCGTCGCCGCCACCGAGGCTCGGCAGGTAGCCGCCGAGGCAGGCCTCGGGTAGGACGAGCAGTTGGCTGCCGCGGTTGCGTGATTCCTCGAGCAGGGCGGCGATGGTGGCGTAACCCTGTTCCATGTCGCGACCGAACTCGGCTGCGGCGACAGAAATGGTGACGGGCTTCGGGTGGGTGGTCATGCTTCTCCCAATCCGGTCACGGTGGACGTGACCGCGCGAGTGGTGATTCCGTCGGGCCATCGCAGCGCGACGCCCGGAATGTCGGTGAGCTCTCCGCAGACTGCGGACAGGGCAGGTCCCGACGGTGCAGTGGGTGCACCGGGACGGTCCGCGGTGATCATCGCGAACCCTGGAAAACACGTGATCCATTCACCCATCGACGCTGCGTCGGGCTTCGGTATCGAGGCGATGTCGAGTACGGCACCGGATCCGCTCGCCTCGGCGAGCATTCCGGTGGTGCCGGCCAGGCCCGCCATCGAGACGTCCTTGGCGGCCTTGGGTGCGGTGCGGGCTACGAACGACGCCATTTCTGTCAATTCGTCGGAGTTCCGGCGTGAAGACGAATCCCATTGCTGCCCATGGTATCCGCGCCTCCACTCGCCCTCGATGTCTGCGGTGAGCGTCAACCGATCGCCGACGCTTCCGCCGCCGGCACGCACCGGTCGAGAGGTCCGCCCGAGTGCGGTGACCGACAGCGATGACGGCACCCCGGCCTGAGTGTGGCCGCCGAGTACCGGGACCTGCCATGCCGCAGAGGCATTGGCGAGACCACGGATGATGCGGGTCAGCCGACTCTGGGTGGGGGCTCCGACGGAATCGAGCATTCCGACAGCGCGCGCACCCATCGCCGACAGGTCGTTCAGATTGACCAGCGCCGCGCACCAGCCGGCCCACTCCGGATCACGATCGACCATGGAAGGGATGATGGCATCGCACGCGGCGATCATGTCGCTACCTGGTACCGGAACGCCGTCGTCGCCGCGAAAACCTCTGGCTCCGAGCCCGAGTGGCTGCGCCTTCAGAGGTGCGAGCACCCCGGCCAACATTGACTTGGTCGACGAGACGAGTCGTTCGATGCGGTCGATCGGCCAGTACATCGCAACGTGCGGTGTGTTGGCCACCTCGACGTCGCCGCGGCGAATCCACCCGAGGCGGGTGAACAGTTGCTCGTTGCGCTTCTGCACCGTCGCGTCGAAGCGAAGTACGCCTCGACTCTCCGCATGGGCGCAGGCTGCCCGAACCAGGGCGGGCCCGACGCCGGACGTACGCGCCGCGGCGGAGACCACGAGGCGGCTCCCGGCCCACCACCCCAGATCCGTTGCGGTACAGGGTGCCAGCCGCACTCCGCCGAGCACTGTACCGTCCCGATCGGTGGCGACCAGAACGACTGCGCGGGAATCGTCGTCGACGTCGTCGTGATCGGTGCCGGCGAACAGGCCCTGCTCGGCAACGAAGGTCGCTCTCCTGAGGGCACGATAGGCGTCCAACTGCGCTGCGCTTTCGCACGGTTGGATGATGAACCTCGGCTCGACGACAGTGGTTGCAGTACCGGACAATCCGGCAAGGTCGCCCGCTTCTACGACACCGAACATGTCAGCCTCCCGCGTTCTGCAGAACGCTGCACGCACCGCATGCCGCGCAGCCTGCCTTCTGATCGGATCCGAGCATCGCCGCGGCCTGGAGTTCCTTGGCGACGCGTCGGGTGACGTTTTCGAGGACGTCCCGGTCGGGGGCACTCGCTCGGTCCACGTCCACCGCCAACGTTCCGGCGAGCGGACGGAACGGAACGACGAAGGGGTAGACACCCATGTCGATGAGTTCCGCTGCCCCGGCCACCAATTCGTCCGGATCCTCGCCGAGTCCCACCAGAATGTACGTCGAGACCTGGTTGCGTCCGAAGACACGAACCGCTTCTCTCCACGCAGCGCGGTACTCGTCCATCGAGACCGATGCCTTGCCCGGCATCCACCGGCGTCGAACGTCGTCGTCGAGGGATTCGACGTGGATGCCGATGGATTCGGCACCGGCGTCGTACAGATCCTGAATTGTCGAGAGGTCGCCGGGAGGTTCGCACTGCACCTGGATCGGCAGCTGCGGAACCACAGCCTTGATGGCTCGCACGCATCGAGCCAGGTGACGGGCACCGCGGTCCTTGGCGGCCGAGGTGCCCGTCGTCATGACCATCTGCGTGACGCCGTCGAGCCGCACCGCAGCCTCGGCCACCTCGGCGAGCTGCGCCGGGGTCTTGACGGCGATCGTGTCGCCGGCGTCGAGCGAGGCTTCGATGGAACAGAAGCGGCAGCGTTGATCGGCGTCGTAGCGGATGCAGGTCTGCACCACGGTCGTAGCGAGAACACTGGTGCCGTGCAGCTTCGCGATCTTCTCGTAGGCGATACCGTCGGCGGTTTCCAGGTCGTAGAACTGCGGGCGGTCGACGGCCTGCACATCGAGCCCGATGTCGTTGCCGTCGAACAGCACTCGACCCTCTTCGAGAACGTACGGACTGAGCGGATTGCGCGGAATGGCTGCGCCGAGGCCGTCGATGCGGACATGTCCGTCGTCACTCGGCCCTGCACCGGCAGTTCTGGAGACCGGCGTGGCTCCTCGGATACCGAGCAACGCCAGATCTACACGCGTACTGACCGACACGGTGCGCTCCTAGACCATGTAGGTCGAGTTGATGATGGCACCCTTGCGCGCGTAGTGGATCAGCGCGTCCTGCACGTCCAGGGGGTGAGCCGGGATGACGCCCTCGATGAGGTCCTCTTCGCGACCGCCGTGCAGGGCCAGTCCGAAGCGGCAGCAGAACACGGTGCCACCCTCGGCGATGAAGGTCGCGAGCGAATCGTTGATGTTCTGCTCGCCCGGGAACCCGGAGTCACCGGTGGTGGGAAAGCCGCGAGTGGCAAGGCAATTGATGGCACCGGGACCGTAGAAGTACATGGCCGACTCGAAGCCCTTGCGCAGAGCGCGGGTCGCCTGGAGTACCGCGACGAACGACACCGAGGACTCGTGCGCGATGCCGTGCACCAGCGTGAAGTAGCTCTCGCCGTTCTCGGCCTTGTAATCGGGGAAGATCTTGGTGGAGCCGTAGATGTTGCTGCCCTTGGGAAGTGAAGGGTGCGGAATCTCTTCGAGGGACTTCTTGATGTTCTCGGCGATGGACTGGTCGAGATCTGACACTGGTGTCTCCTGAGGTTCGCGGAACTGGCTGAATGCAGTGGGCAACTACTCGAGATGCGGTGGACACCGATGGCCACCTGAGGAAGAGAGGTCATGTCCGGCGAGAGAGCGGATCCTCTGCGGCCGTGGAACAAGTACAAGCCCCATCCATTTCCGATTGGTCACACCCGGAACAACGCCGTGTTTCGAGGGCCTCACAGTGTTGACGTGGCGTTACGCGGATAGTGTGGAGGCTGCATCACCCATCCACCACGAACTTGACGAGGAACTCGATGATCGGCGCCGTCACCGGCTTGTTGTATGCGTTGTCCCTGGTCGTCGGTGTCTGGGTGCTCGCGAAGCTCGTCATGAACCGACCGGTTCTGCTGAAGAACAAGTCCGATCGCGCACTGTTCTGGACCATCGCGGCCACCGAGGCCGTCGTCGCGCTGCAGGCCGTCATCGGGTTCGTCATGATGTTCACCTCGGACCGCGAGATACACCGGCTGACATTCGGGTCCTACCTCGTCGGGCTGCTGTTCCTTCTCCCCCTCGGCACGTGGTGGTCTCTGGGCGACCGCTCCCGCGGCGGCACTGCCGTACTCCTCGTTGCCGTCCTCACCCTCGCGGCCATGGTGCTGCGCCTGAGCCAGATTTGGGCCGGATATGCCTGACAACCTCCAGCAAGCGACGCGCACCGGATTCGGGCGCTTCCTCATCGCCGTCTACGCCGTGTTCGCCGTCGCCGCGACATCACGCTCGATCGTGCAACTCACCACGCGATTCGACGACGCACCGGTGGCGTACCTGCTCTCGGCGTTCGCTGCTGTGGTCTACATCGTCGCCACGGTAGGACTGGCCCGAGCAACAGAAGCGTCTCGACGAGTGGTGACGGTCTCCTGCATCATCGAACTCGTCGGAGTCATCGGCATCGGCACGCTCAGCTACATTCAGCCCCAGGACTTCCCGGAGCCGACGGTGTGGTCGCACTTCGGATCCGGATACGTCTTCATCCCGGTGGTGCTCCCCATCGCGGGACTGTGGTGGTTGCGAAAGACCCGACAGCTCTAGGGGTCCGTTCTGAATTTCGCCCAATTGGCGTAAGTCTCAATACTCGACATCCCGTGCCACTGACGTCGACAACTGATCTGGATGCGGTCTGGCCATGAAGGCGAGTCCTCCGATCATCGCGGCCGACCTCTCGCTTTCGATCTCCACTCAGGGCTCCCACGACGATCGGTCTCGCCGTCGCCGACATGGCGAACGGGCGAGTCGGCCATTTACGATGCAGGAGGCCGGCCGATGGGTACAAGTTGATGCACTGCTGTCCGTCGACTTCGGTTGGGAAGTCGAGATATTCGACGCGTTGCTCGTGACCGGAACCTGAGCCACGGCGACCATCATCCTGAAACGCGCGCGGCCGCACCTATCACACACCACTGACAGGTTTTCGATCACGAATAGTCAAGTAGCGCAATAGTTTTCGATTCAACAATGGTTGCTAGTCGAACGCACGTTCGATACACTTCATGGCATGACCACCGCGATCTGGCAACTGAGCGAGGCAGAACTCCTCGCCGAGTCTGCTGCGGTCTCCCACCAGATCCAGCTGCTCGAAGCCCGGCGCATCGCTCTCGTCGCCGACATCGACACCCGCGTCTCGCGCGAGAAACTCGGATTCCCCGGCCCCGCCGGCTGGCTGACCTCCACCACCCTGCTCTCGGCGGGTAAGGCGAACAAGATCGTCGCCCTCGCCCGCGGACTGAAGAACTTCCCCGACATCGCCGACGCCGTGAACGCCGGCGTCATGACCGTCGACCACGCCGCGTTGATCCTCACCTTCGCCGAAACCCCACCGAAGAACCTCCCCCAAGCCGGGCAGGACATAGCGCGGAAAGCGATGATCGCCGCCGCGACCGGGCCCGACGCGCGCACCGGCCGGATCCGCGAAGCGATCACCAAACTCCACGACAGATTCGGCGGCAAAAAGCCACCTCCCGAGGACACCGACCGCAACGAATTCTTCGCCTCCAAGACCCTCAACGGCCGGCTGGTACTCAAGGGAGACTTCGATGCGATCACCGGAGAAAAGCTGCTCACCGCACTCTCACCGCTGACCGAACCCCGCCCCGCTGCCGACGGCGACGGCGACGAGACACCCAAAACCGGAGACGACCGCAGCCCCGCCAAGCGACGAGCCGACGCCTTCGGACACATCCTCGACCAATACCTCGCCTCCAGTGATCGACCCATCGAAGGCGGTGAACGCCCGCACCTGAACCTGCACATCACCCTGCGTGATCTCACCGACCTTCGCGACAGTGCCGACGCCGACGATATCGCAGACGACATCGCCGACGACGAAACCAACCGCGCGGCAGCCGAATCCGATACAGACCGAGTCGATCCGGTCGACATCAACACCGGACACCCCATCCACCCCGATGCGGAAGACGGGACGAATCCACCTTGTGCCGCAGATCGTGGCGCGTACCGGGACCTGTTCGGCGACGGCACTTCGGTCGGGTGGCTGCCCTGGATGGGACCGCTCTCGCGCAACACCTCCCGGCAACTCGCCTGCGACTGTGTCCTGACCGCCATCGTCATGGACGAGCACGGATCCCCGATCAACCTTGCCCGCACCGCACGCACCGTCACCGCCAAACAACGCAAAGCCCTCATCGCGAGAGACCACACCTGTGCTTTCCCCGGCTGCGGAAAACCCGCCGCCTGGACCGAAGGACATCACATTCGGCACTGGGCCGACGGTGGCCCCACCGACATGAACAACCTCGTCCTACTGTGCGGATTCCACCACCGACTCCTCCACCACTCCGACTGGGAAGTGTTCATCGGCACCGACAACCACCCGTGGTTCATCCCACCGGCCACCGTCGACCCGTACCGACAACCCAGACGATCCCACGCCCGAGCAGGCCCCCACATCGCCTGACCCGCGCACCACACAAGCCCACAGACGACCCCAGCCCCGCACCGAGAACACGGTGCGGGGCTGGAAGAGGTTGTCGTGCAGCTAGTTCGACGAAGATCCGTCAGCTCAACGCCGCCAGGTTCGCAACGGATTTCTTCACATCGGTATCGAGTGCTCGCGCCACCACCGATCCCACCGGACCGAACAGCACACCCCCGCCGAACTTCGCATCGAGCGTCAGCTCCGATCCACCCTCGGCCTCACGTACATGGACCGTCAGCGAGATTCGCACTCCACCCTTACCTCGGCCGGACATCTCGATCAGCTTGGGTTCGTCGTACTCCGTGAAGGTCCAGTTGATCGTGTTCTTGAAGCCCTTCACCTTCACCAGTGACTCCACTTCGGTGCCCTTGCCGACCTTCTTGGGCGGTGGGCTGCACCATCCACCGTGGATGGTCATCCACTCGTCGAACCGATCGAGTGCGGAAGCTTTGTCCCACGCACCCTGCGGATTCTCGGGCATCTGTACTGAGACACTGATCGTCGCCATAAGAAAAGAGCCTGTCACAACTCCCCCGCATCTTCAGACGGCGGCCGTTAACCTGAGACGATGGCCACCCTCGAGATCGATGGTCGCAAGGTCTCCGTCACCAACCTCGACAAAGTGCTGTTCCCCGAAACGGGGACCACCAAGGGCAACATCATCGAGTACTACGTTGCCATCGCGCCTGCGATGCTTCCTCACCTCGTGGGCCGAGCGGTGACCCGTAAGCGTTGGCCCAACGGCGTGGACCAGTCGTCGTTCTTCGAGAAGAACCTCGCCGCCTCCGCACCCGACTGGCTCGATCGGCGTTCGATGCAGCATTCCGACCGCGTCGTCACCTACCCATTGTTCTCCACTGCAGCCGATCTGGCCTGGCTCGGTCAACAAGCAGCCATCGAAGCGCACGTGCCGCAGTGGCGGTTCGACGGCACCGAAGCCGGACCGGCCACCCGCATGGTCTTCGACCTCGATCCCGGCGACGACGTGGATCTCGCGCGATGCGCCGAAGTAGCCTGCGAGATAAGGGATCTGATCGGCGATATCGGGATGACCGCATATCCGGTCACCAGCGGCAGCAAGGGAATCCACCTGTACGTGCCGCTCGAGAAACCGCTGTCGACCTCCGGCGCGTCCACGGTCGCCAAACGTGTTGCCACGCTGCTCGAAGAGCGCTCGCCGGACCGGGTCACGGCCACGATGGCGAAGGCGAAGCGAACCGGGAGGGTGTTCGTGGACTGGAGCCAGAACAACGGCAAGAAGACCACGGTCGCCCCGTACTCTCTCCGTGGACGAGCACTCCCCACGGTCGCGGCACCACGCACCTGGGACGAGCTGGAAGCATCGGGGCTGCAACAACTTCGATTCGAAGAGGTCCTCGAGCGATTCCAGGATTTCGGCGATTTTCTCGCAGAGCTGGACCCCACCGTCGACTCGGCACCCGAAAGTAGTTCTGCCACGGACAAACTCGTCAAGTACCGCAGCATGCGTAGCGCCGACAAGACCCCCGAACCGATACCGGCCGCCACCGAACCGCAGGGCAACAACGACACGTTCGTGATCCAGGAACACCATGCCCGACGGCTGCACTACGACTTCCGACTCGAGCACGACGGCGTCCTGGTCTCGTGGGCCGTCCCGAAGAACATCCCGGTGGACCCGAAGCAGAACCGGCTGGCGGTACACACCGAGGACCACCCACTCGAATACGCGTCGTTCTCCGGTCGGATACCCAAGGGCGAGTACGGCGGCGGTGACGTCTCGATCTGGGACAGCGGAACCTACGAACTCGAGAAATGGCGAGAGGACGAGGTCATCGTCGTTCTGCACGGAAAGAAGGCGACCGGGCGCTTCGCCCTGATCCGCACCAAGGGCAATCAGTGGCTCATGCATCTGATGAAGGACGCACCCGACAAGCCCGAGCCGAAGAACATCTCGCCGATGCTCGCCACCGCCGGCGACATCCTCGATCTCCCGGACGACGAGTGGTCGTTCGAGGGCAAGTGGGACGGGTTCCGCATCATCGCAGAACTGACGCACGGTTCGATGACGCTGCGCACGCGAAGCGGTAACGACTACACCGAAAAGTTCGGCGCACTCCAATCTTTCGCAGATGACCTGGCCGAGCACGACGCCATCGTCGACGGAGAAGTCGTGGTATTCGACGACGACGGGGTCAGCAGCTTCGAGAAACTGCAGAACGCCACCCGTGACCAGATCCGATTCATCGCGTTCGATCTGCTTCACCTCGACGGCACGTCACTGCTGCGCAAGAAGTACTCGGATCGACGACGGCTGCTCGAACTACTGACCACAGGACTCGACTCGGTGCTGGTGCCACCGCGGCTGACGGGGACCGCTGCGGACGCCATCGCCGAAAGCAGAGAACGAGGCTGGGAAGGCGTCGTCGCCAAACGAACCGACTCCGTCTATCAACCCGGCAAGCGCGCCCACACCTGGATCAAGCACAAGAACTGGCGGACTCAGGAGATCGTGATCGGCGGGTGGCGTCGGGGGCAGGGTCGTCGTTCCGGTGGGTTCGGCTCACTCCTGATGGGCATTCCCGACGGGGACGGATTGCGATACGTAGGGCGCGTCGGAACCGGGTTCGACGACCGTGCGCTCGATACGCTCGCTGCCCTCCTCGCGCCACTCGAGGCGTCGGACAGTCCCTTCTCCTCGGTGCTGCCCGCGGCCGATCGGAACGGAGCGGTGTGGGTCGAGCCGGTGCTCGTCGGCGAGGTGCGGTACTACGAGGCCACGGAATCCGGCCATCTGCGGCATCCGAGCTGGCGCGGTCTCCGCCCGGACAAGGAACCGAAGGCAGTGCATCGGGAATGACGAGAAATGCCTCGGGTGAAAAACTTGGACCCGGTCGGAAAAACCAGGATAGGTAACGTTCGGTTGCCATAAAATGAGCCGATGCGTACCGTTGCGCCCATCGTTTCCGGGGGGAGCGTAACAACTCGAGCATCATCAGCTATAACGGTTTGCGGGCCGGCTCTACGGGGGCTTGCCAGATCGCCGCAGCGCTCGTCGCTTCGGTTCAGGCACGGAGGGGTTTACCACATGCGGGTTCTCAAGTTGGCAGGCGCTGTCAGCATGACGGCGGTTGCAGTTCTGTGTTCGTCACTCGTCGGCGCAGGTCAAGCTGCTGCTACGCCGCTGTACCCGACGCCGATCGCCGACGGCTTCTACGCACCGCCAGCCGATCTCGATGCGCTCGCTCCGGGCGACGTGATCTCCAGCCGCCCGATGCCACCGCCGCCCGGATTCTTCGGCGTGGACGTGTGGCAGTTGAAATTCCGCTCCACCAATTCGGCCGGCGATCCCATCGCCGCAATCAATACCGTGTTGGTTCCACAAAACAAAGCACCGAACGGCCCTTTACTTTCTTACCAACACATCATCAATGCACTCGGTCTCGAATGTGCACCTTCACAAGCGCTCTGGACCAACGATCCCAATTTGATGATTCGTGAGGCGCCTGCTCTGAACGCAGTACTGCAGCGCGGGTGGACGGTCGTCATCGCCGATCACCTCGGACCCAACAGCGCCTACGGTGCCGCCAAGCTCGGCGGGCAGATCGTGCTCGACAGCATTCGCGCCACTCAGCGCTTCGATCCCATCCAGGTTCAGCAGAGCCCCGTTGCGTTGGCCGGCTACTCCGGCGGCGGAATGGCCACGGCATGGGCAGCCGCGCTTCAGAACGACTACGCGCCCGAGCTGAACATCGTCGGCAGCGCGAACGGTGGCGCTCCGATGAACCTCGAGCGGATGGCCCGCGATCTCGGTTTCGCCCCGCACCCCATGTTCGGTCTGGCGTTCGCTGCCGCGCTCGGTATCGAACGCGAGTACCCCACCCGCATCCCGATCAGCTCTCAGCTCAACCCGCTCGGCAAGGAGATCGAGAACAAGATCCAGAACGGGTGCACCAACGACATCATCGCCGCGGGCGCGGGTAAGAGCGCCATGGAGGTCGCAGGCACGCTGGACCTCATCAACAGTCCGGAAGCGATCGCCGCCGTCAACGACAACAGCGTCGAGCTGTATCCCGGTGTACCGAAGGCACCGTACTTCGAGTGGCACAGCCCCACCGATGCGTTGATCCCGGTCAGCGCCATCGACAACACGATCGCCCGATACTGCCGCGCCGGAGTGCTCGTGACCGAGGTGAAGGTGCCCAGCAACGATCACCTGACCGCTGCCGTACTCGGCCTGCCACAGGCCCTCGAGTGGATCGACCAGCGATTCGCGGGAGTGCCGGCCACGACCAACTGCTGATCGCGCCGCCCGACCCCCTCGCACATGATCGACGCATCGGTGGGTCGGTTAGGCTAACCTCGCTAACTTCAGTTGCGAGGAGATCACATGAAGAAGACCGTCCAGCTCGTGGCCGCCGGTGCGTCCGTCCTGGCTCTGGCAGCGGGCTGTTCGTCCGATGCCGACACCGACGCATCCGGTGGCCCCGGTAGCGCCGCCGGCTTCCCCGTCACCATCGAGCACCGTTTCGGTGAGACCGTCATCGACGCCGAACCCACCCGTGTCGTGACGATCGGCTTCAACGAGCAGGACTTCGCACTCGCGCTGGGCGTCAAGCCCGTCGCGACACGCGGCAACCTGAGCTACGACTACCGACAGCGCCCGTGGGCTCGAGCAGCCCTGGGCGGAACCGAGATTCCCGAAGTCGGCAGTACCGACCTCGAGCTGGAGCAGATCGCGGCGCAAGCACCCGACCTGATCCTCGGCCCGTACTCCTTCATCGACCAGGGCCAGTACGACACCCTGTCCGGGATGGCCCCCACGATCGCCGACATCGGCGGCTACGACGACGTACCCGCCGCAACCTGGCAGCAGGAGTTCGCCGTGGTCGGCGAAGCCCTCGGCAAGTCGCAGGAAGCCCAGGATCGAACGGCCGAGCTGGAGCAGAAGTTCGCCGACACCGAAGCCGCGAACCCCCAATTCACCGGCAAGTCACTGTCTCTCGCGTTCGTCATGGACGACGGCAGCTACCTGCTTCTCGGCAAGGACGACATCCGTGCCCTGTTCTTCACCGACCTCGGCTTCGAGATTCCCGACGCTTCCGAGACCATCAGTGCGGAGAACCTCGATCGACTCGACACCGACGTCCTCGTCATCGCCGGCCAGAGCCGCGAGCAGCTGCAGGCCAACCCTCTGCTCGCCGCCCTCGACGTCGTCCGGCAGGACCGGACCGCCTACATCGGCTCCTTCAGTACGGACCTACCCTCGGCCCTCGGATACTCGAGCCCACTGTCGCTGGACTACGCGATCGACGGATTCACCCCGATGCTCGCCGCCGCAACCGACGACGACCCAGCAACCGTGGTCCCGGACCCGGTTTCGTAGGGTCACTCCGCAGGCTCCGATCCCGGCTTCGCAGGCTCACTCCGCCTGCGCGAATTGCGTCCGATGCAGCTCCTCGTAGCGGCCTCCTGCTGCGAGGAGCTCGTCGTGGGTGCCGCGCTCGGCGACTCTTCCGTCCTCGATCACCAGGATCACGTCCGCAGCTCGGATGGTCGACAGCCGGTGCGCGATGACAACCGATGTCTTGCCTTCCAGCGCCTCGGCCAACGCGGCCTGCACCGCGGCCTCCGACGTCGAGTCCAACGATGCCGTTGCCTCGTCGAGGATGACCACTCGCGGCTGTGCGATCAGCAGCCGCGCGATCGTCAGACGCTGACGCTCACCACCGGAGAGTCGATACCCGCGCTCGCCGACGACGGTGTCCAGACCGTCGGGCAGGGAGCGCACGAGGTCCGCGAGCCGCGCCCTCGAGAGCGCATCCCACAGTTCGTCGTCTGTGGCGTCGGGACGCGGCAGCAACAGATTCGACCGAATGCTCTCGTGGAACAGGTGCCCGTCCTGGGTCACCATTCCCACTGTGCCGCGGACGGATTCGGCCGTCAGGTCCCGCACATCGACGCCGCCGAGCCGGACCGAGCCGCCGTCGACGTCGTAGAGCCGTGCGATCAACTGCGCGATCGTGGACTTGCCTGCACCGGATGTGCCGACCAGCGCGACCATCTGGCCGGGTTCGGCTCGGAACGACACACCGTGCAGAACCTCCTCTCCCCCGCGCGAATCCAAGGTGGCGACCTCCTCGAGCGAGGCGAGCGATACTTTGTCCGCGGACGGGTACGCGAACCTGACATCATCGAGTTCGACGGCCACCGGTCCGGGCGGTAGCGCTGTCGCGTCGGGCTTGTCGGCGATCAACGGAACGAGGTCGAGGACCTCGAATACTCGCTCGAAGCTCACCAATGCGCTCATGACCTCCACGCGGGCGCTGGCCAGCGCGGTCAGGGGTGAGTACAGCCGGGCCAACAGAAGTGACAGTGCCACAACCGAACCCGGGTCCAGAGTCCCACGGAGGGCATAGAAGCCGCCCAATCCGTACACCACGGCGAGCGCCAGTGCCGAGACCAGTGTCAGCGCGGTGACGAACACCGTCTGCACCATGGCACTGCGCACTCCGATATCGCGCACCCTGGCCGCCCGGACCGCGAACTCGACCGATTCCTGTTCGGGATGCCCGAACAACTTCACCAGGGTTGCTCCCGGTGCCGAGAAACGCTCGGTCATCTGCGTACTCATCGCCGAATTGTGCGCTGCCGCTTCCCGTTGCAGCCGCGCGAGGCGTCGACCCATCCGGCGCGCAGGAAGCACGAACACCGGCAGCAGGACCAGTGCGAGAAGGGTGATCTGCCAGGAGATTCCGATCATGACCACCAACGTCAGTACCAGGGTCACGAGATTGCTGACGACACCGGACAGGGTGGTGCTGAATGCGCGCTGCGCTCCGATCACGTCGTTGTTGAGTCGACTCACCAACGCACCGGTGCGGGTTCGCGTGAAGAATGCGATCGGCATCCGTTGCACGTGGTCGAACACGGCCGTCCGCAGATCCAGGATCAGGCTCTCGCCGATGTTCGCCGAGAGCCATCGGTTGATCAGACCGACCACAGCGTCCACCAGAGCGATCCCTGCGATCGCCGATGCAAGCAGTACCACCACGCGTAGCTCTCGCCCGTCGACGATCGCATTGACCACCCGCCCCGCCAAGACCGGAGTCGCCACTGCAAGAACGGCCAGAGCCACGCTGAGCACCAGAAACCCGCCGAGTGCGCGGCGATGCGGTGCCGCGAACGTCAGGATCCTGCGGGCCGTCTCCTTCGAGAACGACGACTGGGTGTCGGGCCTGTTCATCGTGCGATACATCTGATTCCAGGCGGTCATCTCCATGCTCATCCCACCAACGTAGAACCTCGACATGACTCGAGGTCAAGCGCGGCACCCGAGACCGACGGGAGGGGCAGGCGGCCGAGCCACCTGCCCCTCCCACGACGATCACCGCGGCGCTATGCCGCAGCAGTTGCCGTCGCCGGCTCCAGCGCGAGCGCGAGAATATCCGCGACGTCGGTCATCGGACGAACATCCAACGCCTCCAACACCTCTGCGGGTACGTCGTCCAGGTCCGGCTCGTTGCGCGCCGGAATGAACACGGTCTTCAGTCCCGCACGCTGCGCAGCCAGCAACTTCTGCTTCACCCCGCCGATCGGCAGCACCCGACCGTTCAACGTGACCTCACCGGTCATGCCGACATCCGAGCGCACCGGACGCCCGGTGGCCATCGACACCAGGGCGGTCACCATCGTCACACCGGCCGAAGGACCGTCCTTCGGCACCGCGCCCGCCGGAACGTGCACGTGAATTCTCCGATCCAGAGATTCCTGCGTGACGCCGAATTGCGCTGCGTGCGAGCGCACGTAGGACAGAGCGATCTGTGCGGACTCCTTCATCACGTCGCCGAGCTGGCCGGTGAGCTCGAGCCGGG
Source organism: Rhodococcus sp. 06-470-2 (assembly GCF_002258235.1). Taxonomy (NCBI): domain Bacteria; kingdom Bacillati; phylum Actinomycetota; class Actinomycetes; order Mycobacteriales; family Nocardiaceae; genus Rhodococcus; species Rhodococcus sp. 06-470-2. The sequence continues at coordinate 405,562 of NZ_NOYB01000016.1, read as the reverse complement.
AGTCGCCTTCGGTCGCCGCGGCCTCGATGAACAGCACATCTCCGCCGAGTCCGGTGACCGCGAGACCCGTTGCCACTCCTGGTACTTCGGTGCGCTCGTGCGCCTCGGGTGTGAACCGCGGGCGACCGAGGTACGGCACCAGGTCCGGCTCGTCGATCTTCAGGACACCGGTGGTTCCCACCAGCTTCGTCGCCACCTTGCGAAGCGCCTTGGCCAGCAATCGCTCGAGTTGCCGCACACCCGGCTCACGGGTGTAGTCGGCCGCGATCTTGCGCAGCGCGGCGTCGGTGACCGTCACCTCCTCGGATGTGATTGCCGCCCTGTCCATCTGACGGGGAAGCAGGTAGTTCCGGGCGATGACGACCTTGTCGTCCTCGGTGTAGCCGTCGATGGTCACCAATTCCATGCGGTCGAGCAACGGCCCGGGAATCTGGTCGATCACATTGGCGGTAGCGAGAAAGACCACGTCGGACAGGTCGAGGTCCAGATCGAGATAGTGATCACGGAACGTGTGATTTTGAGCCGGGTCCAGCACCTCGAGCAACGCAGCACTGGGGTCGCCGCGATAGTCCGAGCCGACCTTGTCGATCTCGTCCAGCAGGACAACCGGATTCATCGATCCCGCCTCGCCGATGGCCCGCACGATCCGGCCCGGCAGCGCGCCGACGTAAGTACGACGGTGCCCGCGGATCTCGGCCTCGTCGCGGACGCCGCCGAGAGCGACACGTACGAACTTCCGACCGAGTGCACGTGCGACCGACTCACCGAGTGAGGTCTTGCCGACTCCGGGCGGACCTGCGAGCACCATGACGGCACCGGACCCACGCCCACCGACCGACTGCAGTCCACGCTCGGAGCGACGGGCCCGGACGGCCAGGTATTCGACGATACGATCCTTCACGTCGTCGAGTCCGTGGTGGTCGGCATCGAGAACCGCACGCGCCGAATCGATGTCGTTGTTGTCGGTCGTGGTGTTGTTCCACGGCAGATCCAGCACGGTATCGAGCCAGGTGCGGATCCAGCCCGACTCGGGGCTCTGATCGCTGGCCCGCTCGAGTTTGCCGACCTCACGCAGCGCCTGTTCGCGCACCTTCTCGGGTAGATCCGCTGCCTCGACGCGGCCACGGTAGTCGTCGGCACCGTCGGGCTCGTCCTCGCCGAGTTCCTTGCGGATGGCCGCCAACTGCTGCCGGAGCAGGAACTCCTTCTGAGTCTTCTCCATGCCCTCGCGGACGTCACCGGAGATCTTGTCGTTGACCTCGACTTCGGCGAGATGAGCCTTGGTCCACTCGATGAGTGAGGTCAGACGCGTTGCCACGTCCGGGGTTTCGAGAAGGTCCCGTTTCTGCACGTCGGTGAGGTACGACGCGTAGCCGGCCGTGTCGGCGATCGCGCCCGGGTCGGTGAGTTTGTTGACCGAGTCGATCACCTGCCACGCATCTCGGCGCTGCAGCATCGCAACGACGAGTTGCTTGTACTCGGCCGCCAGGGCTTTGAGGTCGTCACTCGGGGGCACATCTGCAACGGTCTCGGCCTCGACCCACAGGGCGGCACCGGGTCCGCTGACTCCGTGGCCGATGTGCGCGCGGCGCGTGGCCTTGATGACAGCGGCCGGGCGGCCGTCTGCGAGGCGTCCCATCTGCACGATCGTTGCGAGGACTCCGTATGCGGCGTAGCGGTCCTCGAGACGCGGCGCGACGAGCAGCGTGCCGTCGTTGCTCGCCTTTGCGGCGTCGACGGCGGCACGCGCTGCCTCGTCGAGTTCTACGGGCACCACCATGCCGGGCAGGACGATCGGGTCGGTCAGGAACAGTACGGGGACACGAACGGTTTCGGTCACTTCTCCTCCAAAGGATTGAGCTATAGAGGCTCAACTTCGAAAGCAGTAGTGATGTTCCCGCCGATGTTCCTTGTTCTCCGTGGGCAGAACGCCGACCGCCCCGCACCGGTTACTTCAGCGCGCTGACCAGCTTCTCCGCGAGGGGACGCGTCGACGCCGGGTTCTGACCGGTGTACAGGTTCCGGTCGACGACGACCTTCGGTGCCCACGCGTCGGTGGAGTCGAACTTCGCGCCGTTCTCGCGCAACCGGGACTCGAGCAACCACGGGGCCTTGTCGGCGAGACCTGCTTGGGTCTCCTCTTCGTCGGTGAATCCGGTGAGCTCGTACCCGTCGAACGCCCAGGTTCCGTCGCTGCGGACGGCGGGGAGCAGGGCGGCAGGCGCGTGGCACACCGCGGAGACCACCTTGTTCGAGTCGAGGAAGTCGATCACCAGTGCCCCGAAGCTCTCGGAGACGGCGAGGTCCTCCATCGGCCCGTGACCACCGGGCACGAAGACGACGTCGAAGTCGGACGCCTTCTGCTCCTCCAGCTTTGCGGGCGAGGACAGGATCGACTCGATGGAGGCGAGGTAGCTCTTCTGATCCGCCACCTTCTCCTCGTCGCCGCCGTTGGCATCGACGGCCAAGCTGCCCTCGTCGACGACCGGAGCCTTACCGCCCGGCGTCGCGACCGTGATGTCCCAGCCTGCGTCTGCGAACGTGCGATGGGACTCGACCAGCTCCTCGGCCCAGTACCCGGTGGGGTGCTTGCTTCCGTCGTTCAGGGTCCAGTGGTCGGCAGCGGTGACTGCGAACAGCAATGTCGTCATGGTCGAACAACCTCTCGTCGTCGGTATCCGATCCTGCATGCCACGCGGGAGCCCGATCGAAACCCTCACCGACTCGGAGTCGAACCGATCACCACGACGGCATCGAGTGCCTCGGATTCGTCGATGCGACCGGTGAAGCCGGCGTCCACTACAGCTCGTAGCGTCGAATGCGCCAGTGCTGCACTGGTTTCGATGAGGAGGTGGCCGCCGGGAGCCAGCCAGTGCGGCGCACCGACCGCGACCCGACGATGAATCCCGACACCGTCCGTACCACCGTCGAGCGCGATGTGCGGCTCGTGGATGCGCGCCTCTCGTGGCATCAGCCCGATGTCGGCCGTCGGAACGTAGGGCGCGTTGACGACGATCGCGTCGAATCTGCCGCGCATCTCCGGCGGCAGGGCGTCGTACAGGTCGCCGCGATGTACGTGACCGACCGGTGCCGTGCCTACGCCTGCGGCGACATTGCGAGATGCACACCGAACCGCCACCGCGTCGACATCGGCAGCATGCAACTCGGTGACACCGTCGACCGACAGGCCTATCGCCCCGGATCCACAGCACAGGTCCAGTAACACCGAAGGATGCAGCGCTGCAGCACATTCGACGAGAAATTCGGTTCGCCGGCGAGGTACGAACACGCCCGGTTCGACGGCGATGCGTCGACCACAGAACGCGACCCAGCCGACGACATGCTCGAGCGGTTCGCCGGCGACGCGGCGTGCGAGCATTGCGGTCAGCACCGCCGGGGTCGACGCGGACTCGACGAGAATGTCGGCTTCCTCTTCGGCGAACACACATCCGGCTCTGCGCAGCGAGGACACCACCTCGCCGTACTCGAGTTCCGACATCGACCGTGCCTTCCGGAGTGCTTTTCGCCCGCCTGCCCGCCCGCTGAAATACTGTAGTCCGGTATGTCGCACGACAGGACGAACTGGGAAGCCGCTGTCCGACGGATGTGCTTGGCCCTGCCCGAGACCTACGAGGAGCAGGCATGGGTCGGGACACGCTGGCGAGTTCGCGGGCGCACCTTCGCCCACGTTCTCGAGATCCTCGACGGCGCCCCGCCTGCATCCGCCGCAGCCGCCGGCACCGACGGTCCGGCTCACGTGCTGATCTTTCGCTCCAGCGGAATCGAACTCGACGCACTGTCCGCCCGTGCCGGGTTCTTCAAGCCCGGATGGGGTCCGCAGATCATCGGAATGCTGCTCGACGAGTCCGTGGACCGGACCGAACTCGGCGAACTGATCACCGAGAGTTACTGCGATCGCGCCCCGAAGAAGCTCATCGCACTGCTGAATCGACCGGAGTGACTGCCGCGAACAAACTCGCTTGACGCTGCCTCGCGTCGGGGGACAGAGTGGCCGCATGCGCGCGCCCGAGAACTTGCTGGCCGATTGCGGCAGTTGTTTCGGACTCTGTTGCGTCGCTCTGCCCTTCGCGAAGTCGTCGGACTTCGCTGTCGACAAGGCCGCCGGCGAGCCGTGCCGGAACCTCCTCGGGGACTCGCGGTGCGGCATTCATTCGACGTTGCGGGAGAAAGGCTTTCCCGGGTGCGCGGTGTACGACTGCTTCGGTGCGGGCCAGAAGGTATCGCAGTCCACGTTCGCCGGACGCAACTGGCGGCAGCAACCGTCGAACTCGTCGGAGATGTTCGCGGTGTTCCCGATCATGCGTGATCTGCACGAACTGCTGTGGTACCTCGCGGATGTGCGTGACCGGGATTCGACTGCGCCGCTGCACAATCGGATCGGCCACGAGTACGACGAACTGGAGGCGCTGACCGAGTCGGCTCCCGAGGTTCTACTGTCGGTCGACGTCTCCGGGCTGCGTTCGCGAATCAACGAGTTGCTGATCGAGGCAAGCGATCTGGTTCGAACCGAAGTGAAGGGCAAGAAGAAGAACTACCGCGGCCGCGACCTGATCGGCGCACAGCTTGCCGGCGCGGACCTGCGCGGAGCGAGCCTGCGCGGTACGTATCTCATCGGGGCCGACCTGCGCAGGGCGGACCTGCGTCTGGCCGACATGATCGGCGCGGATCTCCGGGGTGCCGACCTCCGCGGCACGGACATGCTCGGCAGCATCTATGCCACGCAGTTCCAGATCGGCGCGGCACGTGGTGACCGAGCAACACGGCTACCCGAATCCTTGGCCCGTCCCAGTCATTGGGCCTGAACTTCAGCCGAGCGAGCGACCGGTCTGCTCCAACGCCGCTTGGACGACCGTCAACGCCTTGGGACCGACACCGTGCAGTTTCTTCAGCTCGGCCGCGGGCACCCCCGCAAGATCGTCCAGGCACATGTATCCCGCCGCGCGGAATGCCCGAGACGCAGGATTTCCGGTGCCGTTCGGAAAGTCCGGACGTTCGTCGGCTTCTGCTCTGCTCACGGGCAAAGTCTAAAACAGACCGGTAACCTGGCGGCGTGCCCGAAAACAAGCAGAGACGCGTTGTCATCACCGGTGCGAACACCGGTATCGGCTACTACACCGCCCTGGAGTTGGCGAAGCGCGGCGACCACGTAACGCTCGCGTGCCGCAACAAGGACAAGGCCGATGCCGCCGCGGCCAAAATTTCGGCGGAGGCACCCCGCGGAACCGTCGACACCGCCACCCTGAACCTCGCGGACCTGGCCTCGGTGCGTGAATACGCCGCGTCGGCACCGGAGTCGATCGACGTGCTGATCAACAATGCGGGCGTGATGATGCCGTCAATGCGGACCGAGACGGCGGACGGCTTCGAGCTCCAGCTCGGCACCAATCACCTAGGCCACTTCGCCTTGACCGGCCTGCTGTTCCCCAAGCTCGCTGCGGACGCGAAGATCACCACGATCGCATCCGTCGCACACCGGCAGGGACCCAAGCTCGATTTCGACAATCTTCAGCTCGAGCGTGGGTACAACCCTCAGCGTGGATACGCCAATTCCAAGCTTGCGAACATCCTGTTCGCTCTGGAACTCCAGCGCCGGATCGACAAGGCCGGACTGAAGATCACCAGCAATGCCGCGCACCCCGGAATCTCGGCCACCGAGCTGTACTCGAGCCCCGACGGGCTGGGCAGCAACAAGATCCTGTCCACCCTCGCTCCGATCGGACTGAAGATCTTCTCGCAATCCGCCAGTGCCGGAGCACGTCCCACGCTCTACGCCGTCGACGTTGCGGGTGGCGGCACGTACAGCGGCCCCAAATCCCTGTTCGAGACGCGCGGCAAGCCGGGCCCGGCGAGCATGACCAAGACCGCACAGGACCCGGCTCTTGCCGCGAAGCTGTGGGACGCCAGCGAGAAATTGACGGGAGTCGGCTACCCGTTCTGACGGGGAACCGTCACCGGGCGGGCGCGGGCAGAGAAAGTCCGCGCTCGCTCATGACAGTACGAGCGAATTGAGCTCTACATCGTCTCGAGCATCGTCCGATTTCCACCGTCCGCTTTCGCTCGGTACATGAGAGAGTCCGCCGCGCGCGTCGCGTCGTTGACCACATCGACCCCTGATGACCATGCCTCCGAATCAGGAGCGATCACGACAGCGCCGGCACTGACCGTGACCGGTATCGGATCCGAGCAGTCCGTCAGCGTGCCGCTCACGTCGAGCACCAGGTCACACAATTGTTCTGCCTCGCCGACGAGGACGGCCACGAACTCCTCGCCCCCGGTTCTCGCCACCACCCCCACCTTCCCGAGGTGGGCGCGGAGTCGGTCGGCAACGAGGACGATGACGGCATCGCCCTGGTCGTGTCCATAGCGGTCGTTGACGCTCTTGAACCGATCGATGTCGACCAGAACGAGAACGAAAGCCAACTGCTCGCGGTGGGCGACCATGCGCAGATCTTCGATGGCATTCTGCAGTCCGCGTCTGTTCTTCATTCGGGTCAGCGGATCGATCTCGGACTGCCGCGCATCCTCGCACACCAACGACCAGGCGATCTGGGCGAAGATCGGGACACCCGACGTCGCCCCTGCGGCCACCAGCACGGCGGCGATCGCATCCCACGGACCCCACAAGCCCTGCACATATGCGGCCGCCCCGATGTAGACGATCACCAGATTGGCGAACACCAGGTGCGCGACGAGCAGTCTCGGACCGAGGAAGAAGGTGCACATCGACCCGGTCAGCGCGAAGAGGAACGTGCCGATCAGCGCCGACGTGGGGACATCGAGAAGAATCACCGACGCAAGACCGACGTCGCCGAAAACCAGGAAAGCCACCAGTTGCCACTTGCGGTCCGGTAGCGGCCCGACCAGCAACCACAGGATCGCGGCGAACTGCAGAACCAGGATGAAGATCACGTAGGCAACCGGACCCGATCCGGTCGGCCCGTTCGGTGACGCCAACATCAGCATCGACACGGCGGCGTACAGAGCCACACAGCTCGCGAACACGACTCGGATCAGTCGGTGCAGCGGACGAGTCGACTTGTGTACGAAAATCCAGTCGAAATCGTGCGGGGCAGCGAACCAGTGGCGAAGAACCTGAGCCGCACTCGGCTGGGGACCGAGCGGCGGAGCGGTGATACTCGAGATCGACCTCGGCGGCGAGGGCGTGCTCGACCGTTTGCGGTGGCGACTACGTGCCTGCCCGTGCGCCCGCGTCGAACGTGGTTGTACCGACGCATTCGATCGCTCGCCGTGCCGCGATGCGGGCGGTCGAAAGTCTTCGTACATGAGGCTCCCTCGAGAAACGACCTGCCCAGGTCCGAAAGCGTACCGATCACCGTTTCGGCTCGCCCGAAATCTCCCGATCCGGTCTCGAACGGCGGCCGGGCGGCGGATCGGGGAGTGGAGCCGAGGGCATCCATCACGATGTGGACGTCTTCCCCCCACACAGAAAGGGAGACACCCACTACTGACGGCGGTCGGGGGCGACAGCAGTAGCGGGTGTCTCATTGAGAATTCGCAGCCCCTCTCGAGGTGGATGGGTGCCGGATGAGAAATATTTTCGAAGTTTTTCCACAACCCGAGGAATAGCCTGTGACCATGCCTTTCACCGCAGCGAATCACTACGACTTCACCGGCGACGACATCGCCGGGACCGTCGATGCCCATCGATCCGCAGGCGTCTGGGCGGCGCAGCTCGTTCTGAGCGGACAGACGTTCGAGTCCACCGACGTCACCCGATCGGACCTGGGTTTCGAGATTCGCACCGTCGTCGACAATCTTTCGGACGGTAACCGGACCCACCTGCTTGTCGTATTACCGCGCGTGACCGTCGACTCCGACGACGACCTACCCGTCACCTTCACCTCCTACGCGGTGCTCTACACGGTCCACGGTGGATCGACCGAGGTGCACGGTGCGGCCGAGTCCTACGACGTGCGGCTGCTCAGCGGAACCGCGTCCCTCGTCGGTTAGTCCGGACCGGGAACAGCCCTCGCCGCATTCGGGTTGTTCCACGTAGTCGATTCGAGCGCCAAGACTTTCGTGCCATCAGGAGCAGACGTGATCGAAATTCTCACCCCACGCGAGGTTCCTCTCGGCGGCCCGCGCGCCCTGAAGGTTCGGCGCACGCTCCCGCAACGGCAGCGTTCACTGATCGGCGCGTGGTGCTTCGCGGACCACTACGGCCCCGACACCTCGTCGATGGACGTGCCACCCCATCCACACACCGGACTCCAGACCGTCAGCTGGTTGTTCTCCGGCGAGATCGAACACCGCGACAGCGTCGGATCACATGCCATGGTGCGGCCGGGTGAGCTGAATCTGATGACGGCCGGCTACGGCATCAGTCACTCCGAGACCTCCACCCCGGAGACCGAGATTCTGCACGGCATGCAGCTGTGGGTTGCCCTGCCGGCTCGATCGCGCTTCACCGCGCCCACTTTCGAGCACCACGTGCCACCGACCCACACGAGCCAGGGGCTGACCGCACGAGTGTTCCTCGGCTCGCTGCTCGGTGAGACCTCACCGGTGGCGACGTTCACCCCGCTCCTCGGAGCCGAGCTCGTGCTCGACGCCGGAGCCCGCGTCACCCTCGACGTCGACTCGACGTTCGAGCACGGCGTCATCGTCGATCAGGGCACCGTGACGATGGACGAGACCGTCCTTGCAGCAGCCGAATTGGGCTACCGCGAACCGGGCAGTTCGACGCTCGATCTCCACAACCCGACCCGAGAGCCGGTGCGACTGCTGCTGCTCGGTGGACCGCCGTTCGGCGAGCAGATCGTCATGTGGTGGAACTTCGTCGGCCGCAGCCACGAGGACGTCGTCGAGTACCGGGCCGCCTACGAGCGCGAGAGCGAGCAGTTCGGCACCGTCGAGGGGTATCCGGGATCTCGACTGCACGCGCCACCTCTGCCCAACAGCCGGATGCAACCTCGCGGCTGAATCACATTGCTATGCAGCAGGAGCCGTGGGTAGTACCCGCTTGATGACGTCGGTGAGCGTGACGATGCCGAGGAACCGTCCACCGGTCTCCACGACCGCGAGCTGAACGCTGCGGTTGCGCATCTGCCGTAGCAACTCGTACACCGGTGTCGATCCGTCGACCGTGTAGGCCTCCCGCGCGTAGTCGGCCGCCGGCTCCCCGACGTCGGCCAGCAACGTGTCTCTCACGTGGACGACGCCGGGCGTCGCGCCGGAGCTGTCGGTGAGCAGTACCCGAAGGTGACCGGAACGCAGCGCGGCCGCCTGCACATCGGAGACGGTGGCACCGTGCGGCACCGAGGTCGCCTCGGAGTCGGGCACCGTGATCGTCTCGACGGCCAGTGTCTCGAGTTCGATCACCCGGGTGATCTGAGTTTGCAGTTCCGGTTCCAGCACACCGACCTGCGACGAGTACTCGACGAGATTGCGGATCGTCTCGGCGTCGCGTCCGCCGACCGCGGCGCTCTCCACCGGCTCCACTCCCGACCGCTCGACGAGCTTGTTGGCAATCTTGTTGACCCACACCAGGAACAGCCGGAAGGGGCGGATGAACGCCCGAGACGGTAGCCCGATGATGGTGGCAGCGAGTTCGGGATGCGCGATGGCCCAGGACTTGGGAGCCATTTCACCGATCACCAGATGCAGGAACGTGACGAGCAACAGCGACAGCGCGAACGCGGCGGTTCCGGCCAACCAACCCGGCACACCCCACGAGGTGAACATCGGCCCCAGCCAGGAATCGACGGCGGGCTTGGTGACGGCACCGAGAGCGAAGGTGCAGGCCGTGATGCCCAGCTGCGCGCCCGCCAACATGATCGTCAACTCGTTCATTCCGCGCAGCGCCGCCCGCACCGATCGGCTCGTTCCGGCTTTCTCCTCCAGTCGGTGCCTTCGGGCACCGAGCAGAGCGAACTCGATGACGACGAAGAACGCACTCAGCGCGATGAGCGCGACCGTCACGGCGACGACGACCCATGCGTTCATCGGTCCGTCTCCTCGTCCGACTCCGGCGAATCCTCGCTGCCGTCCGGCGAATTCTCGTGGAGTCTGATTCTCAGCTCACTCGGCACGTGCCGATCGACCTCGAGCACCTCCACCTCCAACGACGGACGCGGCGGCACCTCTTCCATGAGGTCGGCCCCGAACACCGCGAGGTCGATCCGCACCGTGTCTCCGACCTCGGGCAGATTTCCGCCCTCTGCGATGAGCAGGCCGGCAAGTGTCTCGTAATCGCCTCGCGGCAACAGCATGTCGCGACCGATGGTGCGTTCGACCTCGTCGACATGGACGTCGCCGTCCATGAGCCACACTCCGTCTTTCCGAACCTCAACGCCGACGATGTCCTCGTCGTGCTCGTCGGTGATCTCGCCGACCAGCTCCTCGGCGAGATCCTCGATGGTCAGCACACCGGCGAATCCGCCGTATTCATCGATCACGCATGCCAATTCGTTCTTCGTGCTCGACAACAGCTCCAAGGCATCCTCGAGCGGCATCAGCTCCGGCACGATCAGCGGTGCTCGCATGATCTCGGTGACCGAACGCCTGTCGTCGGGGGCAGCGGCCAACACCTCGGCCAGCTGCACCACACCGATCGGCTCGTCACGGTCGCCGATCACCGGGTATCGCGTGTGCGCACGCACCATCCGCGCCCGCATCTCGCCGATGGCGGTGGCGGGGGTGACTGCGTCCACCCGACTACGCGGGATCATGGCGTGCTCGACGTCGCGTTCCGGAAAGTCCAGGATGCGGTCGAGCAGCAACGACAGATCCTCGGTGAGATCTCCGCTGGCCCGGGAATCGTCGATGATGCTCTCGAGATCCTTGGCGGTGGCACTGCTGTCCACGTCGTGCACCGGTTCGACGCGCAGCAGACGCAACATCGCGTTGGAGGACTTGTCGAAGAAGGTGATCAGCCAGCCGAACGCGGCCAGGTAGATCAGCGTCGACCGGGCGAGGCGTCGGGACAGCGGATCGGGGTTCGCGATCGCGAGATTCTTCGGATAGAGCTCGCCGAAGATCATCTGCACGACGGTCGCGAGCACGAGGGCAGCCACCGTGCCGATCGAAATTCCCACCGCGATGGGAACTCCGGCGCTGCTCAGCAGCTCGCCCAGCGATTCGCCGATGAACGGCTCGGCCACGTAGCCGACCATCAGACCGGTGACCGTGATGCCCAGCTGCGCGCCCGACAGCATGAACGAGGTGCGCTTGGTGACCTTCAGTGCCCGCTCGGCCGACGCGTCGCCCTTCTCGGCTCCGGTACGCAGCGTCGCCCGGTCGACGGACATGTAAGCGAACTCCTGAGCCACGAAGTATCCGTTGGCCGCGATGATCGCGGCGGTGAGTACGAAGCCGAGGAGCAACGACAACAGCGCGGTGATCACCATGCGATCACTCGAAATCGGACGGCCGAAGCAGTGACCTCTGATGGAGCAGCGGCCACGGGCGGCCCAGGGGGATCTATGGAGTGCACAGTGCTCTCGACGCCTCCGGTATCGGACAATCCCGAAATGAGTGGAATGTCGTGATCCTACCGAGTACCGGTGGACGATTCCGACGTCCAGGCGAATGAGCGATCAGAACAGAGTGGGAACCGCGTCGTCGGACGTCGACGTCTTGCGCGCAGCCGGGGCCTGGACCGGAGACGACGGAACTGCATCCGCCGGGGCCGGTGTCGATTTGTCGGTCGCGTTCTTGGCCGGCGCTGTCGGACCGCCTGCGGCCACGGCGCGTGCCGCCTCCCCTGCCAAGGCGTCGGCTGCTTCGTTGAAGTGATTGCCGACGTGTCCGCGGACCCACCGGAACCGGACCGGACCTTCGCGTTCGGTGATGGCTCGCTCGATGCTCTGCACGAGCTCGAGGTTGCGTACCGGGGAACCGCCCGCAGTTTTCCAGCCCTTGCGCTTCCAGCCTGCGAGCCACTCGGACGCGCACTTGATGGCGTATTGCGAGTCGGATTCGATCAACAGCGGCTCGGGGCCGGGGTGCGCCAGCACCGCCTCCAGCAGGGCCCTGAGCTCGGCGACCTGGTTGGTGCCCGAGGGCTCACCGCCGGAGTTGCTCGGCCCCGTGTGGTTGACCCACGCCCACCCGATTGCTCCGCCGGGGTTACGCAGACACGAGCCGTCCGTACTCACGATGATCACGGTCTCAGACCCTACGTCGGGGCACCGACAAAGCCCGGGTGACTCGCGCACGAACGCCGCGGGACTTGCCCGATGGGTCCGAGGCACGACCGACCCCGCGTATCAGGGCACGCGAGCGGCCCGCGGTTTCCTACCGTCCACGGTGAGCAACACGAACGCCAGTCCTGCCAACACGGCGATCACGGCCGAGAACAGCACCCCCGCCGCCACCAGTCCCCACTCGCTCGCCGCAGCTCCCGCGCCGATGACCGGGACCGAAATGGCGACGTAGAGCACCACGAAGAACGTCGACGTCACTTCTGCTCGACGGTGCGGCGGAAGTTCCGCGTCGACGGCCGACATGCCGTTGCTGAACGTCACACCCTGCCCCACTCCGCACAGCACAGCCGCAACGATCAGCATCGTCAGCGACGCCACCAGCAACGACACTGCCAGGCACACCAATCCGAGCATCAGGACCACGCAACCCCACCGCTGCGCCGACGTCGGGTCGGCCTTGCGCACGGTGATCTGCGCGGTCGCCGATGCGGCGAAGACTGCGAACACCACGGCACCCGTCACCGCGTGGTTGTCGATCTGCAGCACGCCGGCGATGAATCCCGGTGAGACCGCGGTGAACAGTCCGAGTACCGCGAACCCGGCGAAGCCACCGATCGAGGCGCGCAGAAACGTGCCGCGGACATCCGCCGGTACGGACAAGCGCTGCATGTGCGGCCGGGCACCGCGTGCGACCCTGACGGTCTCGGGCGCGAGGAACACCGCCACCGCTGCCACGACGAGCAGGACGATATCGACGAAGAACGTCAGGCGCAGCGGTTGGGGAAGGTACTCGGCCAACAGTCCCGCAACCAACGGACCGAGGCCGAGTCCGCCGATGTTGGCCGCGGTGGCGATGGCCGGGGCTCGGTCGCGCCACTTGTCCGGTACCAGTTCGATCAAGGTCACCGTCGCGGTGCCCACGAAGATGCCTGCCGATATTCCGGACAGCAGGCGTCCGATCACCAGGGCTGTCAACGACTCGGCGAACACGAACACCACGGCGCTGACCAGTCCGAAAGCGATGGCGGCCAACAGCATCGGCCGACGCCCGAGCGAATCGGACCAGCGGCCGAAGGCCAGCAGGGCACCGAGTACACCGACCGCGTACGCCGCGAACACCAGGGTGACGACGAAGACGGAGAAGCCGAACTCGATCTCGTACAGCGCATAGAGCGGCGTCGGCATCGTCGTGCCCATCATCGCCACGACGAACGCGTAGGCAACTCCGACGAACGCGGCTGCGCGCGATCGAGTCACGAAGAACCTCCTGATGGTGTCGATGGAACCGGACGCGGCGAGGGAGTCCGTGCGGTGATCCCGCGTTCCGCGGGGCACTATGTATCTTGCCGTCGGTACTGCGATCGTGCCGATCGACGCCCCGCCGAGGACCCATTCGGGCCACACGGCCACGACCCTTCGGAGGTGAAGAACCGATGCCCGACGACGCCGGTTCCGACGGGGTGGTCCGACTCGTCACCTCCGAACAGCGGATCGACGTTCGGATGTCGGTGTCGCCGCTGCGTCGAGGCCGAGGTGATCCCACGTACGAGTCGACGCCGGACGGCGGGATCTGGCGCACGTCGCGCATGAGCTCCGGTCCGGTGACGTACCGCCTGACCCAGACCTCGCCGACGAGTGCCCAGGTTCGAGCGTGGGGCCCCGGTGCACCCGACCTGTTGGACGCGGCACCCGCGCTCCTCGGAGTGGACGACGATGCCTCCACGTTCGCACCCGAGCACCCGATTCTCCAGGAAGCCCACCGGCGGCTGCCGCACCTGCGACTGGGTAGAACGGGGCTGGTGCTCGAGGCCCTGATCCCGGCGATCATCGAGCAACGAGTACACGGACTTTCGGCCTTCGGGTCGTGGCGTTACCTGGTGACCAAGTTCGGCGAGAAGGCACCGGGTCCGACGCCGAAGCCGATGTTCGTCTTCCCGACACCCGACGTGTGGCGCCGTATCCCGTCGTGGGAGTACCACCGCGCCAACGTCGACCCGGCCCGGTCCAAGACCGTCGTCCGCGTTGCCTGCGCGGCCGGTCGTCTGGAGGAGGCGTCGGGAATGACACCCGAGGACGCTGCGCGCAGGCTGCGGGCCATCCCGGGCGTCGGCGTCTGGACGGCGGCCGAGACCGCGCAACGCGCCCTCGGGGATCCCGACGCATTGTCGGTGGGCGACTATCACTTGGCGTCGGTGGTGGGCTGGTCGCTGTTGGGTAGGCCGATCGACGACGCGGAGATGGTCGAGTATCTCCGACCCCTGGCACCGCACAGGCATCGCGCGATTCGGCTGCTGTATCTGAGCGGCAAGGCCACCAAGCCCAAGTTCGGTCCTCGCACCGCGCTGGTGGATCACACGTGGCACTGAGCCTTCGCTGCTCGTACAGTCGAGTTGTTCGCCAACGTAAGGGGTTTGTCTGTGGTTGCCATCGGTAGTTCCGATCTGGAGATCTTTCCGCTCGCACTGGGCGGGAACACGTTCGGCTGGACCAGCGACGAGGCCGAGTCGTTCGAGATCCTCGACGCGTTCACCGCAGGCGGAGGCAACTTCGTCGACACCGCAGATTCGTACTCGGCATTCGCCGACGGCAACTCCGGCGGTGAGTCCGAAACGATCATCGGCAAGTGGACCGGAGCCCGCGGAAACCGGGACGATGTCGTCATCGCCACCAAGGTCAGCCAACATCCCGAGTTCCGCGGACTGGCCCCGGAGAACATCCGTGCCGCCGCAGACGCGTCGCTGGCTCGGCTGCAGACCGACCGAATCGACGTCTACTACGCGCACTACGACGACGAGAAGACTCCGCTGGTCGAGTCCCTCGCCGCGTTCGACGCATTGGTCCGGGCAGGCAAGGTGCGGTACGTGGCCATCTCGAACTACACCCCGGCGCGGGTGCGTGAATGGCTCGACCTCGCCCGAGACAACGGTTTCTCGGCACCGATCGCACTGCAGCCGCACTACAACCTGGTCGCCCGCCGTGACTACGAAGGCGAGCTGCAGAATCTGGCCGTCGAGAACGATCTCGGCGTGTTTCCCTACTTCTCCCTCGCCGCCGGATTCCTCACCGGTAAGTACCGCACCCGAGAGGACCTGGCCGGCAAGCAACGCGAACGTCTGACCACGGGGTACTTCTCGGACGCCGGTCTCGACGTGGTGCAAGGCCTACGTGAGATCGCCGACTCACGTTCGGCGGAGATTTCGAGCGTGGCCCTCGCGTGGCTGCTCGCGCGACCGGGCGTCACCGCCCCGATCGCCAGCGCGAGCAAGATCTCCCAGCTACCGGCTCTGCTCGACGCACCCGCATTGGCTCTGACCAGCCAGGAAGTGGAGAAGCTGACCGTACTGTCCGACGCCGTGGCATAGGACACGAAAGTTGTAGTCAGCAACCGGGAACAGAACGAGTACCCCGGTTGCTGAACGTCGGGTGGCCCAAGCACCGAACACGACAGCAGCCGAGACACCCGTAGCACCAGCGACGAACACCTCTCCCGAGCCGACGTCGAAGGAACGCCTGCGGGTGATCCTGGTTCTCGGCGCACTCATCGCGCTCGGTCCGCTGACCATCGACATGTATCTGCCGGCTCTTCCGGCCATCGCCGACGACCTGAACACCCCGTCGTCGGCGGTGCAGCTCACCCTCGCAGGCACGTTGATCGGCCTCGCCCTCGGACAGCTCGTCATCGGGCCGCTCTCGGACATCGTCGGCCGACGACTACCGCTCATCGTCGGTACCGGAGTGCACATCCTGGCCTCCGTCGCCTGCATCGCGGCTCCCAACATCGCCGTTCTCGGTGGCCTACGCGTGGTGCAGGGTCTCGGTGCCGCCGCCGCTGCAGTGGTCGCGATGGCCATCGTGCGAGACCTGTTCAGCGGCCGCGCGGCCGCAACCGTGCTGTCCCGGCTGATGCTCGTCATGGGCGTCGCACCCGTGCTGGCGCCCTCGCTCGGCGGTGCCGTGCTGCTGGTGGGATCGTGGCGTCTCGTGTTCGCCGCGCTGGCAATCATGGGTGTCGCCCTGATGACACTGGCGATCGTGTCGCTACGCGAGACGCTGCCGCCCGAGCGCCGTCGCGCGAGCGGAGTCATGCCGGTGTTGCGCACCTACCGCTCTCTGCTGCGCGACGCCCAGTTCGTGGTGCTCGTTCTCGTCGCGGCCCTCGCGATGTCCTCGTTGTTCGCGTACATCGCCGGCTCGTCGTTCGTTCTGCAGGAGGAATTCGGCCTCGACGAGCAGCAGTTCGCCATCGTCTTCGCCGCCGGTGCGATCTCGCTCATCGGTGCATCTCAGCTCAACGTCCTCCTGCTCGGACGCTTCGCTCCGGTGCAGATCGTGCTGGCCGCGCTGTCGTTCGCCGTGCTCGCGGGCGGAGTCATGGCCGTGCTGGCGATCGCCGAGATCGGTGGGATGGCCGGCTTCGTGATTCCGCTGTGGTTCGTGCTCGGTGCCGTCGGATTCGTCATGCCCAACGCACCTGCGCTCGCGCTGTCCAGGCACGGTGAGGCCGCAGGCGGTGCCGCTGCCCTACTCGGAGCAGCTCAGTTCGGGCTCGGTGCCATCGTCGCGCCGATCGTCGGTGCCCTCGGCAACGACGCCGTTGCCGTGTCCACCACGATGGTCGCGACCTCTGCCGCCGCACTGGCAGCTCTGGGTGTCATCACCGCACGCACGTCGTCGCGACTGTGAGCTCGGAGCGGGCCACCACCCGCTAGGGTTTCCGCCATGGCCGAACGTGAACGTGATGCGCACGGTAAGCCCCTGAACGCCAGGCCTCGGGACGGTCTCGGGCGGCCCCTCGCTCGCGGCGGCAACGGAACTCCACGCGTGCCCGACGACCTCCGGCTTCCGCCCGCCGCCGCACTCGTCGAAGCCCAGAGATTCCTCGACGCGAACATGCCGTTCCATGCGCACGAGGTACTGGAAGGCACGTGGAAGAGCTGCTCGCCCGACGAGCGTCCGTTGTGGCAGGGACTGGCCCAACTCGCCGTCGGGTTGACCCATCTGATGCGTGGCAACCGCGTCGGTGCCGGTTCGCTGCTCCGGCAAGGACACGACCGGCTCATCGGTTTCGAGGCCGACCCTCCGCATCGTGTCGATGTCGCCGGTCTGCTGACCTGGTCCGAGGGCCTGCTCGGCGAGCTCGAGACCGGAAGGTTACCGGCCTCTCCCGGCATTCCGGCGCTGCGCACCACCGACCGAACCGATCCCGACGGGGGCGTCCTGGCGTCCGATTCCGGCTCGAGTTAACCTGAGCAAGGTTAGGTAAGGCTAGGACAATCCGATCGGAAGTGGGGTCGCCGGCATGAGCGTGTTCGGACCGCTGAGACTCGTGCACCGCGAGACGATCAGCCCGGCCCAGCTCGGACGCACTCTCTGCACCGAGGTAGCCGAACAGGTCCCGTACTGGGTCGCCGTCCTGACCCCGGCGGAGCGACCGTTGCTCACCGAACAGTTCACGACATTCGAGCAGACGTCGATGACGTTCGCACTGCCCGACGGTCCGCATCGCCGCCGCGTTCTGCTGCTGGCCGCCCTGGGCTCGGCCGTATCCACGTGGCAGAGAAACAACCGTCGCGGCTCCTCGGCCGGCGCGTTGGTCGACCTCGATCTCGATCGCACCGGTGCCGTTCACCCGGTCCGACTCCCCGCGGTCCACACCGACGCCCTCACCGTGCCCTCCCACGCCGAACACCTTCTCGACGATGTCGCGAGGCGGCTCGCCGCGGTGCCGAACGCCGGCCGCGACTATGCGCTGACCCGCAACTATCCCGCGCTGGCCTGCCGCGCGGGAGCGCAGATCATCGTCCGTGACGCTGCCCTGGCCGAGCCCAGCCGCGACCACGCCATCGACATCGGAATCACAGTGACGGACACAGGCATTGCCCTGGCACGAATCACCTGGGCGCACGGCCTGCAGGGAGCCGACGAGCTGATCCGACTGTGGTCGGACACCGTTCGCCAGTTGGCGACGACGACGCCCGCCGCTACAGGCTCTTCAGCAGCCTGACGTCGTCTTCGATCCCCTCGGGCGGAGTCTCGAGGATCACCGGCGCGTCGGCCGCCAGCGCGACGGCCGTCAGGATCTCGGCGTCGATCGTTCCGGTGCCCAGATTCGCGTGCCGGTCTCGCGCCGAATCGAACTCGTCGCGTGAATTGTTCAGATGCACCAGATCGATTCGTCCGGTGATGGCCTTGATTCGGTCGACCACGTCGACCAGATCCTCGCCCCCGGCCCACGCATGGCAGGTGTCCAGACAGAATCCGGCACCGAATTCACCGATCGCGTCCCACAACCGGGCGATGTCGTCGAAGTGGCGTGCCATCGCGGAGTCTCCGCCCGCGGTGTTCTCGACGAAGATCGGCACGGCGAAGCCACCCTGCTCCGCCTGGCGCTCGAACAGCTTGCGCCAGTTGTCGATTCCCTTCGCGGTGTCCTCGCCCTCACGAACGTGGCCGCCGTGGACGACCAGACCGATGGCCCCGATCTCGGCCGCGGCAGCAGCCTGCTCGACGACGGCCTTGCGCGAGGGAATGCGGATCCGATTGTTCAAACTCGCCACGTTGAGCACGTAGGACGAGTGCACCACCACGTCGACGTCGCCGGTCAACAGCGCCTCGCCCTGGGGGTGCGGGGAAAGTTTGTTCCACTTCTGCGGATCGGTGAGGAACATCTGGACGAGGTCGACGCCGAGCGCCTCGGCGGTACCGAGAGGGTCGCTGCTGTCGCGGACGTGGGCTCCGATGCGCATGACGCCCATCATAGGGGTGGTGTTCAGGGTCTCCCCTGATAGCGACGGGCGCGGAACGCTGGAACACTGGCACGCATGAGCGACATTGCCGCACGTGCGGTCGACGTATCGAAGGTTTACGGATCCGGGGACACCCAGGTTCACGCACTGTCGGGGGTGAGCGTCGACTTCGCGCGCGGCGAATTCACCGCCATCATGGGACCGTCGGGTTCGGGCAAGTCGACGCTGATGCACTGCCTGGCCGGATTGGACAACGCATCCTCGGGCACGGTGACCATCGGCGACACCGAGTTGACGGCACTCTCCGACAAGGAGATGACCGGATTGCGCAGGGACCGAATCGGATTCGTGTTCCAGGCGTTCAATCTGGTGCCGACACTGACCGCGCTGGAGAACATCACGTTGCCGCTCGACATCGCGGGCCGCGCAGCGGACCAGGCCTGGCTCGACACCGTGGTCGACAAATTGGGCCTGCGCGACCGCCTCGATCACCGTCCCAGCGAACTCTCGGGCGGGCAGCAGCAGCGAGTGGCGTGCGCGCGTGCGCTGGCGGGCAGGCCCGACATCGTGTTCGGCGACGAGCCGACCGGTAACCTGGATTCTCGCTCGTCCGGCGAGGTGCTGTCGATTCTGCGCACTGCCGCAGACGAATTCGACCAGACCGTCGTCATCGTCACGCACGATCCACGCGCGGCCAGCTACGCCGACCGCGTCGTGTTCCTCGCCGACGGTGCGGTCATCGATCAGCTGAACTCGCCCACGGCCGACGCCGTACTCGAACGGATGAAGAAGCTGGAGACGGTCCGATAATGGCGCATTCCGTTTCCAACAAACCTCCTCGACAAAAGCCGTCGGGCAATCCCATGCGCAAGGTGTCGTTGAGAAACCTTGCAGCACACAAGGTTCGGTTGGCGTTGACCGTGCTGTCCGTCGTGCTCGGCACGGCGTTCGTCGCGGGTTCGTTCGTCTTCACCGACACCCTCCAGCGCACCTTCTCCTCGCTGTTCGCCGACACCGCACAGGGCGCGGACGTTCGAGTGAGCCCCGAGGACGCGCGCTCTTCCGGCGTGCCGAACGAGGACATCGCAGCAATCTCGGCGTTGCCGAACGTGCGCGCCGTGTCCCCGTACGTCGGCGGACAGTTGGTACTGCTGGGCTCGGACGGTGCCGCCGTCCAGTCCGGCGGCGCACCGACCATCGGTGAGTCGTACCTCCCGGACGACCAACGACTCGGCGATCCGACCACCTTCGTCGACGGTTCGGCTCCCACCGCTCCTGGTCAGATCGCCATCAATGCCGGTGGCGCCGAGCGCGCAGGCCTGAAAGTGGGTGACGCAACCCAGGTCCTCGTGCCGTCCAAGGGCATCACCGACGTCACCGTCAGCGGAATCTATTCCACGGCAACCGAATCCGGCGGCTACATCGGAATCCAGTTCGTGCAGAGCCAGGCGAACGAGCTGTTCACCGACGGCGCTCACGTGCAGTACATCGACGTCGCGGGCAACGATCTCGCCGCACAGGGATTGGGTCAGAGCGATCTTCGCGACGAGATCGCCGCGGCATTTCCCGATCTGAAGGTCCAGACCGCCGCGGACGTACAGGCCGAGACTCAGGCCGAGGTCGAGTCCGCGCTGTCGTTCATCAACTACTTCCTGCTCGCCTTCGGCGGGATCGCCCTGCTGGTCGGCACCTTCATCATCTACAACACGTTCTCGATGATCGTCGCGCAACGCGTCCGCGAACTGGCACTGCTGCGCGCCATCGGAGCCAGCCGCGGACAGGTCAGCCGGTCGGTCGTCCTCGAAGCCCTCGTCGTGGGCGTCATCGGCAGCGTCCTGGGCTTCGTCGGCGGAGTCGGGCTCGCCTACGGCCTACGAGCACTGCTGAACGCCTTCGACCTGGGCCTGCCGTCGGGACCGCTGGCACTGGAGCCGCGCACCGTTGTCGTCGCCTTCGCCGTCGGAATCCTCGTCACCGTGCTGAGCGCGTACGCACCGGCCCGACGAGCGGCCAAGATTCCGCCGGTCGCCGCGATGCGAGAGGAGTTCGCCTCTGCGGGCGACACCCTGCGCACCCGGACTTTCGTGGGCGTCGGCCTGGGAATCGCAGGCGCAGCCGCACTGATCATCGGCGCGCAGTCGACCGGCGGGGCTGCCGCTGCCACGGTCGGCGCGGGAGCCGTCGCGCTGATCGTCGCCACCGCACTGGCCGCACCGTCGCTGTCACGGCCGGTGGTCGGCGCGCTGGGTGCCGTCATCACCCGTCCGTTCGGCGCGATCGGACGCTTGGCCAGGACCAACTCGGTACGCAACCCGCGACGCACCGCGGCCACCGCCTTCGCCCTGATGCTCGGACTCATGCTCGTCACCGTCATCGGCGTGCTCGGATCCACCGCCAAGGCCAGTGTCGACTCCCTCGTGGACACCGGCGTCGAGGCGGACTACATCCTGTCCGGTCCGCAGTCGATCGGTGTTCCGACCGGTGCAACGACTGCAGCACAGCAGGTGACCGGCGTGGACCGCACAGCGGTACTGCACCCTGTATTCGTCACCATCGCCGGCCAGGAGGAGTACGGCGCCGCCATCGACGGCTCACCCGAGGGACTGCTCGAGCTGTCGATGGTTCAGGGCACTGCAGACCTCGACAGCGAGGGATTCTCGGTGTCGGAGACCGAAGCGGCGACGCGCGGGTGGACGGTCGGAACCGAGGTCACCTTCGACACCGTGGACGGGGCGTCGGTCCCGGTGACCGTCACCGGCGTGTTCACCGACAATCCGCTCATCGGGAGTTGGATCGTCTCGGGCGACATCTACCAGGAGGTGACGCCGTCCATCACCCGGTCCGACATCCTGGTTCTGGTCAAGGCCACGCCCGGAACAGACCTGGACACGCTGCGGTCCGACCTCGAGGCCGCGACCAAGCCGTTCGTCGTCGTCCAGGTCCAGGACGTGGAGGAGTTCAAGGGTAGCCAGGGTCAACAGATCGACACCCTGCTCGCCGTTCTGTACGGATTGCTGGCACTGGCCGTCGTGATCGCCGTGCTCGGCATCGTCAACACGCTGGCCCTGTCGGTCGTCGAGCGGCGTCGGGAGATCGGCATGCTGCGCGCGATAGGCATGCAGCGGCCTCAGGTACGACGCATCATCTATCTCGAGTCGCTGCTCATCGCACTGTTCGGCGCGATCGTGGGCGTCGTCCTCGGCATCGCGTTCGGGTGGGGATTCGTGCAGACTCTCCGCGACGAGGGCCTGGGCACCATGACCGTGCCGTGGGGCCAGGTGGTGGCGATGCTGCTCGGATCCGCTGTCGTCGGTGTGTTGGCGGCGCTGTGGCCCGCCGTTCGAGCAGCACGCACGAAGCCTCTCGAGGCCATCGCGGACCTGTAGGGGCGTACCCGAAACCGACCGGACATTCCGCAACGTCACCCGATTGTTGTGGAATGTCCGGTTTTCCGCTTGCGTAAAAAGGCTGTTCACGTCTACCTTTGGAGCGGTAAAACAGTCTCGGAGCCGGTTTAGAGGTATCAAACCGACTTCGCAATCACGGGTCGGGCTCGTGCAAGGAGAATCATGTCTATTCAGGACATCGATGCGCCGACCCGACTGTCGCTGGCCCCGCTGTGTCGGCCGGAACGTCGCGACACCCTGATGGCCCGCTACCGCGAGGTGGCCCACGCTCTGCCGCACGCCATCGCACTCGACGTCGACGGCACCTCACTCACCTTCGACGAGCTCCTGCATCGCGCCTACTCGTCGGCACGGAAGATCGCCACGCTCTTTCCCACCGATTCTCGGCCGCTCGCCGTGGAGACCGACGCGACGACGCATTCGATCGAGTTGATGCTCGCCGTCGTCGCAGCGGGCCATCCCCTGGTTCCACTGGACCCCATGCTTCCCGCCGAGCGTCGCGCCACGATCATCGACCAAGCGGGCGCGACAGCGTTGGACCCCGCCACCGTCGCCGCAGCCATCGACTCCTGTGTTCCACTGCCGACGCTGTCGGGCGACCACACTGCGGTGATCAATTACACCTCGGGATCCACCGGCACCGCCAAGGGTGTGATCCTCAGCCACCGCATGTGTCTGACCAAGACATACGAGGTCGCCACCGCGTTGGCACTGAGCCCACACGACCGCGTCGGAAACTCCCTTCCGGTCAGCTTCGGTGCCGGCTTGAACACCCTGTTCGCGGGGTTGCTCAGCGGTGCCGCCGTGTACTGCCGCGACCCCAGGTCCGGTGTCCCCAGCAGCACCGTCGAGTGGGCAGCCGAGCATTCCCTGACCACGCTGCACTGCTCGTCGTCGCTGCTGCGCGCAGTCTCCGGAGCCGATCACGGACCCATCGGGCGCGGGGCCGTGTCCACGCTGCGGGTGGTCGTCACGTACGGGGAATCCCTGCACTCCGACGATGCCGACGGCTTTCGGCGGCGATTCGACAGCCGCGCCACGGTGGTCAACTGGTACGCGACCACCGAAGCCGGTGCCGTCGCGTACAGCGAATACCCGCCCGAACGAGCGCTGCCGTCGGGCTTTCTCCCTGCAGGCAGACCCATCACGGGCAAGCTCGTCGAAGTCGTGACCTCCGACGGTTCCACGTGTGCACCGGACGTGATCGGCGAAGTACGGGTGACGGCGAGCTGCCTGGCCGACGGCTACCTCGGCGGCGCCGGTCTGGACTCCCAACGATTCACCGCCCTCGGCGACGGTCTGTTCCGGTATCGCACCGGCGATCTTGGCCGACTCGACGACCACGGGACGCTGCACCTGGCCGGACGCATCGACGACGCGGTCAAGGTGCGCGGATACCTGGTGGAGCCGGCCGAGATCGAGGCAGCACTGCGCGCCATGCCGGAGATCGGCGACGCAGCGGTGATCGGTCGGACCTCCGGCACGGACACCGACCTGGTCGCCTACGTGTGCTCGGCTCGTTCCGGTCGGCGACCGTCCGTGGGCGAGATTCGAGCGTCGCTGCGCCGGACGCTGCCGGAATGGATGGTCCCCACCCACATCGTCGCGCTCGACGCGATGCCGCGAAACGAGCGCGGCAAGCTCGACCGAAGTGCACTGCCCGAGCCCGCCGATCGACGCGTCGAGCGCACGGCGGTCGGCCCGACCGAGTACATCGTGGCCGAGGCCGCGCGCACCGCGATCGGGCTGGACACCATCGGCCGGGACGAGGATTTCCTGGCGCTGGGCGGCAACTCGCTGACCACAACGGCGATGCTGGCTCACCTTCGTGAGAGCCTGAAGATCGATCTGACGCCGGAGGACGTGTTCACGGCGACCACCGTTCGAGCATTGGCCGTGACAGTCGATGCTCGCCTGGAGGAAGCAGCGACTGCGCGTCGGCGTACAACCGGCGAACACGATGTCCTCGTGCCGCTGCGCACCGAGGGCAGCAAGGCACCGATCTTCCTGATCGGCGGTGCAGGCGTCGGTGCGATGGCCTTTCTCAACCTCGTCAAGCACATCGACGATGACCGCCCGGTGTATGCGCTGCAGGCGCACGGCCGAGGCAAGCGCGGACGCCCGGACCGAACGATTCGGCGAACCGCGAAGCGCTACGTCGACGCTGTTCGGACGGTCCAACCCGAGGGCCCGTTCCATCTGGTCGGTCACTCGCTCGGCGGCTGGATCGCCATCGCGATGGCGGAGGAGATCCGAGACTCCGGCCTCGGCTCCCCGCACCTGCTGCTTCTCGACACGCGGCTGTTCCGGCATCTGCTGGACAGGTTGCCCGGTGGTACCGAGGTTCCGGCTGCGCCGCCTGCTCGTACGCGAGAAGAAGCAGGCTTCCACCTCGGTCGCATCGGCACCGCCGCCCTCTGGGTGCGGATGCAGTTCGCCGGGCTGCTGCGGTACCCGACGACAATGGAATGGTTGGTCTTCGCAAGCATCGGGTACGTGGCGTTGAACAAGCACGTGCCGACACCGTGGTCGGGTTCGATGACCGTGGTTCGCACAGCGGAGAACGTGAAGGATCTCAGGTCGTGGCAGGCGGTCGGCCGTGGTGAGCTGAGTTTCGTCGACATCCCCGGAGATCACGTCGACATGTTGCGCGAACCGATGGCCGAACACTTGGCCGAGACGATCGCGAACACCTTCGACGAGGCGGGGCTCGCGCGCTGACCGAGGGTCTGTCGCAGTGTCGGCTCAGCTTGTACGTTTGTGCCAGCGGCTCGCCGAGCCACGCGACGATCCGGGAATCACACGACGAGGAGGTCGACCATGAGTTCATCGTACGAATTGCAGTCGGTAGAACTACACAAGGACGTCCTGCGATACGTGGACATGGGCGACGGCCCTCCCGTGATTCTGGTGCACGGCCTGCTCGGATCGCATCAGTCCTGGGGCACGCAGCTCGAACGTCTGTCGCGGAAGTATCGGGTCGTCGCGCCCGACCTGTTCGGCCACGGTGAATCCGACAAGCCCACCGGCGACTACTCGCTGAGTTCGCACTCGGCCACCATTCGCGACCTCATGGATCACCTGAACATCGACTCGGCCCCGATGGTCGGTCACTCGCTCGGCGGCGGCATCGTCATGCAGCTGACGTACCTCTTCCCCGAGCGGGTCGATCGCCTGGCGCTGGTCAGCAGCGGCGGCCTCGGCCCGGAAGTGAGCCTGCTCCTCAAGGCCGCGACGCTGCCCGGCAGTGAGCTGGTACTGCCACTGCTCGCATCGGACTGGTTCCGCAAGAACACCGAGGGCGCGCTTGCGCAGCTGGGCAGATGGGGTCTGCCGGTCAAGCCGGGTCCCAGCATGGCCGAGACCTGGCGGTCGTTCCGGTCCGTGGCCGACCGCTCCACCCGCGGCGCATTTCTGGCATCGACGCGTGCCGTGGTGGGCCCGCGTGGTCAGACCGTCAGCGCCAAGCAACATTTCGAGAAGTTCGAGTCGATTCCGTCGCTGCTCGTCTGGGGCGGCAAGGACCGGATGATTCCAGCCAAGCACGCCGACAACATTCGACGCGAGGTCCCGAACAGTCGCGTCGAGATCTTTCCCGACGCCGGCCACTTTCCCCAGCTCGACGAGCCGGACTTCTTCTTCCGACTGCTCGACGAATTCCTGGACTCCAACCGGACCGAGAAGAGCGCAGCCGAGGCGATCGCCCCGGCGGCTGTTCCGTTGCAGCACCCGTGAGCGTGACCCCGATGTTCCCGCTCGGCAGCGTGCTGCTCCCCGGCGAACGTCTGCCACTGCACATCTTCGAGCCGCGCTACCAGGCTCTGGTGCACGACTGCCTGAAGCAAGAAGATCCGAGCTTCGGTGTGGTGCTCATCGCGCGTGGGCACGAGGCCGGCGGCGGCGACGTACGGCACGACGTGGCGACGACCGCACACATCATCGGGCACGAGTCCATCGGCAACGGCCGATATCTGCTCGAGTGCGTCGGCGGTGAACGGATCAGAATCGACGCCTGGCTGCCGGACGATCCGTACCCACTGGCCGACGTCCGAGCGTGGCCGGACGAGGACACCGACGCGGTGATCGCCGACACCGAATTCGACGCCACCTGGGCGCGGGTCGAAGATCTCTACGAGCTGATCGGTCGACTCGAATCGGCGGAAAGCGTTGTCACACCCGGTGTTCCGGACTTCCTGGGCCTGCCCATCTCGGCCGCCGAGAAGATCTGGTCGCTGGCAGCACTGATTCCGATGGGGCAATCCGATCGACTGGACATCCTGTCTGCGCCGGACGCCCGAGCACGCATGACCGCTCTCGACGACGCCATCGAGAATGTGACCGCTGTCGTGCAGTTCAGACTGCAGCCCTGATCGACGAACCCCGCGGCACCACAGACGAGGGCACCACAGACGAGTCAGGCCCGACATCATCGATGTCGGGCCTGACTCGCGTAGTAGCGGGGACAGGATTTGAACCTGCGACCTCTGGGTTATGAGCCCAGCGAGCTACCGAGCTGCTCCACCCCGCGTCGGGTGTTCACCACGCTACATGCCATCTCGGCAGTCTCCCAATCGCCTGGTCAGCCGCACGCTCTACGGTTCAGGTATGCCCACCGAGCCTTCTCCTGTCCTGACCTTTCCGCACGCGGCGGTCGCCCAGATCACCTTGAGCAACCCGCCGGTGAACGCGCTGACCCGACCGGCGACGCGTCGACTGCGCGCCGTCCTCCGAGAGTTGGCCGACGATGCCGCGGTTCGGGCGGTCGTTCTCACCGGCGACCGGGTGTTCAGCGCCGGTTCGGACATCACCGAGATGCCCGAGATGCAGAACGACGGTGACGTGCTGGCCCGCAAGAGCAATCTCGAGAACGCCACCCTGGAATTGCTCGACGATCTGCCGCTGCCCACCGTCGCGGCAATTGGCGGATTTGCGTTGGGCGGCGGTCTCGAGCTGACACTGTGCTGCGACCTCGTCGTCGCCGACGCGGGAGCTCGACTCGGATTCCCGGAGATCGACCTCGGTGTGATCCCCAGCAGCGGCGGCTCCATGCGTGCGCTGCGTCGGGTGGGTCAGGCCCGCGCCGCCGAGCTGGTGTTGCTCGGCGAGCCCGTATCGGCCGAGACTGCTCTGGAGTGGGGCCTGATCAATCGCGTCGCTCCGCGTGGACAGTCCTTGTCGATGGCCCTGGACTTGGCGCAGGCGCTGGCGCGAAAATCCCGCTCTGCTGTTCGGGCGAACAAGCAGGCCCTCGCGCTCACGTTCGGAGAGTCCCCCGGCCTACCGGCGCGACGGGCGTTGCCGGTGTTCGAGGAGGCGTTCGAGTCGGCGGACGGCAGGGAGGGTGTGCGCGCCTTCCTCGCCAAGGAGTCACCCGACTTCGGATAGGCGGCGCTTGGCCAGAACCGTTGCGCCGGTGACGATCTCCCATCCGATGATGGTGTAGACCGAAATGCGCTCGAATGTTCCGCCGCCGAGGATTCCGGTGTCGGCGAGAAACAGGGCCAGCCCCACCAGGCCTGCAACTCCTGCGGTCGCACTGCTCACGGTGTACCAACGCGGCGCGCAGACGCGGCCGCCGTATCGGCCCGCCGCCAGCAGTACCAGATTGCCGCCGACGATCGCCATGCCCGCACCGACCGCATGGGGCGTAGAGGCCCCGTCGACGGAGGCGTGAGCGAGCCCGACGACGATGCTGCCGACACCGTGCACAACGGAGGTGCCGGCCACGATCCACCGCGCGCGGCCCTCGAAGAGAACCGCCAGTCCCAGCCCCGCCAGGACGAACAACGTGCCGTCGACGACGAAGCCGGTGTTCATCACTGCGTGCAGCGGCGAGATGTCCGGGATACCGAGGTCGCTGATGTTGTTGCGGGCGTAGCTGTACGGCCGATCGGTCCACCCCAGCGCGGCGACGGCCTCGGCGGCCAGATAGGTCAACCCGCCGACGAGGAACGCACCAGCGGCCAGGACGGTCGTTCTCTTCACAGCTGTACGACCCATCTCGGCTCGACCCCGATGGGTCATTTCGCAGGCTTCACTCCCGGAGCCCCGATACACCTGGCGTGTACCGATTGGTACAGTACCGGCTCATGAGCGATCGCCACAACGTGGTGCCGATACTCGCAGGGGTGTTCCGCGACCACGGATTCGACGGATCGTCCCTCGCGGTCATCAGCAAACGGACCGGCCTGGGGAAAGGCAGCCTCTACCACTACTTTCCGCGGGGAAAGCAGGAGATGGCCGAGGCTGTCCTCGACGACGTCGAACTGTGGTTCCACCACAACGTGTTCGAGCCGTTGCGACACGGCACCGATGCCGCGTCGACCACCCACGAGATGTTCGAGCAGACCGCCCGATACTTCCGGTCCAATCGACTGGTGTGCCTGTTCGGAGCGTTCACACTCGGTCTCGACCGTGCCGTGTTCTCGGGCCGCGTCGCAACGCATTTCACCCACTGGATCGACGCACTCACTCCGGTACTGAGCCGTCTGGGACACGGCGACTCGGCCGCCGAACTGGCCGAGGAGATCGTGGCCGGAATACAGGGCGCGTTGGTGCTCTCGCGCGCCTCCGACGACGCCACCCGGTTCGATCGACTGCTGGCGCGCCTGGAAGCCTCGGCGGCGCGGGTTCCTGCTGGGGTGAACGCATGACGCCCGAGCCCCTGACACCGAAGCCGGCACCCGAGCTGAGGAAGTTCGGGGTACGAGAACTGTTGCGGCTCATCGTCATCGGCTCGGTGTTGGCGTACTTCCAAGTCGTCGCGATCGGCCGCTGGGTGCGCGCGCCGCGGCGCGGGTGGCCGCTGCACGCCTCGGAGGCCGTCGTCGACGCCTTCTTCGTTCTCGGTCCCACCTTCGTCAAGGTCGGGCAGTTGATGGGGTCCTCACCGGGGCTGTTTCCCAAGGTCCTCGCCGACACCTGTCTGCGCTGCCTCGACGAGGTGCCACCGTTCCCCGGGGCACAGGCGCGCGCCGTGATCGAGGCCGATCTGGGCCGCGGAATCGACGAGCTGTTCTCCTCGTTCGACGACGTGCCGCTCTCGTCCGCCTCGGTCGCTCAGGTGCATCTGTGTGTGCGCCGCGACAACGGCCGTGAAGTGGTCATGAAGGTGCAACGACGAGGCATCTACCACCGAATGAAGATCGACCTGCGTATCGCGTACCTCATCGCCCGCGGACTCGAGAACTTCATTCCGTTCTTCGCCACGGCCAACGCGTCGGCCATCATCGTCGACCTGCACGCTGCCACCTTCGCCGAACTCGACAGCGCCGTGGAAGCCAAGCGTCAGGACAGCTTTCGCGCGGCAATCGGCGCGTTCGGCGACAACGAGCACGTCACCGCTCCCGAGGTTTTCCTCGACTACTGCGGTGGCCGTGTCATCTGCATGGAGCGCATGCACGGTTCCCCACTCGACCGCTACGAGCCGGGGGATCAGTCCGAGCTCATCGTTCGTCGCGCAGCCAAGGTCTGGATGGAAGCCCTTGTGCTGCACGGCCTGTTCCACGGCGACGTGCATGCGGGCAACGTCTGGGTTCTCGACGACGGCAGGGTGGCGTTCCTCGACTTCGGAGTCATGGGCGAGGTGGACGAGCAGTGGCGCGCGCTACTGCTCGACCTGTTCCACGCCACCGTGATCGACGGCGACTTCACCCGACTCGCCGGCACCGTCAAACGCCTGGGAATCGTTGCCCCACAGATGGGTTCGGACGCCGAAGTCGGTGCGATCCTACAGTCGGTCTTCGCTCCGATGCTCTCGGCAACCCTCGCGCACTTCAGCCTGGCGGACTTCATTCGAGCGCTGGTCGGCATGGGCAAGCAGTACAAGACGTCGAGCCCGGAGGAGTTGATCCTGGTGGCCAAGCAGCTCGGCTACTTCGAGCGGTACGCAATCGAACTCGCGCCCGACTGGGCTCTGGGAACCGATCCGTTCGTGTTCAAGAACGTCTTCCCTGCCGAGATCGCAGCCCTGGCCGAGGCAAGAGGCGTCGAGCTGCCGGAGTGAACCGGCAGCCCGACCGCAACTCAGCGCGTGAAGTCGAGCACCACTTTACCTGCGGCAGTGCGGTTCTCCAGTGACGCGATAGCGGCGGCAGCGTCGGCGGCCGGGAACATCGACGGCTCGGGTGCGCTGAGCGATCCATCGGCGAGCAGCGGTTCGATCTCGGCCCACTGCGTGGCGAGGTAGCCCGGGCGCGTCATCCACCATGCACCCCAACCGACTCCGACGACGTCGACGTTGTTGAGCAGCAATCGGTTGACCTTGACCGTGGGGATCTCGCCACCGGTGAAGCCCAGCACCAGGATTCGGCCCGACGGAGCGAGCGAGCGAATGCTGTCGGTGAACCGGTCACCGCCGACCGGGTCGACCACGACGTCGACGCCACGGCCGCCGGTCAGTTCCTTGACCGCGTCCTTCCACCCGTCGACGAGCACCACGTCGGTGGCTCCGGCGGAACGGGCGATGTCGGCCTTGGAATGCGAGCTCACGACGGCGATGACGCGAGATGCCCCGAGTACCGGAGCCATTCGCAGTGCGGAGGTTCCGATGCCCCCTGCTGCGCCGTGCACCAGGACCGTCTCGCCCGCAGCCAGACGGCCGCGTTCACGAAGTGCGAAGTGCACCGTCAGGTCGTTGAACAACAATCCTGCCCCCGCGGACAGGGACACCGACTCGGGTAGCGCGAAGACGGTGTCGGGTGAGACCACGGCGACCTCCGCCATACCGTCGCTCAGTCCAGTCAGCGCCGCGACGCGATCCCCGGCCGAGAAGCCGGACTCCGGCGGTGCCGACCGAACGATGCCGGCGATCTCGCTGCCGGGGACGAACGGCAACTCGGGCTTGTACTGGTAGAGGCCGCGGGTGAGCAACGCGTCGGGAAAGGCGACGCCGGCGGCATGAACCTCGATGACCACCGATCCGTCGCGCGCGGCAGGCTCGTCGACGTCGACCACGGTCACCGAATCGGGTCCGTCGAGGCTGGAGATCTGTACCGCACGCATGAGTTGTCCTCTCGGTCGGGATCGTTCCCTGCACGCCACCGTACAAAACAGCGAGTCCGACCGACGCTACCGGCATGTACTACGTGCGGTGTGCTCCAATCGAGGGATGAACACCACTCCCCTCACCGTCGTTCGGCCCGATGGTGATGCCCGCGGCGGCGTCATCGTCATCCAGGAGGCCTTCGGGGTCACCGACCACATCGTCGACGTCTGCAATCGCGTCGCGGCCGCAGGGTGGGTCGCGGTCGCCCCGCACCTGTTCCACCGGCAGGACGGCGTCACCGTGGTCGACTACTCGGACATGGATTCGGCCATGGCGGCCATCGGAGAACTCGAGGCGGACGAGGTGGACGCCGACGTGGACGCAGCGGCGACCGCACTGGCCGAACTCGGCTTCGAGCCCTCGTCCATCGCGATCGTCGGCTTCTGCATGGGTGGCAGTGTGGCGTTCCAGACTGCTGTTCGACGCCCACTCGGTGCGGCCGCGACGTTCTACGGCGGCGGAATCACGCAGGGCCGCTTCGGCTATCCCGCGATGACCTCGGTGGGCGACGCACTCCAGACGCCGTGGCACGGGTTCTTCGGGGATCTGGACGAGGGCATCCCGTTCCAGGATGTGGAGACGCTGCGCGAGATCACCGCGACGGCACCGGTGGCCACCGAGATCACTCGCTACGCCCATGGCAAGCACGGATTCCACTGCGACGACCGCCCTGCCGTGTTCGACGCCGACGCCGCCGCCGATGCCTGGGGCAAGACTCTCGCGTGGTTCGACGCCCATGTCGCACGCTGAGCCGCCACGCTCCGACGCCGAACTTCTCGACGAGACCGAACGGATCGTCGCCTTCTGGACCGAGCTGTCCCTGCCCGGCCTCTTCGACGTCCACACGCACTTCATGCCGAAGAACGTGATGGACAAGGTGTGGAGCTATTTCGACAGTGCCGGTCCACTGACCGGCAGCGTCTGGCCCATCTCCTACCGGTTCGCCGAAGAACAACGACTGGAGGTCATTCGGGGGTTCGGAGTACGGCGGTTCACGTCGATGATCTACCCACACAAGCCGTCGATGGCGGCCTGGCTCAACTCGTGGGGTGCCGACTTCGCGGCCCGGACCCCCGACTGCCTGCAGACCGCCACCTTCTATCCCGAGGACGGGGCCACCGAGTACGTCGAGCAGGCGTTGACGAACGGTGCTCGAATCTTCAAGTCGCACATCCAGGTCGGCAACTACTCACCGAACGACCCCTTGCTCGACGGTGTCTGGGGTGCCATCTCGGACGCGCAGGTACCCGTGGTGATCCACTGCGGTTCGGGCCCGGCACCGGGCACCCATACCGGACCGGAGCCCATTGCCGGACTGCTGCAGCGGTTCCCGACGCTTCCGCTGATCATCGCGCACATGGGCATGCCGGAGTACAGCGACTTCCTCGATCTGGCCGATCGCTACCGGAACGTGCGGCTGGACACCACGATGGCGTTCACCGACTTCTCCGAGGCGGGCGCACCGTTCCCCGAACACGAGCGGCCACGGCTGCTCGAACTGCAGGATCGCATTCTGTTCGGCAGCGACTTCCCCAACATCCCGTACCCGTATCTGCATGCGCTGCAGGCCGTGAGCCGACTCGATCTCGGTGACGACTGGGTGCGTTCGGTCTGTTGGGGAAACGGCGCTGCACTGTTCGGCTAGAGAGGTCCTCTAGACCCAGAACTCGGCGATGCGTTCTGCGATGGCATTGCCCTGCGCTCGTCCGGCCACGGCTGCAGCCGATCGAACTGCGATGTCGGTGGCATCGGGGCCGATGGCGGCCGACGAATCGGCGTCGGGGGCAACGACCTCCACCTTCGAGCCACCCTTGATCAGCCGCTCTCGTTCGACGTCGAAGGGGTCGTGCTCCAGATCGAGGGCACCGACCCTGAACACCAGCACCTTCTCGAAACCGACTGCCAGATCGGCGTTCTCGCTCGCCCGGATACCGCCGTCGACATAGCGGTGATCGCCTATGGTCACCGGCGGCCACATTCCCGGGATAGCGCAGCTCGCGGCCACTGCGTCGATCAGCTGGACGCCCGAGCCACGATCGAGTACCCGATGCCGACCGGTCACGGCATCGACGGTGACGATCCGTAGATCGCGATTGGGCCACGTGTGCGACGGCAGCCGGCGTTCGATGATCGCTCTGCGCTCACGCTCGGAGATCGTCGAGGCCGCCAGAGCTTCGGTGCCGATACGCCGACGCGTGTCGATGGCACTGCCGTCCGAGTTGTGGGCCGCCCGAGCCAGCATGGCGACCAGCTCGTCGATCGTCGCCTCGGCATGCGGTTCGTGGTCCTGCTTGGCCTCGTCCGCCTGACGCTCGAACAGCTCGGCCAACGTGGCTCCGCTCGAGATCTGGGCTGCGACCGAGGACCCGGCCGAGGTCCCCAGCAGCATCTCGGCGTCGCTGACGTCTGCTCCCGATTCGGCCAATCCCAGTAGGACACCCGTCTGCCACGCAATACCTGCGACTCCGCCGCCGCCCAATACGAGTGCTCGCCTGGTCATGGTCGTACCCCCTTCTTCGAAAGATCCGTCAGGAACTTACAGCGCCGGTGTGTACACGGGGACGTAGCCAAGCGATGAGGTCGTCGAGTACGCGCTCCTTCTCCGGTTCGTTGAACACTTCGTGGAACAGTCCGTCGTACTTCTTCAGGGTCAGGTCGTCGGATCCGGCGCGCTCGGCGATCAGTTCACTGCCCGAGACATCGGCCAATCGGTCTGCAGTTCCGTGCTGCAGCAGCACGGGAATTCTTAGCGCAGGCAGTCGCGTCGGGAAGGTCTCACCGACGCCCAGCATGGCTGCGGCCAGGCCGGCCGAAACCGCGCCGTGGTAGCCCAGCGGATCGGCGACATAGGCATCGACGACGTCGCGATCGCGGGAGACGAGAGCGGGGTCGAGCTTCAGCACGGGAACTGCCGGTACGAAACGTCCGAGGACCTTACCCACGGCCACCAGGGCTTTCGGCTGACCGACACTGGGGGCCACCGCGGGCCCGGACAGCATCAGGCCGTCGAGGTCGTCTTGGTGGTCGAGGGCGTACGACAGTGCGATGGCGCCACCCATGCTGTGGCCGAGCAGGAAGGTGCGCTGATTCGGATGCTCGGCGGCGGCGATGCCGAACAGTGTGTGCAGGTCGTCGGTGAAGTCGGACCACTTCTCCAGCGACACCCGTTTGCCGCCGGATCGTCCGTGGCCGCGGTGGTCGGGTGCATAGACTACGAGCCCGAGGGAGCCGAGTCGTTCGATGACGTGCCGGTACCGGCCGGCGTGCTCGGCCAGGCCGTGAGCCAGCACCACGATCCCGGTCGACGTGGTCTCCGGTGTCCAGACGTCGTAGACGATTCGGGTTCCGTGAACGCCGACGAACGACGACTCGACATGCTTCATTCGGTCACCGTACAAGGGCGGCGGGGCCTTCGACGGCTCATCGGCGAACCCACAGATTTTTGCTTGGGTAACTATCATCGTGGAACGGGCGATGTAGTTGTGACACGCCACTACCGATCAGTCCTCGCACCCCGGGGGCACGGCACCGACCAGGAGTGAAGAATCAAGAATGCGTGACGAGTCCGCCACGAGCACGTCGCCGCGGTGGCGCGACCCCAAACGCTACCTGTGGCCGCTGGGGTTGATCATTCCTCTGAGCCCGTTCCTGGCCTGGGGGCTGGTATCTCTCCTCGGCCCCGGGGCGTTCTGGACCCTCGGCCTGATGATCATGGGTGTCGCCCTACCGCTGGTGGACAGGTTCGCCGGGGTGGATCGCAGCAATCCTCCGGACGAGGCGATCGCCGCGCTGGAGAACGATCCGTACTACCGCTGGTGCGTCTACCTGTTCCTGCCGCTGCAGTACGCGGGGCTCGTCGCGGCCTGTTATCTGTGGGCGCACGGGCCGTTGGGAGTTCCCGAGCGAACCGGCCTCGCGATCACCGTCGGAATCGTCGGTGGAGTGGGCATCAACGCCGCACACGAACTGGGTCACAAGCGGGCGCGCCTCGAACGTTGGCTCTCGAAGGTGACGTTGGCGCAGACCCTGTACGGCCACTTCTACGTCGAACACAACCACGGACACCATCTGCGTGTAGCGACCCCGGAGGACCCGGCATCGGCGAAGTTCGGCGAATCGTTCTGGAAGTTTCTGCCGCGCACCATCGTCCACGGTCTGCGCTCGGCCTGGACGCTGGAATCCCGACGCCTCGCCCGGCAGGGCCTGTCACGGTGGTCGTACCGGAACAATCTTTTCAACGCCGGGGCGATGAGCGTCGCCCTGTTCACCGTACTGATCGCCGTCTTCGGCACCGTGATCGTTCCGTACCTGCTGATTCAGGCCGCGATCGCCATCGTGCTGTACGAGGCAGCGAACTACCTCGAGCACTACGGATTGCTGCGACAGAAACGGCCGAGCGGCCGCTACGGAAAGCCGACCCACCGGGACAGCTGGAACAGTGACCACCTGTGGAGCAACCTGTTCCTGTACCACCTGCAACGACACAGCGACCATCATGCGAATCCGGTGCGCCGATACCAGTCGTTGCGCACCGTCGACGAATCCCCGCAGCTACCGGCCGGCTACGCGGTGATGATCTTCTGCGCGCTGGTTCCGCCGCTGTGGCGCACGGTGATGGATCAGCGTCTGGTCGACTTCTACGACGGTGACGCAGACCTCGTCAACGTCGATCGGTCCGACCCGAGGGCAGTGCGGAAGCTCGAGCAGCTGTGTGTCGAGCGAGCCGAGGCCAGATTCCCCGCGCCCTGATAGGCCCGCGGGTCGAGGGACAGCGGCTCCTAGCCGAAGTCACAGGCTGAAATCACACTCGGTAACGGGGCAGTGCTACCTTGACGTGATGGTTGAGCGGACGACACGTGAGCAAATCGCCGCATTCGTCGCCGAGCGCGATTGGTCCCAATTTCATAGCCCGGAGAACCTCGCCAAGAGCATTGCAATCGAAGCCGGCGAACTTCTCGAGTGCTTTCAATGGAGCTCCGAAGCAGATGAGGCCGATGTTCGCGGTGAACTCGCTGACGTCTTGACTTATTGCCTACTCTTGGCCGACAAGCTCGGAGTGGACCCTGATCAGATCGTCCAGAACAAGCTGGCCATCACCCGTGAAAAATATCCGGTTGATAAGGCCTTCGGGCGCAGCGAGAAGTATGACGCCCTTTGAGATCCAGCGCTTGGACTTCACTACGGCCTCGATAGTCGACTGGACACCGCCGAACCCTCGGTACAGAAACTGGCCAGTCGTGTACGTCATCGACGGTGACGCGCTCCCAGGCCGAGGCGAACTGCTCCGCAATGTGTACGTCGGCGAAACCCTGAATGCCGTCAGCAGGATGAGACAACACCTCGAGAATTCAGAGAAACGACAACTCAGCAGTGTGCGAATCATTCTCGATGACAAGTTCAACAAGTCAGTATGCCTTGACCTTGAGTCCTACTTAATTCGCCTACTTGCGGGCGATGGAACCTTTCGAGTACTTAATCGGAATAGTGGCGTCGTCGAGTCGGATTACTTCGAACGTGACTCATACCGGACGAGCTTCAAGGATGTCTTCCAGTCACTTCGCGACGATGGAATGTTCACGCGATCGATCGCTGAGATCGAAAACAGCGACCTTTTCAAGCTGTCGCCATTCAAAGCCTTGACGCACGATCAGGCCGTTGCCGTCGAGGGAATTGTCGAAGGGCTACTCGAAGATCTTGAGTCGCCCAAGTCGAACAGCATGAGTGTCGTTCAGGGATCGCCCGGGACCGGCAAGACCGTCGTCGCAATCTATCTACTGAAATTGCTTATGGATATCGCTTTCTCACGCCCCGAGGACATAGTGGGCAACAACTCGATATTCTCAGAGTTCTTTGTCGACGAAAATCGGGAACGACTCAGCCAAGTCAAAATTGGTCTCGTCGTACCGCAGCAGTCTCTGCGTACATCGATTCAACGCGTGTTCGGAAAGACCCCCGGCCTACGACCCGACATGGTGCTGACGCCGTTTGATGTGGGAAAAGCGAAAGGCAGCTACGATGTCTTGATAGTTGACGAAGCACACCGGTTGAACCAGCGAGCGAATCAACCGTCAGGTGGCCAGAACAAGCTGTTCTCAGAGATCAACATCGCATTGTTCGGGTCCGACGATCCCGCCAAGACCCAACTCGACTGGATCAAGGCCAAAAGCGATCATCAGTTGCTACTCGTCGACGGCGCGCAACGTGTGCGACCCGCAGACCTGCCACTCGCGAGACTGCAGGCGTTGACGATCGATGCGGAAAAAGATATGCGGCTCTACAAACTCATGTCGCAAATGCGAGTCCGCGCGGGGGAAGACTACGTGTCGTACGTCCGCAGAATTCTCGGAGCAGAAACCAACCTCAAACAACTACGGCCAGAATCCTTTGCCGACTATGACTTTCAACTCTTCGATAGCCTTTCCACTATGCGCGAAGAGATCCACAAGCGCGATGCAGAGGTAGGGCTCGCTCGACTCGTCGCCGGCTACGCGTGGAAGTGGAAGTCCAAAAGAGACAAAGCGGCTTGGGATATCGAGCTGGATGGGGAGCAGTTGCGTTGGAACGGGAAGCAGGTCGATTGGATTGCGTCTCCCGGTTCATTAGCCGAGGTCGGCTCAATCCACACCGTCCAAGGCTACGACCTCAACTATGCAGGCGTCATTGTCGGCGCAGACCTGCGATACGAACAGGGCAGGGGACTATTCATCGATCGCGACTCGTATTTTGACTCGAAGGGCAAGGAGAATAACGCCAAGCTCGGCATCGAGTACAGCGACGATGATCTTCTGCAGTTCATCACGAACATCTACGCAGTACTGCTGACACGCGGAATGCTGGGCACGTACGTCTACGTTGTAGATTCGGGTCTACGCGAATATTTGGCTCGCTTCATCCCGCCGCACAGCCACGAATAGTCTGGATCGGGTTGGGCCACTTGTTGCGCAGTTGCACTGACAGCTCACACCGCTGCAGGTTCGTCGGTCTGCGCGCGCAGGTAGCGGCCGAAGTGCGGCACCGTGAAGGCGATGGTTCCTCGTTCGGCCGAGTAGATCAGGCCCTTCTTGATCAGTCCGTCCCGCGCAGGCGACAGTGACGCCGGCTTGCGCCCCAGCTCGGTCGCCACGGCCGAGGTCGGTACCGAGCCGTCGTCCACCGACAGTTCGGCCATCGCACGCATGTATTCGCGCTCGGCCGGCGTTGCCCGTTCGTAGCGAGAACCGAAGAATCCGACGGCCAGTTCCTCCTCCGCCGTCGGGGCGGCGACGCGCACGTCCTCGACGGTGATCGGGGTGTCGGCCGCGAGGTCCCACGTCGCCTTGCCGTACGCCTGGACGAAGTACGGGTAGCCGTCGGCGGCCGCGTACAGCGCATCCAGAGCGTCCGGAGTGAATTCGACATCCTCCCGGTCGGCCGGGGCGATCAGGGCCAGATCGGCCGCCGCTCGTTCGAGTCGGCCGATCCGGTGGTAACTGAACAGGCGCTCCGAGTAGCTCTTGGACGCCGACAGCACCGCGGGCAAGTGCGGCAGCCCGGCCCCGACGATGATCAGCGGCGCGGTGTCCTGGCTGAGCTCGTGGCAGGCAGCACACAGCGCGGAGATATCGGCTGGTCCCAGATCCTGCATCTCGTCGATGAAGATGGCGATGCCCACGCCCACGTCGCCGGCCAGCGCGGAGGCGTCGAGCAGCAGTTCCACGAGGTCGATCTCGATGTCGCCGGAGTCGGCGCGGCCGGTCTTGGCCGGGACGTCGATGCCGGGTTGCCAGCGTTCCCGCATGCCCTTGTCCGCGGTGGCGCGCAGTGCGAAGGCCTTGAGCACGCCGAGGAACTCGTCGACGCGTTCGGGATCGCGGTGCGAGGCCGCAATCCCACGAACCGCCATGTGCAGCGCCGACGACAGCGGTCGACGCAATTCCTGGTCGGGGCGAGCCTCGATCTTGCCGGTGCCCCATCCGCGGGCGATCGCGGCGGAGCGGAGTTGGTTGAGCAGCACCGTCTTCCCGACGCCTCGCAGCCCGGTGAGTACGACGCTGCGTTCGGGTCGGCCGCGGGTGATGCGTTCGAGCACGACGTCGAAGGCGTCGAGCTGCTTCTTTCGGCCTGCGAGCTCGGGTGGGCGCTGGCCGGCGCCGGGAGCGTAAGGGTTACGCACGGGGTCCATGGGGCCAAAGTTACAACGAATCGTGCGATATATGCGGACATCTAGCTCGTGTCCTAGAGATCTGTATTCGCTCGATACTTGCGCGCCAGTCCAGGTCGCGGCTAAGTTCGTCGCTGTGAAGCGCATTCTCGTAGTACGCCGCCGTAGCGGGGTCTGATTCGGACCGACCCCTCGCTGCGGGTCGTCGTGCTATCTCGGTCCTCCCTTCACACCCGGAAGACCACTCCCATGAATGCACTTGCTTCTTCTTTCGCCACAGATCCTTTCGACGCCCGTTTCGGCTGCGCTCTGCCGCGCACGATGCGGGACCAGATCGCCGAGTCCACCTGGCACTCCATGACGTGGACGGCCTTCACCGACCGCTTCTCGCCCACCACCGGGCCTCTTCGGCTCGGATCGTGGACCGGGACGAAATCCACCGGTTGCAAGATCGAGTTCGACGCCACCTTCGGCATCGGCGACACGATCATCGCCTGTGCTGCAACGACATACGGTCCGATCGAGGCGTTGACGTCGATGCTCCACGACGCCGGATTCCGGATCGAGATCCTCTCGTTCCACCAGCAGATCATCGGCGACGAGACGGCAACCTTCATCCTCGCCGAGCACGACGGTCGTCGCGAATGGTCGATGGGCATGGCTGCCGACGCCGACCTGTCGTCGATCAGGGCCGTCCTCGCCGGGGCGAACATCCTTTATCGGTAGCGCTTTCTTCCCCTGTCTAGCGCTCGTGCTAGACAGGGGAAGATCTCGCTAGGGCATCTCGATCGTCTCGGCTCGGTGGACTTCGGCCAGTGCACGGCGCAGATAGGTCTCGGCGCGACCGCGACGCACCGCGAGTAGGTCCGCGACCACCAACAATGCGTGCGCAGACCTGGGCTTCGTACGTGATTGCTGTTCGACGTCGGCGACGCCCAAGGCTCCGGTGAGCACCTCGACGAATCCCGCGATGTCCAGATTCGGCAGCCAGTCCGCGCCGCGCACGGTCCGGCCCAGTACCTCCTGGACGTTCTCGCCGGTCAATCCATCGCTATGTACCTCTTCGAGCAACGTGCGTACCATTTCGGCATGCACGTGCCCGGCCTGCGCCGAGTCCGAGCGGCCCAGTAGTTCGACGGCGTCGTCGAACGCGATCGGATCCCGCGCCGCAACGGCGGCGAGGGCATCGTTCGTGGCATCGGCGATTCTTCGGACCTCGACGGGCCATTCGGCAGGCCAGGCGATGGGGACGCGACTCGGGGGAGTCGACGCCGGGGCAGGGGGAATCGACACGGGGGAGGAGTCGGTCATCACAGCAGTCTCTCACTCGACTCCGACACGGTTCCTTTTACCTGTAACTGGTGTTTATACTAAAGCGCGCACTGTGGCATCGGCCACACATGCGGATGTGGAGGAAGTGGCTCGATGAACGAACGGAACACCGTCGCCTCGGATCCCGGCGAAGTGATGCTGCAGGCCAGGAACGTGAAGTTCGACTGGACCGATCTGCCGATGCACTGGGTGCCGGGTGACCCGTACACCACGCACGTTCTCAACGTGCTGCACCTGTTGCTGCCTGCCGGTGAGCACTGGTTCGTCGACACGTTCAAAGAGGCCCTGCCGTACATCGACGACGAGAAGCTGCGCGACGACGTCATCGGCTTCATCGGCCAGGAGGCCGTGCACGCCGAGGCCCACACCGGCGTACTCGTTCACCTCGAGGCCAAGGGGCTCGACCCCAAGCCTTTCACCGATCAGATGGAATGGACCTTCGGCAAGGTACTCGGAGCCGATTCGGTGACGAGTCTGCGGGCGAAGAACAACCTGGTCGAGCGCTTGGCCCTGATCGCAGCCATCGAACACGTGACGGCGTTCCTCGGCGACTGGGTGCTCAACGCGGACGGTCTCGACCGCGCGGGCATCCACCCCACCATGCTCGATCTGCTGCGCTGGCACGGTGCCGAAGAAGTCGAGCACCGCTCGGTCGCCTACGACACGCTCCGATACTTCGACAAGCGCGAGGTCCGTCGCCTCCGAACCTTCGTGCTGGTCGTGCCGTTGATGGCGTACATCTGGATGCGCGGGATCATCTTCCTGATGAAGAACGACCCGGAGCTGCAGTCCGCCCCGAGATCCGTGCGCAAGCCTCGGTCGGCTCTGTGGCGGAAGTCGGTCAGACGCGGCACCCTGCCCGCGTTGACGCACGTCGGTCGCAGCATGTCGCGCTACCTCAGGAAGTCGTACCACCCCAGCCAGGAGGGCTCGACAGCGCAGGCCGTCCGATACCTCGCGTCCTCGCCGGCCGCGCAGGCTGCGGCGAGGTGAAGCTCACCTCGCGTCGCGTCCCGCGGCTGCTTCCCAAGGATGCGCCGCCCGATCTGCGCGGACGGGCACATCCCGATCGGTCGATGCAGCTTCTCGGCACGTTTCTCAACGGATACATGCGTGCGGCTGCCGGTGCGGAGTACGACGAGGCCGTCGCCGGCCACAATCCCGATTCCGCGTTGACGTTGGTCGTCACCGAACGCGAGATCGTCGCCGAGGACAACGATGTCGCGGCCATCACGCTCGCCTCGCCGACGGGGGATCAGCTGCCGATCTGGCATCCGGGCTGCCATCTCGATCTGCACCTGCCCTCCGGCCGCCGCCGCCAGTATTCGTTGTGCGGCAACCCGGCCGATCGCAGCTCCTACCGAATCGCGGTACGTCGAATCCCCACCGGCGCAGGTGGATCCATCGAGATGCACGGGCTCGAGCCGGGCACCGAGGT
This sequence comes from Rhodococcus sp. 06-470-2, assembly GCF_002258235.1. Taxonomy (NCBI): domain Bacteria; kingdom Bacillati; phylum Actinomycetota; class Actinomycetes; order Mycobacteriales; family Nocardiaceae; genus Rhodococcus; species Rhodococcus sp. 06-470-2. The sequence continues at coordinate 363,265 of NZ_NOYB01000016.1, read as the reverse complement.
CACTGTTCGCGGGCCGCGCAACGGTTTTCCCTTCGTCGGCGAAGGCAGTGCCCTGTTCATCGCCGGCGGGATCGGCATCACTCCCATCATCGCGATGGTCAGAGCTGCACGAATTCTCGGCATGGATTGGCAGTTCGTGTACTGCGGTCGATCTCGCGACACGATGCCCTTCCTCGACGAGATCGAGAGCTGGGAGTCGGACCGCGTGTTCGTCCGCACCGACGACGTGCACGGCTACCCCACCGAGGGCGAACTACTCCAGCGTGCACCCGCAGGAGGTGCCGTCTACTGCTGCGGCCCCACCCCGATGCTCGACGCCGTGCGCCGCGATTTTCGCCAGTGCCCGGCCACGGCACTGCATTTCGAGCGTTTCGGCCCGCCGCCCATTCTCGACGGCACTCCGTTCGAGGTGCAGCTGATCAGCACCGGTACCGTGCTCGACGTCGCGGCCGACGCGTCGGTGCTGACCGCGGTCAAGGAACAGAAACCGAACATCGCATACTCGTGCCAGCAGGGCTTCTGCGGTACCTGCAAGGTTCGGGTGCTCTCGGGTGAGCCCGAACATCTCGAATCTCGGCTCACTCCCGAAGAACAACGTGATCACATGCTCATCTGCGTCTCCCGGGCACGCAGCGGGCGTCTCGTACTCGATCTATAGAACGGAAAACACTGTTGAGCAGCAACGCAGTTCGGACGACGGTCGTCAACGAGGGGATCCGCCTGGCGGTGTTCGAGAGCGGCAACCCCGACGGTGATCCCATCGTCCTCGTCCACGGGTGGCCCGATACCCACGATTTGTGGAGCCACATCGTGCCCCAGCTGGAGGACCGCTTTCGGGTGATCAGCTACGATTCCCGCGGAGCAGGCGAGAGCACGGTTCCCACCGAGCAGTCCGCCTACAAGCTGGCGCGTCTGGCCTCGGATTTCTACGCTGTCGCCGACGCCGTCAGCCCCGACGCCCCGGTACACGTGCTCGCCCACGACTGGGGTGCCGTGGAGGTATGGGAAGCCGCGGCCCAGCCGCGTGCGAAGGACCGAATCCGCTCGTACACATCCATTTCCGGCCCGAACCTCGATCACCTCGGCAAGTGGTCGCAGTCGCGGCTGCGCAAACCCACCCTCACCGGTATCAAGCAGGTGCTCGCCCAGGTACGCGCGTCGTGGTACACCGTCACCTTCCACATCCCCCTCCTCGCCAAGCTGCGGATCAAACGGCAGTTCGCCAAGGGATGGCCCGCGTTTCTCGAAGAGTTCTCGGGCGTCGATCCCTCCCTCGTCACCCAGAACCCCACGCTGTGGTCCGACGCCACCAACGGCACCAATCTGTACCGCGCGAATATTCTTCCCATTCTGGGCAATCCACGCGACCGACACATCGACATCCCGGTCCACCTCATCGTCAACACCGAGGACGTCGCCGTGCGGCCGTACCACTACGACGACACCGGCAAGTGGGTGAAAGACCTGACCCGCAACGACATTCCGGCCGGACACTGGTCGCCGATCTCCCATGCCGACGACATCGCAAGGTTGACGCGAGAATTCATCGACTCGCTGGACGCGCGAGCCGGTCAGGGGACCAATATCAGTTTGTGACGGGTGAGTGGGGCTCGCTTCCACGCGCTCGCCACCTCGGCCAGCGGGACGTTCTCGTACTCCACGGTGATCTTGCCTGCCACGGCCCACTCGGTCAGGGTTCGGTAGGCCTGCGCCGTGGCATCGGGCCCGTAGTGCAGCGGCATGAAGCCGACGACGGTCGCCCCGAGCGATCGAAGGAGCTGCGCTGGTAGGGTGACCTCCGCACCGGCTCGGTCGCCGACCTGAACCAGACGAACGAGCCGATTTCCTGCGCGCAGTGCGGCCAGAGCGACTGTGCCCCAGGTGTAGTCGACCACGACGTCCGCGCCGGAGGATGCGTGCCGAATGGCGGACGACAGTTCGTCGACGCTCTTGTCGCCGACGGCCACCGTCGCTGTGGCACCGAGTTCTCGGGTGGCGTCGAGTGCACTCTCGTCGCGGCCTACCACGGTGATCGATCCGGCCCCGAGCAGCGTGGCGGCCTGCACGGCCAATCGTCCGACGACCCCGGTGCCACCGAGAATCACCACGCTCTCCCCGTCCTTCATCCGGCCGCCGTGGGTCAGCGGCATCAGCGCTGCCAGTCCGGCGTTGCCGAGCGTCGCGGCGGTCGAGAAATCCAGCCCATCGGGTAGTTCCACGAGCGACGCCGTCGGTACCAGCGCCTGCTGGGCCATCGAACCGTAGGGCGGGACCGGCGGGCAGAAATAGACTCGGCGACCGTCCTGCGTGGTGCCCGTTCCTTCGATACCGCTCACGGTCGGCAGTGACTGCGGGCTGAGGTAGTGGGTGCCCGCGGCGATGATGATGTCGACGGCATTGAGTGTCGCCGCCGCAACGTCGATCACCTCCATGCCGGGTGCCGGTTCCGGGTCGGCGTGGTCTGCGTACGTGGGCACTCCGAATTCGGTCAGAACTGCGGCTTTCATCCGTCCCCCTAGGAAGCGAATCGATATTCACTGAATCAATATTCAGTGTGTATCGTGACGGCAGAGGTGTCAACAGGGAGGGTGTGACGATGGCGGCCACGAGCCGGGCGCAGCAGGCCGAACAGACGCGCATCGAGCTGGAGAACGCTGCCCGCGTCGTGTTCGCCCGGTCCGGTTACCTCAACACCAAGATCGTCGACATCACCCGGCAAGCCGGCCGCGCAGCGGGGTCGTTCTACAACCATTACTCCGGCAAGGACGAACTACTGCTGGCGTTGGCCGAGCAAATCGGTGTGGATGCCGACATCATCGTCGCCACTCAGGATCCGACGGCCCGCGACCGCCCCACGATGCGGCCACACGTGGAAGTCTTCTGGCAGTTGATGACTCGACACCGCGTGGTGATCGATGCCCTCCGCGACGCCGCACTCGTCAATGCGGACTTCGCCGAGCGAGTGCACCGATTCACGCAGGTCCAGTTCGAGCCGTGGGTGAACCGCCTCGCGAATTTCGAGAAGGCGGGCGTCGAGCTACCGGCATCCCCGGCCACCACCGCGATGCTGATCGGCGGTGCGGCGGAGAACTTCGCCCGGCTGTGGCAGGGCTCGCCCGAGCAAGGACTCGACGCTCTGGTGGCGTTCGTCGATCGGGGTGTCTTCGGCGCTCGGTGAATCCACTCAGTGAGCCAGGTGCCCACGCAGCGTCGACGCGGTGTACTCCGATCGAAAGAGACTGCGCTGCTGCAATATAGGGACCACCTGATCGACGAAGTCGACGAGCGAGTCCGGGTAGCGAGGGCACATCAGATTGAACCCGTCGGCACCGCGACCGATCCACGACTGCATCTCGTCGGCGACCGACTCCGGTGTACCGATCATCGTGGCGTGTCCACCACCCGCCGCGAGGGTGCCGAGCAACTCTCGGACCGTGGGGGCATCCTTCTCGATGATCCGCAGAATCGTCTCGTAGCGCCCCTGCGGTCCGGTGAACTCCGCTGCCGGTGGCAGCGTCGGTACCGGAGCATCGAGTTCCCAAGCAGCGCAGTCCTGCCCGGTGAATGTCGACAGCATCGCCAACGACTGCTCGGTGGGGAGCAGCCGATCCAGTTCGGCTTTCTTGCGGCGGGCTTCGTCCATGGTCGAGCCGATATAGGTCACCAGACCTGGCATGATTCCCACCGTCGCGCTGTCGCGACCCGCACGGTCGATCCGCGTCTTCACGTCCTCGTAATAGCGTTGCGCTGCCACGAGATCGTAGGCGACGGCGTAGATCGCCTCGGCATACTTGGCCGCCAGTTCGCGGCCCGGTCCCGACGCTCCGGCCTGAAACAGGACCGGACGACCCTGCGGCGACCGCGGTACCGTCAACGGACCGTCGACCCGAAAGTGCTTGCCGTCGTGATCGATCGAGTGCACCTTGGCCGGATCGGCGTAGTTGCCACACCGATCGAGTGTCAACGCGTCGGCATCCCACGAATCCCACAGCGCCAGAGCCGTATCGACGAATTCCTCGGCGCGCGCGTAGCGCTCCTCACGAGCCGGAATGACGTCCATTCCGTGATTGCGGGCCTCGGCGTCGAACATGGAGGTGACCACATTCCAACCGGCCCGGCCGCCGCTGATGTGATCGAGCGACGCCAGCATTCGCGCAGCATGGAACGGGGTGTAGAACGTCGACGACACCGTGGTGACGAGCCCGATGCGCGTGGTGGCCCTGGCCATGGCCGACAGCGCGGTGATCGGCTCGAGGAACCAGGTGCCGGCCCCGGCGGGATCGCGAACCGAATGTCCGTCGGCGAAGAACACGGCGTCGAACATTCCCCGTTCGGCGAGCTGCGCGAGTTCCTCGTAGTACGAGATGTCGCCCAGGTCCTCCACCCGCGAATCGGGGTGCCGCCACGCCGCACTGTGGTGCCCGCAACCGTAGAGAAAAGCGTTGAGGTGCATGTCAGTCCTTGACCAGGCCGCCGTCGACGACGAGGTTCTGACCGGTGACCGACCGCGCCCACGGCGAGGCGAAGAACAGCAGTGCATCGGCGAATTCCTCGGGGGTGGTGACGCGTTGCAGCGGAGTCGACGCAGCAATGAAGTCGAACACTTCGGCCGGAGTGGCCGCGCTGGCGTCGGTGGTGCGCAGCAGTCCACCCGAGACCATGTTGACGGTGATGTTGTCCGCGCCCAGATCGGCGGCAAGAGTGCGGGTCAGGGAGAGCAGAGCCGCCTTGGACGCCGTGTAGTCGTGGTACGGCACCACCGGATTCTGGAACAAGTTGGTGCCCACGTTGACGATTCGGCCGAACCCGGTCTCGCGCATACCCGGCAGTGCAGCTTGGGTGGTGAGCAACGCCGCGCGGACGCTGCCTCGCAGTTGCGCGTCGAAACGCTCCCAGGTGATGGTGTCGGCCTTGGGGCGGGCATCTCCGTCGAAGGAGAAATCGGCAAGTGCGTTGTTGACGACGGTGGTGATCGGGGTGCCGAAGTGCTCACGTGCAGTGCCGAACAGCGCGGCGACGGCCGACTCGTCGGTGACGTCACCCTGCACTGCGATCGCGTTCTCGCCGAGCCGGTCTGCCAGCGCCTCGGCAGCATCTTTGCTGTTGCGGTAATCGATCACCACACGTGCACCCTCACCGGCGAACGCCGCGGCGATCGCTGCTCCCAGTCCGCGTCCACCGCCGGTGATCAACACTGTCTGCTCGTCGAATTTCATGCGCCTCGCCTCTCGTTCGAGGTCGGGACCGTCACGAGGGGACAGGAATACCGAACGTCACGACATTCCCTTCGCTGGTCCTAACCAGATCAGGTTCGACGGGTGTGTTCTCAGCCCCTGGGGGCACCCCGTGTCGCGCTCGACTGTACCCACCGGTCTTGGCAGGACGCTGCATTGCCGTCGATACGGCTCTCTAGCTCAGTTGATAGATACCCGAATACGACGATGACAAGTTACTGTGCCGCCATGGCCGAACGCGTCTACCTGGAGTATCGCCTCGACGAGAACGTCATCTTCGTTCTCGACCACCGCACCGTCGAGGTGTTCGACGCCGCCGTGAGGATCGCATCGGGCGGGCGCTGTCGGTGGCATGTGGATCAGCTCGGCGTGGACGCGAAGCCGACCCGGGACGGCACCAAGATCGTCCTCGGTCTGCGAACATCCGACGGCAGCATCGGCTACTCGGGCGACCGAATGAAGTTCACTGTCACCGACGAGCAGTTGCCGCACCTGCTGGCATTCTTCGACCGCGCGAAAGCGGCCAGGGCCCTCAACCGATGACCGCCCAGCCGTGCGGCGGAACGTTCACCCGCCCGTCGTTCAGGCCCGCTTCCCCGGCCAGCACCTCCCTGCCCTCGACCGCGTAGTCGATCGCGTCGTCGCCGAGATTCAGTGCCACGGTGATCGACTCGCCGTCCGCAGAAGCTCGGTAAACGAGTGCGGTGTTGGTGAGCTCGAGAGTTTCGGTGCGGGCGGAGTACAACCACGGGCTTCGGCGTCGTAACCCGATCAGCTCCTGGTGAATTCGGAACACGGGCCAGCCGTACGGGGCCAGATCGTCCGGGGATTCGGGGTACTCCGGACGCACGTCGTCATCGCCGCCGACGCGGTCTTCCTTGATGCCGCGGAACGCTTGCTCGTCGCCGTAGTAGATCATCGGCATACCGCCCACGGTGAACAGAACCACCAACGCGTGCAGCAGATGTCGCTCGTCCTCGATGACGCTCGCGATGCGATTGACGTCGTGGTTTCCGACGAATGTGGCAGGTACGAAGGCGTCGAGCCAGCCGTTGTGCCGCTCCAATGCATGCGAGAGCTCGAAGAAGTTCTTCTCGCTCAGACCGCTCCAGATCGCCTTCCACAGCTCGTACTGGGTGACCGAATCCAGCGTGGAGGCCGAGACGATTCGGTCGTAGTCACCGTGAATCACCTCGCCCAGAAAGTATGCGTCCGGGTGCTTTTCGCGAACCTTCGGCAGTACCGCCGCCCAGAAGCGCGGCGACACCGCATAGGCCGCGTCGAGTCGCCAGGCGTCGACGCCGCGTTCGAGCCAGTGCGAGAGCACGTCCACGACGTACTGCTGCACGTGTGGGCTCTCGTGGTTCAGCGCAACCAGTTCGTCGTGCCCCTCGAAGTTGCGATGCGTCGGCTCGTCGCCGGACCAATCCAGATGGAACCACCCTGCGGCCTCGGAGTCCGGCCCCTCGGCCAGGGCCTGACGGAACTTCGGAAAGCTCTGTGCCACATGGTTGAAGACGCCGTCGAACATGATCTTCAGGCCACGGGAGTGCGCTGCGGCGATCAGTGAGTCGATGTCCTCGTCGGTGCCGAGCCTGCCGTCGACGTGGTGGTAGTCGACCGTGTCGTAGCCGTGCTTCTCGGATTCGAAGATCGGACCGAGGGCGATGCCCGACGCGCCGAGCTCGAGTGCGTAGTCGAGCCACTTCTCGATTCTGTTCAGCCGGTGCAGCTCCGCTTGGGACTCCCCGTCCCAGCCGTGGACCGGTGCGCCGGTGAATCCGAGTGGGTACAGATGCCACCAGATGGCGTGCTTCGTCCACTCCATCAGGACTCCATGATCGAGTCGCGGCCGAGCTCGCCCGCACCGGTGTGGCCGGACAGGCTGGTCACCAGGTCGAATTCGGCCAGCAGGCAACGCAATACGTGCGCCACGCCCTCCTGTCCACCGAGTGCGAGTCCGTAGAGGAACGGTCGGCCGAGCAGTACCGCATCGGCCCCGAGCGCGAGGGCCTTGGCCATGTCGGCTCCGGTGCGCACGCCCGAGTCGAACAACACTGTCAGTTGCTCGCCCACGGCGTCGACGATCGAAGGCAATGCGTCCAGTGATGCTCTGGCCCCGTCGATCTGACGACCGCCGTGATTGGAGACGACGATGCCGTCGACTCCGTGTGCGGCCGCCTCCCTGGCGTCGCCCACGGTGCAGATCCCCTTGAGCACGATCGGGCCGCTCCAGTGCTCCCGCAGGAACGTCAGGTTCTTCCACGAGAGACCGGGGTTGGGGAACATCTGCGCCCAATGCATCGCGGCGGCAACGGGGTTCTCCTCGACGGGCTGGGCCAGCCCGGCCTGGAACGCCGGATCGCTGAGGTAGTTCTCGATGCCGAGGTTGGCCAGGAAGGGAAGATACCCGCGGTCGAGATCGGCGGGCCGCCAACCCAACAGGGTCGTGTCGAGGGTCAGCACCAGGGCGGTGAAGCCGGAATCCTTGGCGCGCTGCAGGAAGCTCAGCAGCACCGATTCGTCCGTGGGCCAGTACAGCTGGTACCAGCGGGGAGCGTCGCCACCCGCCTCGGCGACCTGCTCGAACGAATGCGATGCCTGCGTCGAATGTATGTACGGCACACCGAGTTCCGCAGCTGCGCGGACGGTGGCGAGCTCGCCGTCGGGGTGGGCGAGGGTCTGGATCCCCACCGGTGCGATCAGCAACGGAGCGGGCATGTCGGTGCCGAGCACGGTGCACGCGTGGTTGCGGGCCGCTGAGCTCCGCAGCATTCGCGGCGTGATGGCCCACCTGTCGAAGGCGACCCGGTTCGCACGAGCCGTCGAGCCACTGCCCGCACTGGCGACGATGTAGCCGAGAGCCTCGGGCGAGAGCTTCTCGGCAGCCTGATCCTCCAGCCGCGCCAGGTTGGTGGTGATCGACGGTGTCTGCTGCGCGAACATCCCGGCGGCGTAGATGCCGAGTTGGTGATCGCTGAAGTTGCTGGGCCTGGCCTCGGTCATCGTTCGACCCTACCGGGGCACCGCCGAGGCTCGGGCGAGAAACGAGTCCAGCAGAGCCGAGCACCGCAACCGAGCTGCAGGTTCGGCGTCGGCGATGGCTCGGCGAATCTCGTGCACGTCCACCTCGTGTTCGACGCCGTCACGGTCCCATGCGGCCGCCCACGCGTCGTACGTGTCGAGGTCTATTTCGGGGTGGAACTGCAGTCCGAGGTGCGGTCCGTGTACGAACGCCTGTTGTGCGGCCCCGTTGCGGGCGATCACCGTCGCCTCCGGGGGAGCGACGAAGGTGTCTCCGTGAAACTCCATCCACGGGCCGACGGCGACGAGCTCGGGATCGGACGACTCGACGTCGACGAAACCGTACTCGGGATGCTCGGACTTGCGCACGCTTCCGCCGAGCACCCGAGCGAGCAACTGACCTCCGAAGCAGACACCCAGGATCGGGACCTGCGCGTCGACGGCCTGCCGTACGTATGCGATTTCCGGCGCGAGCCAGGTCAGCGTGTCGTCGTACGCAGCGTCCGGCGAGCCCATGACCACCAGCAACTGCGCCTCGGACAGCGACGGCGGCGCGGTGTCGGGGCTGTGATCGAAGGAGTGCACGTCCAACTGGAAACCCCTGCTGCGCAATTCGGCGTCGAGGGTGCCGATGTCGCGTCGCGCGAGAGCCGGGTCCCGGTCGTGGACGAGTACTACGGCGCGTGGGTCGTTCGTGTATGTCACAGGGCTCCTTTACGGTGTTCGTGCACACCGTACGACAGACTGGATCCGATGCCACCTCGTAGACGCACAGCCCGATCCACCACTGCCCGCACCGTCAAGGCCGGGCAGAGCAGCGCTGCGCGAAAGTTCGCGGCCGCGAAGAACGGTGAGCCGGCACCGAAGAAGGCCGCTGCTCCGAAAAAAGCCGCACCACGCAAGCGGGCCGCTCCGCGCAAGACCTCGCCGCGCAAGACTGCTGCCCCCGATCTGCGGGTACCCGATCCCGGTGAGCGCGTCTGGGTGCTGGACGTGCCGTTCGAGGATCGGTCGGCGGCAGGCGCTGCCGGAGCGCGCTGGTATCCGGGCCCTCGGGTGTTCGCGTACTACGGCACCGAGTTGCCGGAGTATCTGCAGCCGTACGAGTCGATGCCGTACAGCCTGCAGCGGTGGCTCGAGGACGACGCGAACGAGAATTGGCGTGACGAAGCTGTGCGAGAGCGGGCGATGCAGCCTCGCGACACCCAACTCGAGTCCGTCGGGCGCCATCTCGCCGCCCTCGAGGCCGGTTTCCCGTACTTCGCGCAGATGGATTCGACGGGTCTGGGCAAGACGCTCGCGGTGTGCGAGGCCGTCCGGCAGATGTCGGCGGCCGAGATCGGCACGGTGCTGGTGGTCGCACCCAAGGGCGCGCTGCCGGGGTGGCGTCGCACCATCGCAGACAGCGAGGCAGACATCGAGCCGTCCGAGCGCAAGCGTTGGCTGCTGATCACCTACCAATCGACGAAGAAGCTCCTGTCGGTTCCGCCGGAGACCGATCTGGGCAAACGCAAACGGACACAGAACAAACGGACCATCTCGCTCGGTGAATTGCGGTTCGACATGGACGTGGTGATCGCCGACGAGTCGCATGCGCTGATGAACATCGAATCCCAACAGTCGCAGATTCTCTGGCGGTATCAGGAGGCGGCCCGTTCGGTGGTGTGGATGTCTGCCACGCCCGGCTATCAGCCGCTGCACTTCGCGTACATGGCTCGGGCGGTGGAGCGCAGTCGCGGCGTCGAGATCCTGGGCGACGAGGAGTACCTCGGGTACGCGGTGACGATGAAGTGGGCCGAGTTCCTCATCGAATCCGGGTTCGCCGTGAAGGCGGGCAAGGCGACGACGGGGTTGACGACGTGGCGCTGGGAGCCCGAGGACGCGGCCCGCCGCGCACGTGACATCGCGGCCGTACACGGCTGGCTGTCGGGAGGCACTGTGCCGTGGTCGATTTCGCGTCCCTCGCCACCGACGCCCCGCGAACCGCTCGGACAGGAACTCACTGCCGCCCAGAAGCGGCTGTACAACTCGGCATGGGTGGACTATCGCAAGGAAGTCGGGCTGCCGATCTGGAAGGCCGTCGGCGGAAAGCGCGTGCTGCAGAAGAACCCGAGTACTCGCGCGGCGACGCTGCGGTTTCGCCAGAAGTGCTCGTACTTGCGCATTCCCGCGTCCGCGGACCAGGTACGGACGTGGGTCAAGGCCGGCAATCAGGTGTTCGTCTCGATGTTCTACCGCGAGTCGGTCGCCGCGCTCGCGCAGACTCTGCGGGACGAGGGTCTCGATGTCGCCGTGGTCGACGGCTCCATGAGCAGCCCCGAGCAGGAGGCATCGATCAGACGTTTCCAGACCGGGGCGGCGTCGGTCATCGTGTCGACCACCACCAGTGCAATCAATCTGCACACCAACGAGTTACTGCTGCCCGAGGGGACGGTCTCGACCCTGGCCCCGCGCGTGACGCTGATTCACGACCCGAGGTGGACACCGATCGACATTCGCCAGATCGAGGGGCGTGCGAACCGAATCGACAAGGACCACAACCACACGACCTCGACCTGTTACTACGGTTACGCCGAGGGCACGGTCGAAGAAGAGATGGTTCTCACCGGCATCGAGCGCATAGCAGACCTGGGATCGATCGTGGGGCAGGCGGATCTGATCGACCCGGAGGCCTTCCTCGCGGCGAAAGTCGACGCCGGAAAATAACGGCAATCGTGATCGATCCTCCACCTGACGCGGGTACGTTCGGTCCCATCGGCATTCGTCGGTAGCGGGCTCACAGATGCACCAGGAGTAGTCATGATCGTTCTCGGAATCATCCTCGCACTCATCGGTTATTTCGCCGGCATATCCATCCTGACGACTATCGGCATCATCCTCGTGGTCGTCGGCGCGGTTCTGACACTGCTCGGTTCGATGGGGCGCGCAGTCGGTGGCCGCAAGACGTGGTTTTGACCCACACGTTAGAACACACGTTCGATTTCTGTTAGTCTGAGCGTGCCCCCGGAGTTGGCGATGCGGCCAGCGGAGCCACTTCGGGCGGTCCAGAGCGGACTGTACGGATTCTCGAAGGCGGTCGCACGCAATGGCAGTCGAACCCGAGCCTGCGGCCGGCTCGCTCTATCGCGTCGGGGATCGATGGGCCGAGAGAGCACCGAAGCGTTGTGGCAACGGTCATCGGCTCGTCGCAGGGTCGGTTCTCGTCGGTTCGCGGGCATGTTCGTGTGAACTCGGACATCACCGGACGCATCAGTGCCAGTCCTGTGGCGTCGTGAGATTCACCCCCGAACTGGGCCCGTCGTGCAGTGATGCAAGCTTCGATTCGCGCGCCGCGCGCGCCCGACCTGCCGTCGTGGACAATCGTGTTCATGAACGAGGTCATGAAGAACAGTGAAACCGCGGTCGACCTGGGTCGACTCAGGCACGATTTCACGCGATTCATGATGAGCTACAAGTTCGGGATCGACGAGCTGATCACCAAGATCAACATCCTCAAGCAGGAATTCACCCACATTCACCGCTACAGCCCCATCGAACACGTCTCGTCGAGGTTGAAGACGCCCGAGAGCATCATCGACAAGGCGCAGCGCAAGAAGTGCTCGCTCAATCTCGACGCGATCCGCGAGAACATCTTCGACGTCGCGGGTGTGCGCATCACCTGCAGCTTCATCTCCGACACCTACCGCATTGCCGACATGCTCAGTAGCCAGAGCGATGTGCGCGTCGTCGAGACCAAGGACTACATCGCAAACCCGAAACCAAACGGCTACAAGAGTTTGCACCTGATCGTCGAGATTCCGGTGTTCATGTCCGACCGCGTCCAACCGGTGCTCGTCGAGCTGCAGATCCGAACCATCGCGATGGATTTCTGGGCAAGCTTGGAACACAAGATCTTCTACAAGTACCGCGGAGAAATTCCGCCCACTCTGCTGGCCGAACTGACCGAGGCCGCCGAGAGCGCGAACAAGCTCGACGAGAAGATGGAAAGACTGCACGACGAGGTGACGGAGCTCAACGGCGATGCCGAGAACTCCATCACTCTCGGTTCGATGCCACCGTTGGCATTGCCGCCGGAGTTGTTGCACATGCTGCTCACCGCGCAGGCCGACGCGATCGACCCGGAGTAGAGACCCGCACTACGACAAACCCCGCTGCTCGACGGGTGAGCAGCGGGGTTCGTCCTGCGTGACCTATCCGATGTGCACCGGGGTGTCGCCGACGGGCAGGTCGTCCTTCTTCGCGCGGACGAGCACCAACACGACCGGGCACACCAGCGCGACGAGGATCGCGGCGGTCCCGAAGGCCCAGGCGTAACCCGAGACCTCGGCTGCGAAGGCGTGGTCGATGGTGGCCAGCACGAAGTTTCGGATCGGCTCCGGCAACGCGGCCAGTACCTCGTCGCTGGGGATCTCCTGGCTCGCGAGAGCCTCGGCAGGAACTCCGGCAGGCGGAGTCGGTGCGGGGTTCTCGGCCAGGTACGTGGACTTGGACGAGGTGTACACCGTGGTGAACACCGCCGCGCCGAGTGCGCCGCCGACCTGCAGTGTGGCGTTGATCAGCGCGGATGCGGCACCTGCGTCGTGATCGGGCACTCCGATGAGCGCGACGTTCTGCATCGGCACCATCAGGAGGCCGAGACCGAGGCCGAGCAGCACGACGCCCGGGAGGACGTGCGTCCAGTACGAGGTGTCGACACCGATCTGCGTGAGCAGCAGCAGGCCGATCGCGGAGACGACGGGACCGACGGTCATCAGCGGCTTGGGCCCGATCTTCGGCAACAGCGCGGAGGCGATTGCAGCGGTGATCAGGATTCCACCGGTCATCGGCAGCGACGCGACGCCGGCGATCACCGGGCTCATCTCGAGCACGATCTGGAAGTAGAACGTGAGGTACAACGTGCCGCCGAGCAGTGCGGCACCGATGACGGCGGATCCGATGTACGCGGCACCGCGGTCCCGATCGAGCAGCACACTGAGCGGAAGCAACGGGTTGTCCGACTTCGACTCCACCACGACGAAGGCCGCGAGAAGAGCGAGGCCGAGGGCGATGAAGGAGATGGTCGGTACCGTCGCCCAGCCGTCTTCGGCTTCGGTGAAGCCGTAGACCAGCGATGCCAGCCCGAGTGCGACGAGGATCGCGCCCGGCAGGTCGTAGCGAGTGTCTCCGTGCGCCTTGCTTTCCTTGACCAACGGCACCGCGGCAGCGATGGCAACCACAGCGACCGGAATGTTGACGAGCAGGCACCAGCGCCAGTTCGCGTATTCGGTGAGCACTCCGCCGAGAAGCAGGCCGACGGCTGCGCCGCCACCGGCGATCGCTCCGAACACACCGAACGCCTTGGCGCGTTCCTTGGTGTCGGTGAACGTGACCGTCAGGATGGCCAGTGCTGCCGGTGCGAGCAGTGCGGCGAAGACGCCCTGGCCGGCGCGCGCGATGAACAGCTGCCAGCCCTCCTGGGCGAGTCCGCCGATTGCGGAGGCAACTGCGAAGCCTGCCATGCCGACGATGAACGAGCGCTTGCGTCCCCAGTAGTCGGCGATGCGTCCGCCGAGCAGCAGAAGTGCGCCGAACGACAACGCGTAGGCGGTGATGACCCAGGCGCGGCTGCTGTCGCTGATACCCAGGTCCAGCTGAGCCTGCGGCAGCGCGATGTTGACGATGGTGCCGTCCAGCACGATCGTGAGCTGCGTGATGGCGACGATGCAGAGCACCAGCCATCGGCGCTCGTAGTTCGGGTTGAGATCCGGCGATTCTCGCTCGGAGAGCTGCGACATGTTTCTACCCCACTCGTACTCGTCGATTCTCGGGCACGAAAATGTCCCGATCGAAAAGGTAGGCGATGCCGTCCGAGGTGTCAAACGAACTAGTTGGTAGGCGGTATCGTGGCCTTCATGAAGCCTGACGCCAGCGCAACCCGCGCCCGCATCGTCGCCGCCGCTCGCGCAGAATTCTCCGAGCACGGACTGGCCGGAGCACGAGTGGATCGCATCGCCGTCTCCGCCAAGGCCAGCAAGGAACGCCTGTACGCCTATTTCGGCGACAAGCAAGCTCTGTTCCGAGCCGTGATGGAGGACGGATTCACCCGATTTCTCGAATCGGTTCCGTTCACCGCCGACGATCTGGGGCGATACGCCGCCCGCGAGTATCTGCACTTCGCCGCGCACCCCGAGGAACACCGATTGCTGCTGTGGACGCAACTTCAGGGCGGCAAGGGCGCGGCAGGCGTGGAGAAGGTCCGATCGGTATTCGCCGAGCGACGAACGGCTGTGGCCGCGGTACAGAAGAAGGGGACGATCTCGGACGCGTTCACCGTCGACGACCTGTTCACCATGATCTTCGGCATCACCTCGTCGTGGATGACCGCGCCGGGTAACGACTGCGGAGCCGTCGACGACACCGAACACCAGCGTCGGGCGTCGATCATCGAGGGCGCAGTACGACGACTCTGCGCTCCGTAGCGTTGTCTATCGTTCTCTAGCTTTGGGTCGAGAGTGGCAAATAGTGAGGTAGCGGGGCCGGTTTCCCCGCAAACGCGCGCGCGTTTGTCAGACGCGCGCGATTTCGACACCGATCCTGTGGCAATTCCGAACGCGTCCGACGATTCCGCGCGCGTCTGCCGAGTTCACCGCCCCGCCAGAATTGCCGCCTCACGCTCGGCCGAGAGTCCGACGGGCGGCCGATCGTCCCTCATCGGCGTCCGTCCGTTCAGCGACTGCAACCACATCCACGTGTCGGCGATGGTCTCCTGAATCGGACGAGTCCGGAGCCCCGCAGCGAATGCCTTCGAGACATCGGATGCATGCAACGAATCGTGATCGACCCCCGGCGGAATCCAGATCGGGAGCTCCGTCCACGGCTGCACGCCTGCAGCGCTGAGTACGTCCGGCTCCACCCAGCACAGCCGAGCATCGGAGCGGGTGGCTTGGATGCAGGCCTGCAGAACGTCGTCGATCGTGGCATGACCTGGCCGGCTCACCACGTCGTACGCGCCCCCGAGACCCCGGGCCGCTGCATCCAGACTCCAGGCAACGAGATCGCGGGCATCGACATATTGCAGTGCCAGGTCGGCGGGACCGGGCGCGAGCACATCGCCAGCGCGCTCGATTCTGTTCAGCCACCAGGGAAGTCGGCCGATATTTTCGTAGGGTCCCAGGATCAGCCCGGCGCGGACCAGCAGCGCTCGAGCGCCGAACGCTGCAGCAGCGGCCTGCTCACCGCCGAGTTTGCATCGCGCATAGTCCTCGCCAGGCCCGTGGACCGTCGGCCAGGTCTCGTTCGCTCCTGCCTCGGGCGCGTCGTACACGGATCGGCTCGAGACGTAGATGTAGCCATCGACTCGACCGACGAGCGTCGCCGACGACCGCTCGACGGCGCTCGGCTCCCATGACCAGGTGTCGAACACCATGTCCCAGTTACCTTCTCGAATCGCATTCAGCCCACCGGTCGCGCGTCTGTCTCCACGGAGTTGGTTGACCCGGGGATCCGACGGGGTCGTGCCGCGATTGAGTACCGTGACGTCCCACTGCAGATCGAGGGCGTGTTCGACGGCGCATCGCCCCACGAAGTCGCTTCCGCCGAGGACCAATAGCTTCATGTACCCAGTGTGCCGGTCATCCGGTCCGCGCTGCCGTCGACCAGCCTGATGGGATCGCTGCTGACAGCAGAGCAGCTCCAGCTACACGGGGAGCGTGCTGTGTCCCGTCTCCTTGATGGTCAGCACCGTCGCAACACCGATGGCGCACACGCCCATCACCCAGTACGCCGGTGACATCGCGTTGCCGGTCGATTCGACCAACTGTGCGGCGACGTACGGCGCAGTTCCGCCTGCGGCGATCGTTCCGATGTTGAAGCCCAACGACACTCCGGTGTAGCGAACCGATCGCGGGAACAGTTCGGTGAACAGCGGGAACGCCGGAACCTGTACGACGCCATTGAGCACCATGTAGACGAAGTAGACGACGCCGACGATCAGAATGCTCGACGTGGCACCGAGAATCATGAAGACCGGTAGCGCGATGATCACGTAGGCCACATAGCCGAACAGCAGTACCGGTTTGCGGCCGAATCTGTCGGTCAGCATCCCGCTCAACGGAAAAGTGGCGCAGGCCAACGCAATTGCCACCGCCGACGTCCAGTACACCGAGTCCTTCGAGAACCCGAGGTCGTTGATCAGGTACACGCTGAAGTAGGTCAGTCCGATGTATCCGGATCCGTTCATCGCGATCGCGATGCCGACGACGCGGAGCACCGACCACGGTTGCTTCCTCACCACGTCACTCAACGGGCTCTTGGCTACCTCGTTCTTGGCTGCCATTTCCTCGAACTCCGGGCTGTCCTCCAGCTTCAGCCGGACACGGAGACATACGAACGCCAGGGGCAGAGCAAGCAGGAACGGGATGCGCCATCCCCAGGACGACATTTGTTCGTCGGTCGTGATCAGAGCGACGACCCCGACGACGGCGGCAGCGACGGCGAAGCCGAGTGTCGATCCCACCGGCGTGAACGAACCGAAGAATCCACGACGGTTCGGCGGTGCCGATTCGGCGATGTAGGTTGCGGCACCGCCGATCTCACCGCCCGCCGAGAACCCCTGGGCGAGCCGGACGATGACCAGCAGAACCGGGGCCAGCACGCCGACGCTCGAGTGCGTCGGCAGCAGGCCGAGAATGCCGCAGGCGACGCCCATGCACACCACGGTGATGACGAGGGCGTGCCGACGACCCTTACGGTCTCCGAGTCTTCCGAAAAAGATTCCGCCGAGCGGACGGGCGACGTAGGCGACGCCGAAGACCGCCAAGGTCGCCAGTATCGATACGCCGGGGCTGGTGGATGGGAAGAACAGCGGTGCGATGACGACGGCGAGGAAGCCGTAGACCGCGAAGTCGTAATACTCGATGAGCGTGCCGACACCTCCGGCGAGCGCAGCTCGGCGCGCGGTCGTGGTGTCCGCCTTGGGCGGTGCGACTCCTGCGCGGGAGTGTTCGGTGTTCGTCATCGCGCTGATCCTTCTGTGAGTGGTTGCTTGCTTCGGTGTTCGGAGAGAAGCAGTTCGTACGACCCTCCTGCTTCGATGACGGCGACGGTGCGGGCATTGGGTGGATGACCGGTGATCGTGGTGCCGTCCGCCTTCGACACCTCGGCCCGACGCCAGTCGAGTCCGACTACGTCACCGACGGCCACCGCGTCCGATATTCCGGGGACGGTGATCAGGGGCATACCGTTGAAGGTCTCGCCGCGCCAGAATCCGGGCGAGAACGATTCCGCCACAACGGCACTGATGCCCAGGTTGCGCAACGCCACCATCGGCGGATAGTGCGGATGTCCGTAGCCGAAGTTCCGCCCACCGACGATGATGTCTCCGGGGCGAACTCGATCGACGAAATCCGGGTCGTACGCCGCCATGCAGACCGATCTGAGGTGATCGGGGTCGTAGGACTTGATGTTCGCGACACCCACCACCAGATCGATGTCGAAGTCGTCGCCGAATATCCACGCGACTGCACCGTCGATGACGTCGGGCGGGGGCGGGTATGCGCTCATGACCCCACCTGCGCGATCGTCCCGGCGAGGGCGCTGGCCGCGACGGTGAAGGGTGAACCCATGTAGATGTTGGCGTCGGAGCTACCCATTCGCCCTGAGATGTTCAGCACCCCGGTGGAAATACAGTTCTCGCCTGCCGCGAGGGGCTTCTGGTATCCGAAGCAGAAGTCGCAGCTCGACACCGCGATATGCGCGCCCGCCGAACGCAGGATGTCCAGCAGCCCTTCGCTTTCGGCTTGATCGTGCACCTTCTGCGAGGTCGGCACCACGTTCAACTCGACCCCGGGTGCGACCGTCCGCCCGTCGAGCACCAGAGCCGCCGCGCGCAAGTCTTCGATGCGGCCGCTGGCACAGGACCCGATGAACGCCTTCGTGATCGGTATTCCGGCCAGATCGGCGGCGGTATGCGTGTTGGCGGCACGGGCCGAGCCGGGCTGCACCACCTGCGGAACGATGGTGGACAGGTCGATGGTGTGGCGGGCCGCGTAGGTGGCGCCCTCGTCGGGGAGCACGGGGCTGAACGCGTGCCGGGCGACGTCGTGGGCGTAGGCGAGCGACAGCTCGTCGGGTTCGAAGATCGCCGAGACCGCTCCGGTGAACATCGCCATCCCGCACAGTCCCTGGCGGTGGTCGATCTTCATCGACCGCGCTCCGGGACCACCGAACTCCATGACCTGGTGGGCGCACCCGTCCGCACCGACCAGGTCGATGATCGTGTGGACGAGATCGCGACTGTCGACGCCGGGGCCGAACTCACCCACGAGGTCGAACCGGGTGGTGGCCGGGATGTCGACGTACAGCTGTCCTGTCACCCATGCCTCGATCAGATCGCGCCGGATGCCCCAACCGAGTGCGCCGAACGCACCGATTCCGCTGATGTGCCCGTCGAAGTGGACGAGAAAGTCTCCTGGCGTTGCGAGTCCGAGTTCGGCGGTGAGTTGATGACCGATGCCGCGGCCCTCGTGCAGTTCGATGCCGTAGAACTCGCACCAATCTCGCGTGATCTGGTGCACCTCTTGTTCTTTGGCGTTCTTCTTGGTGAGCATGTGGTCGATGAAGACGACGTATCGCGCCGGGTCGTCGAGTTCGGTGATGCCGAAGTCCTCGCGCATCTGCCGGAACATCACGTCGGTGTAGCCCGGGAAGTCGTAGGCGATCATCCGAGCGGGTCGCACGGCATGATTCTCTCCGGCGTGCACCACATCGGCATCACAGGTTCGGCCGAGGATCTTCTCGACCATCGTCAGTGCGTCGGGACTCATACCGATCACACCTTCGAGTCGGCGGGAAGGTACTTCCGTTGCGCTGCTTCGACTTCCGGAAAACCGATGAGATCGACGAACTCGTGGTGCTGCAGCGCGTCGGCGCTCACCTCGGCCGGGGCTTCTCCGCCTGCGAGTCGGCGCAGAGCCTCACGAGCAGCTCCGGTGGCAGCCATCAGCACCTGGGTCGGCAGTAGAGCGAGTCGAACGCCGATCTGCTGCAACACCTCCGGGGTGAACTCGCGCTCGGTCCACGTAGACGCGGTCAATGTCGCCATCAGTGGGACACCGACGGCGTCGTGACAGCGAGCCCACTCGTCGGCGGTCTCGAAGGTCTTCGTGACCGGCATGATCATGTCGGCACCGGCGTCGACGTATGCAGTCGCGCGTCGGATCGCGTCGTCGCCACGCGCATCGGTGCGGGCAATCATCAGGACGTGGTCCGGCAGCGAATCCCGCACTGCTCTGACCTTTCCCGACGCTTCCTCGATGCTGATGAGGTCCACGGGCTCGCCCACGCAGATGGGGCACTTCTTGGGCGAGAGCTGATCTTCCATGAAGACGCCCTGGACACCTGCGACGGCGAATCGACCTGCGGTCCGCGCCGCGTTGACGGCGTTTCCGTAGCCGGTATCGATATCCGCGACCAACGGTA
Source organism: Rhodococcus sp. 06-470-2 (assembly GCF_002258235.1). Lineage (NCBI taxonomy): Bacteria > Bacillati > Actinomycetota > Actinomycetes > Mycobacteriales > Nocardiaceae > Rhodococcus > Rhodococcus sp. 06-470-2. The sequence continues at coordinate 343,550 of NZ_NOYB01000016.1, read as the reverse complement.
GTGACGACGCCTCGCCGATGGTGCGCACCGCCTGGAGGTTCTCGGTCATCGTGTACAGCTCGGCGTCGGGGAGTCCGAGTGCGGACGACACGGCGAAGCCGGAGGCACACAGGGCCGAGAACCCGGCTTGTTCGGCCAGCTTTGCCGTCAGTCCGTCCCATACGCCCGGGGCGTACACCAGGCCCTGTTCGGTCAGATCTCTGAGTGTCGCGGTCATGAGCACCATCCATTTCGTAATGCGGAACGTATTCCGAATTTAGAGTGGCTCGGATCACAAGTCAACACCGGTCGGTGCACTCACCGGTTCCGATCGCTTCGTAGGATGGCGTCGACGCTTCAGCCGACCGGAAGGAACAACACGTGGACGTTCCCACCGAGTCCGATACCCACGCCGGCCGCGACATCGTCGGCGCCGTCGTCAAAGCCTGCACATTGCTCGATCACTTCGATACGACGCATCCGGTGTGGACGCTCAACGACCTGACGACTGCAAGTCGAATGAACAAGACGACCGTGCACAGACTGATGACCACGCTGATCCATGCCGGTTGGGTGGATCGAACGGCCGAAGGCTCGTATCGAATCGCCATGCCCGTGTTCGAGATCGGGTCGTCGGCACTGACCCAACTCGACATCCGCGGTGCGGCGCAACCATACCTGTCGGAGATTGCCGAAAAGTTCGGCGACACTGCATATCTCATGGTCCCAGCGGACGAGGGCGCCGTCTGCATCGATCGCCACGAAGGAAGCAATCCCCTGGTGGTTGCGGGCATTTCGATCGGTTCGGTACTGCCGTATCACGCCACTGCAGGCCCGATGGCCATGCTGGCGTTCTCCGCCCGGATACGCGACCGGTGGCTCGCCGATGACCTACCTGCGTTCACGGATCGAACACCGACCGCGCCGGAAGAGTTGCTCACCCGTCTCGAACAGATCCGGTCTCAGGGGTACGCACTGAGCAACTCGGATTACCTCACCGGTGTCGCGGCCGTCGGAGCACCGATCCTCGGACGAGACGGTGCGGTCGTTGCATCGATCAGCGTGGGCGGCCGAGCGGAGACCTTCGAGGGCGATGCCCTGCGAGAGAAGGTGGCGACGGTTCTGGCCTCCGCACAGAGCTTGTCCCGTGTGGCAGAAGCGCTACCTGTGCCAGGACGAGAACATTGAGCTATTCGCATCTCTACTCGATCAGCTAGAGAGCCGAATACTCATCTACCGATTCGCTCGATCAGTCTCATGGCATCGAAGGGTGCGTGTCCCTTGATGTCGTTGTCGAAATACACGTGGACGTCTCGGCCCGTGGCCGTCCAGTCCGAGATCCTCGCAGCCCATCGGTCGAGAGCATCATCGGTGTAGCCGCTCGCGTACAGCTCCTGGTCGCCGTGCAGGCGGGCGTACATGAAATCGGCCGTCGGAGTGTCGACGTACGGATACTTACCGGCAGTATCGGCGACGACGAACGCAATATCGTTCTCTCGCAACAACTCCACGGCTTCATCGGTGGCGAAACTCTGATGCCGAGCTTCCACGCAGTGCCGAAGCGGCCGAGACGATGGCGGAGGCAGCAACACTCGATCCTCGGCGAGTTTGTCGTCGCGAGAATGGGCCAGAGTGACTGCAGCAGACACTGTTCGGGGCAACACGGCGAAGAAATCCGCCATCTTCTGCGCGTCGAATTCGAGGTTCGGTGGCAACTGCCACAGGAACGGTCCGAGCTTGTCGCCCAGCGTCAACACGCCGGTGGCGAAGAAGTTCGCGAGCGCTGCCTCGACCCCGACGAGCCGTTTGATATGGGTGACGTAGCGACCGCCTTTGATCGAGAACACGAAGTCGTCCGGGGTCTCGTCGTGCCATTTGGTGAAGCTCGACGGCTTCTGCATCGCATAGAAGGTGCCGTTGATCTCGATCGACGACAGTTTCTCCGACGCGTACCCGAGCTCCTTGCGATGGGCCAAGCCCGCCGGATAGAAATCACCTCGCCACGGCGCGTACGTCCACCCGGAGATACCGATCAGAACTCGAGGTCGATGCGACGCGGACATGAGCAGACTGTAGACGGGCAGTTCCCAGACGTTCGGCGCAATCAGCTGCAACCAGCTGGCACCACCATCACCGTCGGACCATAATCGGTTCCTATGCGGTCGGGTGGACGAGCGGTGGTGCTGACGCTGGTCGCTGCCGGCGTGTGGCTCTTCGCGACGCCGCAACTCGATCCAGGAACCGCAGACTTCGTGGCCACGCCGGAGCCCATCGCGCCGGCTGCTCCCGCCGTCGAACCGCCGCCGCTGACGCTCGACGAGCTCTCGGCTCGGGTCGATCCCACCGTTGTCACACTGTCGGCATCGGCCGGCTTCACCGGGGTCGCGGGCACCGGCTTCGTCGTCGCGCCGGATGGAATCGTGGTCACCAACTTCCACGTCGTCGAGAACGCCACCGAGATCAGCGCAGTGCACATGGGCAACGGACTGATCTACGACGCCACCGTGCTGGGTTACGACAAGTCCCGTGACGTGGCGGTCGTGCAGTTGATCACCGCGGCCGACCTGCCGGTGGTCGAGCTTGCCCCGGACCCACTTCCCGAGGTGGGTGATGCGGTGACAGCCGTCGGGAATGCCTCGGGTGCAGGGGTACTGGTGCCTGCGCCGGGAGCGGTGACCGCCCTCGATCAGCAGGTGCGTACGCGCAGTTCGGTGGACGGCTCACGAAATACGTTGGAGCGGATGATTCGCGTCGATGCCGATGTGCGAGCGGGGGATTCGGGTGGGCCTCTGTTCGACGCCTGGGGCCGTGTGGTGGGCGTGAACACCGCCGGGTTGTCCGACGAGGCCCGCAACGGCACCGAATTCTCGCCCCCACAGGCACCCGAGGCGTATGCCGTCCCCATCGCCGAGGCGGTCTCGGTACTCGATCAGGTACTCGCCGGGCAATCGGGCGGCACGGTCCACGTAGGCCCCACACCGTATTTCGGGGTCTCGGTACGCGATGTGTCGGTCTTCGAGAACAGGCCGGCGATCGGAGCGGCCGTCGTCTCGGTGACCTCCGATTCCCCAGCCGAGTCCCTGGGGTTGTCCGCCGCGGACGTGATCGTGACGTTCGACGGCACGCAGATAGAATCCTCGTCGGACCTGTCGCAGGCACTCATCGGACGACGCCCAGGCGATTCCGCCGTCGTCGAATGGGTCGACGATGCGGGTGTCACCAGCTCCGGCACAGTCACTCTCGACGCCGGATTGCCGACGGCGTGAGGTCGTTCCGCAGGCTCCACTCCCGACGGCGTGAGGTCGTTCCGCAGGCTCCACTCCCGACGGCCCGAGTTCAGCCCTGCAGCACCGACAACACATTGCCCGCCGGGTCGGTGAACCATGCGATGAGCGGGCCGCCGTGTCGAAAGATTCCTTTCTCGTCGGTGCCCATGTCCGGATACTGCTCGAACACAATCCCTTTGGCGATCAGTGTGTCGACCGCACTGTCGATGTCGGCAACCGGGAAGTTCAGAATCGTGTACCGAGCGGGCACGTGCCCGGGACGTGGATAGATCAGCACGATCGCCCCGGCGGCGAGGTGCAGCTCGAGCATGCCCATCTCGTTCTCGGTGACCGTCAGTCCGAGGGTCTCGCCGTAGAACGCGCGCGCCGCCTGTAGGTCGTCCACCGCGAACCCGGAGAACGGCTGCCTGGTCAATTCCAAGATTGTCATCGTCGAATTATCGCGCTCTCACGCGTGCCAGGGGCCGATATCCGAGTAGCGTGGATCTCGTGACTATTCGCCTCGGTTACCAGATGCCCAACTTCAGCTACGACGGTTCGGTCGCAGAGCTCTTTCCCCAGGTCATCGCGCAGGCGCGCGAGGCCGAAGCGGCCGGGTTCGACACCGCATTCGTGATGGATCACTTCTACCAACTTCCCGGAATCGGCAAGCCCGACGAGCCGATGCTCGAGGCCTACTCCGCGCTGTCCGCCCTCGCGACGGCCACCGACACCATCCAGCTCTCCGCGCTGGTCACCGGAAACACCTATCGCAATCCCGCGATCCTGGCCAAGACCGTCACCACACTGGATGTCGTCAGTGGCGGTCGCGCGATCCTCGGTATCGGTGCCGGCTGGTACGAGCTCGAGCACCAGAGCTTCGGACTCGAGTTCGGCACCTTCACCGACCGTTTCGAGCGACTCGACGAGGCCCTGCAGATCATCGAGCCGATGCTTCGCGGCCAGCGCCCCACGTTCGACGGCCTCTGGTACCAGGTGGAGGACGCGATCAACGAGCCTCGCATCCGCGACGATCTGCCGATCATGCTCGGTGGCGGCGGCGAGAAGAAGACGTTCGGACTGGCCGCACAATTCGCCGACCATCTCAACATCATCTGCGACGCAAACGAATTGCCCCGCAAGATCGCTGCCGTCCAAGCGCGCTGCGAGGAGGTCGACCGCGACCCGAAGGACCTCGAAACGAGCTTCCTCGCGTTCGTCATCGTCGACGAGGACGGCGACAAGGCCAAGGAACTGCAGCGCGAGTTCGTGCTGAAGCAGGGCCTCGACCTGACGAACCTGTCGGAGGAGGACGCGGCGAAGGCCACCGATCGCCACTTCTGCGGAACCCCCGACGACGTAGCCGAGCAGGTGCAGAAGCGCGTGCTCGATCACGGCATCGACGGCATCATCATCAACCTGATCACCAACGGACACCAGCCGGGAGCCGTCGAACTGGCAGGTAAGGCCCTGAAGCCGCTCGTCTAGATTTTTCTCCAGCGGTAGCCGCGGGGGCGCGTGCAGTGGCATAGTTCCCCCGTGGCTCAGCTGAGGATGAACGGGCACCGTGTCTTGGTCGCCGACCTGACCGGCGATTCCCTGCGCGCGATGTCGGGTTCCATGGTGGCGTACGAGGGTGACGTCACCTTCAAGAACGCAGGCATGGGCGGCGGCGGCGGATTTCGCGCCGCACTCAAACAGAAGGTGACCGGCGAGTCGCTGTCGCTGATGGACGTGTCGGGCAAGGGCACCGTCTACTTCGCCGTCGACGCTCAGGACATCACTCTCGTCGAGGTCCAGGGCGACAACCTCCACGTCGAATCCTCCCAGTTGCTCGCTCTCACAGGGCAACTGCGCACCGACGTCAAGTTCTCCGGCCTTCGCGGTGCATCGTCGGGGCAAGGTTTGTTCACCACCGTCGTCAGCGGATCGGGAACGGTGGCATTGCTGTCGAAGGGTGGGCCGATCATCGCCCTCGCCGTCGACCCCCAGTATCCCTTGGTCGTCGATCCCGACGCGTTCGTTGCCCACCGCGGCCAACTGAATCAGAGCTTCGTCACCGACGTCACGTGGCGCTCCGCCATCGGCGGCGGCAGCGGCGAGGCGTTCTCCCTCCGTTTCGACGGCCAGGGCGTCGTCTACATCCAACCCGAGGAGCGCTGACGTGCCGCTCGAACTCGTCAACAGCAAAGTCGTGAAATCCGTTCTGGCACCCAATCAGAGCGTGCTCGCGCGTCGTGGATCGATGCTCTACTACACCGGCGACGTACGGTTCGTTCCGCACTCGATGGGCGGTTCGGCCGGAGCCATGCCGGGCATGGGCGGCATGGCGGGGATGGCAGGCCGGATGATGGCAGGCGAGCACGTGGCGATGATGGCCGCCGAGGGTCAGGGTGAGGTCTTCTACGGCCACGCCGGGCTGTACATCGAGGTGATCCATCTCGACGGGTCCTCGATGCTCACCGTCGAAGCCGATCGACTTCTGGTGCACGACGGCTACCTTCAGAGTTCCATCGTGGCCCTGACCTCACAGGGCGGTGTTCGCGGAGCGGTGCGCGGCGCGATGACCGGGCAGGGTTTGTTCACGACCCAACTGACGGGTCAGGGCAGCGTCGCGGTTCTCTCGCACGGCGGCGCGACGCCGCTGCAGGTCGGACCGAATCACCCTCAGGTCGTGGTGGATCCGCAGGCGTACGTCTGCCACATCGGCAACATCAACGTCGACATCTCGGCGAACGTCGGGTGGCGAGACGCCGTCGGCAAGGGCAGCGGTGAGGCGATTCAGCTGAAGATGACCGGTATGGGCACCGTGTGGGTGCAGGCGTCCGAGCAGAAGTTCTGAGGAGCAATCTCATGGGTCTCGAAATCCACACCCCGTACACGCTGCCGGTCAACGACAACGTCCCCGGCAACGACTACGCATTTTGCGTCGAACTGGCAGGCCAGCCGTGGTTCACCTCGAAGGGCGCGATGATCGCCTACTACGGCAACGTTCGCTTCGAGCCGCTCGGGCAGACCTCCATGCCCGCCATCGTCGCGGCACGGTTCTCGTCTCCGCTCTACTCGAACGACTGGGTACTGGCGCAGGGCCAGGGCAAGCTCATCCTCGGCGACCGAGGATTCAACATCAACAGCTACGACCTCGACGACGGCAACCTCACCATCCGGGCGTCCAATCTCCTTGCGTTCGAGCCGACTCTGGATCTCAAGCAGTCCATCGTCCCGGGATTTCTCACTCTGCTCGGAACCGGCAAGTTCCTGGCCTCGTCCAACGGCACCGTCATGTTCGCCGAGCCGCCGCTGCGCATCGACCCGGAAGCGCTTGTGGGATGGGCTGATTGCCCGTCACCCTCGCATCACTTCGACGCCGACTGGATGCAGAACTTCCTCGGCGCGGCGCGTGGATTTCTCGGTGCCAACAGCGGCGAGGAGCGCCAGTTCGACTTCACCGGTGCCGGCACGGTTCTGATCCAATCGAGTGAGAAGGTTCTCGACGATTCACATCTGTTGCGGTACGTCGAGTCGCAGACGGTCTCGCTCGGCCAGAACTCCCTGAGATCTCTGCACAACTCGATCGGAGCACGACTACAGCAGGGCGGCGCGTAGTACCTCGACCACACCGGCAGGGTTGTCGGCCATCATGACGTGCCCGGCATCGGCGACTCGTACGACCTCGACTCCAGCGCTGATCAGTTCGGCCTCCCGACTCGGCGGGCCCGTGCGATCTCCGTACACGAATACCCTCGGACCAGTTGCCGACTCGAGCATGGACCGAATCGTCGGCTCCGGTCCCACACACAGCCCGACCGCAGTGCGGTGAAGGGCGACCGGATCGGCAACGCGCAGGGTGGACGCCCACTCCGGATCGGCGTCGACGATCAGCTCGGCCACACCGGTGTCGACGAACTCGCTCTCCGACTGCCGGGCGATCTCCACGCTCGCGGTGCCGTCCCACGGCAGCAGATTGGGTTCGAGCACGATCAGTCGACCCACCAGATCCGGCCTCCGGTACGCGAGCACGGTGGCGATCGATCCACCCAGGCTGTGGCCGACAAGGTCGACCGAGGTCAGATTCCGCTGATCGAGCAGGCCGGCAACGGCAGCAGCATGGTCGTCGAGAGAGTAGCCGATGTCGTGCGGACGGTCGCTGAATCCGAACCCGAGCAGATCCGGCAGTACCCGTTCCCTGCCCTCGAAAGCAATGTCCGCGGCGATCGCCCCGAACGCCGGGACGCCCGCCGAGCCGAGCCCGTGCAGGAACACCATGGCCGGATCGGTGCTGCCCGGCAAGGTGAACGTTCGGACGCTCGGCGGCTGTTCGGGAAAAACGCGCATACTGGAGTATCACCTGAGGAGGTACAGCCATGGCCAACCAAGGACCCTTCGGATTCGGATCCGACGACTTCGACAAGTTCGCCCGTGAGGCAACCGAGGGCCTGCGTGAGGTGGTCGGCTCGCTGTTCGCCTCCGGCACCGGGGCACCCAAAGCTCCGCCGGAGCCCGAAACCACAGGTCAGAAAGGTGACGGAGTCTGGGCGATCTACAGCGTCGACGACGCCGGCTCACCGCAGATCGATCAGCTCTACGCCACCGAACTCGATGCCCTCCGTGCACACAAGGACAACACCGACCCGCGTCGACGCGTCCGATTCCTGCCGTACGGCGTGAGCGTCAGCGTTCTCGAGGACTGAATCGGGTGCATCGGGCCGCGCTAGGCGCGGCTGGCTGCACCGGATTCACGCAGGCTCGACTCCAGCGAAGCCAACGACGCTTCGAGGAACTCGGCTGGTACCGCCGGAAGTCCACCGACATGGGCGCGGACGGCCTCCGGGGTGTCGGTCCAGTCGTAGGTGAGAGTCACCGTCGTTCCTTCGTCCGCCGCCGCCAGGTCGTAGCGCCACCACCACCCGCCATGGTCGACGGACCCATCCTCCCTCCGCGCTCCCGGCAACCACGCGATGGTTCGATCCTGCACGTACGCGATCACCAGGTTGTGCACCACGTAGTGGCCACCCGCAATCTCGTGAAACATGTTGACCGCGAAGACTTGTCCCATTGCCGTGATGCGACCGACATCCACCGCCGACCGCACCCAGTCGCCCGGTTCGGTGTCCTGATGTCGGTTGGGGTCGGTCAGCACGGCAAAGATCTCGGCGGGGCTCGCGGCCATCGTTCGGCTCACGACAAGACGCTCCCGGACGGCGTTCATGCGAGCCCCTCGCGCAACGCCCTCGCGAATTCGCCGGGATTCTCACCCGTGAAGGCGGAGTGGTCGCCAGGAAGCACCGCCGCTTCGGTGCCGAGGAGTGCCGCGACGGCGTAGGCGGCGCGAGCAGCGATCTCCTCGTTCGATTCCGCACCGACCGCGATGACGACGCGGGTGTTCGCGGCCTTCACAGCGTCGACGTCGGGCAGGAAACTCACGACCCCGCCGCGCATGTTCGCCATCAGCGGGTCGGTACGGTGGCCGTCGTCCTCGGTGGGCAACCCGAACTCCGACGGATCGGGCGCAGGGCGCTCGAGGTACTGCGAATCCAGTTCTCCTCGGTGCATCACCAGTGCGATGAACTGGGCCATCGCCGGTCCGATGCCGGAGGCATCGTAGGTGGCGACGATCCTCTCACACACCGCGTGCAGTGCATCGTGGTCCGGAAGTGCTCCTCCCGCAGGCGGTTCGTGCGCTACCAACGTGCGCAGATCTCTCGGGTAGCGCGCGACCAGGGCAAGTGCGTTGACCGCCCCTCCGCTGGAGGCGAACATATCGACCGGCCCCACTCCCAGGTTCTGCAGAAGGACGTGGAGATCGTCGGCGTGCTGCGCCGGCGTCACCGCCGACGTGGGATCGTCCCGCGTGCTTCGACCGGTGTTGCGCGGGTCGTACGTCACCACCGTTCGATCCTGGAACTGCGCGGCGAGAGCGGCGAAGCCCCCGGCATCCATCGGCGACCCGATCAACACCAGTGGAACCGAACCGGCAGACAGGTCTCCATGAACGTCGTAGGTGACGGTTGCCCCGGGAACATCGATTGTGAATGTGTTCATGCAGAGACAGACCACTCCTGGGCCTGAATCTCATCGGTACCGATCGCCGACGCAAACCGCGATCCGGCAATGCGAGTCGCTCTCGAACGGAGGATTCGCAGGTTTCCCGATTGCGTCTGCGGCTCTGCGCCCGAAAAGTGCCAAACGGTCTATTTTGAGGCAGACTCTGATCCGAACGATGCCACTCGACGACGAGGATCCTTCATGCGAACGACATTGCGCACCTTGACCATTGCTTCGGCCTGTGCAACCCTGGCCCTTGCTGCCCCTACGTCGGCCCTTGCCGCCGAGCCCGGAGACATCACGTTCTCGTTCGCTGTCGACGGAACCAGCGTGACCAACACGATCACCAACACATCGGGCACGGTGATCGGTTGCGGAACATCCTTGGCTCCCGCCCCGAACGGCATACTGCCTCCGGTCGGCGAGGTGATCGGAAACGGTCAGTCGCTGTACACCAACGGGGACACTCAGCCGGGCACGACGGTTCAGACGATCGCCGATGTTCCGGCGGGCTCGTATGTCGCCCTCGCATCCTGCACGTCCACCGAGGGCGAGACCACAACCGCGTGGATCTCCGACTACCCCGGGCTCGACGAATTCTTGACTCCGCTCCCGTGGACCTCGTACAAGGTGCAACAGGAATCCACCGTGGTCACCGTCGAGACCGCCTCGTCGTTCCCCGGCAGCGGCAGCGCGTTCGACTGAGGTCAGCCGAGGAAGGCCTCTACCGCATCCGCGGCCTGGTCGACGCCTCCGTGTGATCGCACCTCCGCACTGATCTCGGCTGCGCGCGAGGTCAATTCGCGCGCGCCCGCGACAGCGCCTGCGAGGCTCGCGGCGGTCACCTTCTCGAATTCGAGGTGTACGCCGACGCCGAGTTCGGCGAGCATCGCCGCGTTGCCGAATTGATCGACCGCCTGCGGGACCGCCACGGTCGGTACGCCGAACCACAGGGCCTCGGTGCACCCACCCATGCCGGCGTGGGTGATGAACACCGTGGCCGAATCGAGCACGGCGAGCTGCGGAAGATGTTCGTGCAGTTCCACATTGGCAGGAATCTCGCCGAGCGCGGCCGGATCGACGCGTCGGCCGATGGAGATCACCACGTGCCAGTCGGTGTCGGCGAAGGTCTCGATACACAGTCGGTAGAAGTCGGGTCGCTCGTTGTAGCCCGTACCGAAGGAGATGTACAGGATCGGTCCTTCGGGCGCGGTCCAGCTGCGGTCGTTCAGGCGTACCGGATCCAGGCACGGTCCGACGAACTGCACCGAGTCGGCCACCCGATCCGCGTTGGGTTGCATCACTCGTGGAATCAGTGACAGGCAGTGCGTCGGATAGGTGATCCAATCCCAGGGATCGGCGTCGATGTCGTTGTCTCGCAACCACGATGCGTAGGTGTCGCGATACGCAACGCCCGTTGTCGACTCCCGAACAGAGGTCATCGCATCACCGAGATCCGCGACGTATCCGTCCCACGCCACGTAGGTCGGCGAGAGTTGTACGGCCTTAACGCCGTAACGCACGCCGAGTACGGGAGCGGTCATTCCGCCGATGTCGTAGAGGAACAGATCCGGCTGATCGTCGTCGTAGAACGCGGTGAGCACGGGATACGACGCAATGGCCTCGTCGAGGAAGACCTGCATCGCCGCCGCCGGATCGTCCGGCCACGAGCCCTCTCCGTCGGGAAGTATCGAGGAGAACGGCACCACCTCGACGCCCGCGGGTTCGACCACATGCCGCAGAGAGTCACCGACGGCATAGGTGACGCGATGCCCTCGCCGGACCAGCTCGGCAATCACGGCCAGCGATGGGTAGATGTGACTGGGGGCAGTCGTGCCGATCATGGCGATGTGCATGATTGCCACCGTAGAGCCCACTCGGGGCAGCGAGCTAGTGGATTTCGTTGGCGATCAGATCCAGCAGGCCGGGGAATCGATCGTTGAGCTCCTGGCGTCGCAGCGTCACCTTGCGACTGTTGCCGCGGTCGACCTGGAACACCAGACCCGCTTCGCGCAGCACGCGAAAGTGATGCGTCAGAGTCGATTTCGTGACGCCGAGCTCGAACGACATGCAGGTGCGCTCGGCACCGTCGTCGTCGCCGACGAGTTCGGTGACCACCTTGCGGCGCAGTGGATCCGCCAGTGCAGACATCACTGCACCGAGTTGCATCTCGTCGGGTTCGGGGTGCCCGTTCTCGTCCGCCATCGACGCCACCTTTCGCTAGGTACGACTTGCGTCGTACCTTCAAACCTGTTCTAGTACGAAAGTCATCGTACCTACGTCAGCGCAGGGGGATCCATGAGAGCGGTTCTGCCGGTCGTACTCGCGGCACAGTTCGTCGTACCGATGTCCATCTCGGGCACAGCCATCGCGATCCCGGTGATCGCTGCCGATCTCGGCTCCGACCCGACGCAGCTCCAGTGGGTCGTCAACGGCTTCAACGTCGCGTTCGCGCTGTTCACCGTCGTCTGGGGTGCGGTCTCGGATCGCATCGGACACCGCACGTCGTTTCGCATCGGCGTCGTGCTGACCGCCGTCGCCAGCCTGGTCAGCGCTCTGGCGTCCTCGCTGCTTCTGCTCGACGCCGCGAGGGTCCTCGCCGGCACGGGTGCCGCGGCTGTCCTGGTGGGCTCGACGTCGATTCTCTCGCTCCATTTCCAGGGGACCGAACGAGCAACCGCGTTCGCCCTGTTCGGCACCGTGAACGGACTGGGGTTGGCACTCGGGCCGACCATTTCCGGACTGCTGATCGCCGTGCTCGATTGGCGAGGAGTGTTCGCAGCTCAGGCCCTCGTTCTGCTCGTCGCGGCCGTCGGGACGCTGGCTCTTCCTGCCGTGCGAAGCACATCCACACCATCGAAACTGCCGGATTTCGGCCTGCTGCGAAACCGCCGCTTCCTCGCCCTGTGCCTGGTCCCGGTCGCCGGAGCCATCGGATTCGTCACCCTGCTCACCTACTTGCCCACCGCGCTCGGTGCCGTCGCGTCCCTGACTCCCGGACGAGCCGGACTGTTCATGCTGGCGATGACGATTCCGGTGCTGATCGCTCCGCTGGCGGTCGCCAGGTCCATCGTCGTCTTCGAGGCCGTCACCCCCGACCGTGTGATCCTGACGAGCCTCGGCTTCCTGGTTCTCGGGAATCTCGGCATGCTGGCCCTGCAACCCGGCCTGTCGCTGGCCGCCGTCGTGGTCCCGATGATCGTGTTGGGGCTCGGTTTCGGGCTCCCGATCGGTCTGGTCGACGGCGAAGCGCTCGCGGCAGTTCCGCCGCACAGCAGCGGCACCGCAGCAGGAGTACTCAATCTCTTCCGCATCGGTGGCGAGGCCGTGATGGTCGCCGGCTACGCCTGGCTGCTGGCGATCTTCGTCCGGGACCGGGTGCCCGACGACGCCGACGCCGAGGCAGCGGCGGCCGGCAGGCAAGGGTTCGCCGACGCCTACGCCCATGCGTTCACCGAAGTGATCGCCCTCGTCGTGGTGGCCGTTGCCGTCACAGCAGCACTGATCTTCGCGCTTTCCCGGACGGGCAGATCCGACGTATCGTCGGCGAATGTCCTTTCTGCAGCCGGTGACCCTCACTGACGATCTCGTGACCCTCGAGCCGCTGAGCCACGATCACCTCGAAGGTCTGTGCGACGCCGCGCGCGACGGCGAGCTGTGGAACCTCTGGTACACCAGCGTCCCGAAGCCCGAGGAGATGGCGGCCGAGATCGACCGTCGACTCGGGCTGCTCGACGCGGGCACGATGCTTCCGTTCACACTGCGCCGCAACGACACCGGGCAGATCATCGGAGCGACGACATTCTGCAACGCCGACGCCACCAACCGTCGCGTCGAAATCGGATACACCTGGAATGCCCGCTCCGCGCACGGAACCGGCACCAATCCCGCGAGCAAACTGCTGCTGTTGACGCATGCGTTCGAGGAACTGGGATGCATCGCCGTCGAATTTCGTACCCACTGGATGAACCTGCAATCGCGGACGGCGATCGCGAAACTGGGTGCCAAGCAGGACGGGATTCTGCGCAATCATCAACGCATGTCCGACGGTTCGTTGCGTGACACCGTCGTGTTCTCGATCATCGAATCCGAATGGCCAACCGTCCGCAACGAACTCCGCAGGCGTACCGCACGGTAGGTTGACCCCATGCGTGTGGATGGGCGGGACATTCCCGTAGCGGGAAGCCTGCTTCAGCCGCTGGTGCGAAGAACCAGCGACATCATTCGGGTCGTGTCGGCCTCGGCTCTGCTGGGCGTGGTGATCGCCGGTTCGCTGATCACCAGAAATCAGTGGGATGCGCTCGAGCAATCGGTGTCGAACATCGTCGGTGTGCTCAGCCCCGACCAATCCAATGCGGTCTACATCGTCTACGGGGTCGCCATTCTCGCGCTTCCGTTCGGCGTCCTGATCGGACTGATCGCGGGCCGCAAATGGAAACTGCTCGCCGGGTACGCGGCCGCGGCACTGCTGGCCGCGCTGGCGCTGTCGATCACCGGAACCGGGATCTCCACTCCCACCTGGGACCTCGACGTTCCCGAGCGGCTCGACACGTTCCTCGCGCAGTTCCTCGACGATTCGCGCTGGATCGCGATGTTGGCTGCGGCGCTGACGGTCTCCGGCCCCGGTCTCCCCGCGAAGTGGCGTCGGGCATGGTGGACGCTGTTGCTCGCGTTCGTACCGATCCACCTGGTCGTCTCCACCGTGGTTCCGGCTCGCTCGATGCTCGGACTCGCGGTCGGCTGGCTCGTCGGAGCCGTCATCGTGTTGCTCGTCGGCACACCGGCGCTGGAGGTTCCGCTCGACGCGGCGGTTCGTCTGTTCCACAGCCGCGGTGTCACCGTTCGCAGCTTCACCGTCGTCCGTCCGGCCGGTCCCGGCCCGTTGGTGCTGAACGCGCACACTCCCGACGCCGATGTGGTGGTCGAGTTGTACGGGCAGAATCAGCGCAGCGGCGGTGCCCTGCGCCAGTCCTGGCGGTGGATCACGCTGCGCGGCAGCGAGACTGCGCCGTTGCACGCGTCGATGCGTCGGGCAGTCGAGCATCGCGCCCTGATGGGTCTGGCCATCAAGGGGTTGGGAGCGGCAGGCAGTCACCCGTTGGCAGTGGCAGCGCTCGACAGAGGATGGACCCTGTACGCGCACAGTCTGCCCATCGGTGATCCGGTCGAGGCCGAGCACGACGACGCCACCCTGGGCGCTCTGTGGTCGGCCCTGAACACCTTGCACGAGAATCAGATCTCCCACGGTGACCTGCACCGGGGCGAGCTGAGGATCCACGACGGCAAGGCCCTCTTCTGCGGTTTCGGCCACGCCGAACTGGGTGCGTCTGATTCCCAGATGCAGTCCGACGTCGCGCAGTTGTTGCTCACCACGGCAGACCTCTTCGGTTCTCAGCGCGCCGTCGCCACCGCCGTCGACGTACTCGGCTTCGACACCGTGATCGCGGCCTCGGGTCGATTGACCAAGTCCGCCATCCCGCCTCGTATTCGCCAATCGGTGCTCGACGCCGACAAGACGATGAAGGCGGTTCGGCTCGAGGTCCTCGAACAGACCGGCACCGCCAAGATCGAGGCCGAGCAGGTCACCCGATTCAGCCGCAACCAGATCATCTCGCTCGTGTTGTTGATCGGATTGGTCTACGTCGCATATCCGTTCATCAGTGCGGTTCCCGCGTTCGTCACCGAACTCGGTTCGGCCAACTGGTGGTGGGCTCTGCTCGGTCTGTCGGTGTCGGCACTGACGTACGTCGGTGCCGGAGCCGCGTTGTGGGCGTGCGCACTGGGCAAGGTCAGCTTCTGGAATCTGACGGTGATGCAGGTCGCCAACACGTTCGCGGCAACCACGACTCCCGCGGGTGTCGGCGGACTGGCCCTGAGCGTTCGGTTCCTGCAGAAGGGCGGGCTGGGAACGGTCCGCGCGACGGCTGCCGTGGCGTTGCAGCAGTCCGTCCAGGTGATCACGCACGTGAGCCTGCTGATCTTCTTCAGCGTCGTCGCAGGCACGTCGTCCGGGCTGTCGAACATGGTGCCGGGCAACACCGTGCTGTATCTCCTCGCGGGTGCGGCCTTCGGTGTCGTCGGTACGTTCATGTTCGTACCCAAGCTGCGCCGCTGGCTGAAAGTGGCCGTCCGACCGCAGATCAAAGAGGTCCTCGGTGAACTGGGCGAACTCGCCCGCGACCCCAAACGCTTCTCGATCATCATCCTCGGCTGTGCGGCGACGACGTTGGGTGCCGCGCTCGCCTTGTGGGCGAGCATCGAGGCCTTCGGCGGCGGCACCACGTTCGTCACGGTCACGGTCGTCACCATGATCGGCGGGACTCTGGCTTCCGCAGCGCCGACGCCGGGCGGTGTGGGTGCCGTGGAGGCAGCGCTCATCGGCGGTCTCGCGGCCTTCGGCGTTCCCGCCTCCATCGCCGTCCCGTCGGTCCTGCTCTATCGCGTCCTGACCTGCTGGTTGCCGGTGTTTCTCGGGTGGCCGACCTTGCGGTGGCTCACTAAGCGAGACATGGTCTGATTGGTCCGATTCGGGGTGCGTGTACATAGCGAGTGCTAGCGTTCATGCAGGTGGGGGGGCCTTATTCGACGGCGGGCGTTGCGATTTCCGATCTGGGAGAGTTCATCCCCACCGCCGAGGAGCGTTGGGTTCGTCTTTTCATCAGCGGAATGACGCTGACGTTCGGACTGGCCGGGGTGCTGATGATCCCGGCGGGGCAGTTCTCCGGTTCGGCCTCGATCGCGGTTCTCCTCGCGTCGGCCACCACGGTGCCCGTGGCCATCGCCTGGTACCTCCGTCCCTGGACATCCCCACGCCTGGCCATGGCCTACATCCTGTACGCCGATGTCGGCATCGCCTCGGTTCTGTTCGCCTTTCGGACCCACTTCGACGCGATGCCGGGTTGCGCGATGTTCGCGATCGTCGCCGCCTTCATCGTCGTCGGAAGTTCCTACCGGATGATGATGCTGCACCTCGCCGTCGCGACCGTCACTCTGCTGACGCTCGGTGTCCTGGCCGTCGTCGATGGTGCCGATCCATGGTCGGCTGCGTCCCGCATCGTCACCATCGGTTCCCTGTACGCCGCCCCCTTCATGATCAAGGCCTACATCGGGCAGCTCCGACTCAAGGCCGCACGGGCGCTGCGCGACCCGTTGACCGGCCTGTGGAATCGCCGCGGTCTGCTGGACACCGTGGACACCCTCGGCGTCTCGCCTTCCGAGGCAGGCGACGCCGTGGGGGTGACGGTCCTCGACATCGACCGTTTCAAGCAGATCAACGACAGATTCGGGCACCCCTCGGGCGACGCCGTCCTGATCGAGGTCGCCCGACGCCTGTCCGAGGCCGTGGGCGATCGGTCGGCGGTCGCACGACTGGGCGGCGACGAGTTCGTGGTTGTCCGAGCCGGAACTCGCGAGGAGATCATCCAGTCGGACAACAGGATTCGAGCCGCCCTGGAGGAGACGTTCGACGGACCTCGGTTCACCACCAGCCTCGGATCCGCGGTCGAAGCACTCGATTCGGAGACCAGCATTCACGTCCTTGTCAGACGATTGATCGCACTGGCCGACATAGAGATGTACCGATTCAAGTCGCGAACCTCCGGGAACGCGGTGTCGTCCGATCGTCTTCCCGAAACGAACTCGCACGAGCAGACGCGGATCCGGATCGACGAACTCATCGCATCCGGCGGCCCCGATATCTTCTTTCAGCCCATCTGCGAGACCGTCACCGGATCCGTGGTCGGCTTCGAGGCGCTCTCGCGCTTTCCCTTCGGTGCCGGATCTCCGCTGTCGTGGTACCGCGACGCCACCGAGGCCGGCATCGGCCCCCGCCTCGAACGAGCCGCACTCGACAGGGCGCTCGACGCGATGCACGAGTTACCGCCGGGATCGTTCGTCTCGCTCAACGCATCGGCCGACACCATCCGGACGACGAACCTGCTCGATCGACTACGTCCGCACCTGGCGTCGCGGACGTTCTATCTCGAGATCACCGAGCACGAGCGTGTCGACGACTACCTCGCGGTCACCCGAGCCATCGACACCCTCCGCGCTGCGGGAGTGCAGATTTCCATCGACGACGTCGGTGCCGGATTCGCCGGTCTACGTCACGTGATCGAACTGCGCCCGGACATCCTCAAAGTGGACTACGCGCTGGTCCACGGAATCGACCGTGATCCCCTGCGGCGAGCGGCCGCGGCCGCGATCATCGACTTGGCCCGGAAGATCGACGCCGCCGTCATCCTGGAAGGCGTCGAGACCGAAGGGGAACTGCAGGTGGCGAACGAACTCGGGGCCGAGATGGTCCAGGGCTTCCTTACCGGCCGACCGGAACCGGCGTCCGCGCACTCCCACCGACGAGTGGCGACGTGACCGAACCTTCCCGGGATCAGATCGACGAATCGACGGTGAACTTGGTCAACGACGGCGCTGCGGCGAGCAGCGGCGGCAATTCGACGATCTTGCCCGGACCCGCGCGGAACTCGCGGTACTTCGCATCGGCCTCGACCGACTCCCACGTCTCGTAGGCAATCACGTGCGCCTCGTTCTCCTCGTCGACCCACACCTCGACTCCGAGGCAGCCCTCGAATGCGCGAGTATCGGCGAGTACCGTCCGCAACAACGAACGGGCCTCGGCGACGGACTCGGGCTTGAACGTCAGATCCAACAATGCAATGAGAGCCATGACCCCAGTCTATGGGTCGTTCCGCAGGCTCCACTCCCGCCCACACTGGTCATCTGAGCCGAAGTGCCAAGTAGAACTCGATTCTGTCCTCCAGCCGCGACAGATCACGACCGGTGAGTTCCTCGATGCGCTGGATGCGATATCGGACGGAATTGACGTGCATGTGCAGCTGTTCGGCACAACGCGTCCAGGCACCGTTGGTGTCGAGGTACACCGACAGTGTCTCGACGAGATCGCTGTTGTGTAAGTCGTCGTAGTCCACCAGGGGAGTCAGCAGCCGCGAAGTGAACATGCGTCGCACGTCACCCGGAACGTTGGCGAGAAGTATTGTCAGCGTTGCCAATTCGTCGTGTCCGACGACACTGCAGTCCGAGCCACGGCGCTCGGCGAGCCGGCGGGCGTAGCGCGCTTCCTCTATCGCACTTCGGATGTCGGCGGGCGCGGTCGGTGCGCTGACACCGATCGAGGTGCCGCTACCGATCAGTCCGGGCGCCAGCGTGTGGACGGCTCGCCGAACGGAATCGGTTCGGTCGGTTCGCGCCTCCACCAACGCGATGGCCTCGTCGTCGACGATCCCGACCGTGATCTCCCACGGTGCCAACACTTCTCGCAGCAACGGACGTAGCTCACCGAGCCGCAACGGCTCGCCGGATGTGGCCACAGCCACTGCAGCGTAGCGTGTTTCGGTATCGAGTCCGATGACGTCCATCTGGGCGAGGACGTCGGCGGGCGTCGCGCCCCCGACGATCGCGCGCACGAACTCCTGGGCCAGAATTCCCGACCCCGTGAGACGGTCGTCGACGCGACCGCGCTCCACGGCCACGATCGACGCCAGCTGCCCGGCCAGAGACAGCCTCGGTGCATCCCATGTCTGCCAATCGCTTTCGAATGCCACGAACCAATCCACGACCCGCGGTGCAGACTCTCCATCGACGGCGAACACCGACACACGCTGCTCTCGGCAGTACCGCGGCAGCCGCACCGACGTCATGAATTCCTGCGCCACGGCCTCGGTGTCCGGCGGGTTGTCGGATCCGGCGAGTACCCGTCCCGACGCAGTGACCACCCAGCAGTTCATGCCCAGATCGGAACTGACCATCTCCAGCAGCGGGCCCAGTCCGCCGCCCGGGCCTGCGCTCGCCACGAGGCGTCGATGCCGGTCGAGCACGAGACTCAGGTCCGATGCTCTCGCCGTCGACAGTTGTCGAACGACACTCTCGGTGACCGTGGCGAAAGCGATGTCGGCCGGAACACGAAAGAGCGGTAGCCCGTGTTCGAGGCACGCGTCCACCAGATCGTCGGGTACCACGCCGTCGTCGGATGCCGCGAGCGCTGCGATGCCGGCCTTGGACACCGCCCGCACGAACGTCATCGAGTCCTCGGGGCCCGTCCGCCACATCAGACCGGTCAGCACCAGCTCGCCGCCGCTGAGATAGCGGCTCGGATCGAGCATGTCGGTGGTCACGACCCATCTGATCGTCGGATCGAAGTGCTCGGGGGTGACGATCGGCTGCAGTTCCAGATCGGGAAGATCAGCCAGATCACGCAGCCGCACGGTGAATCGACCTCCTCTTCGTAGGATCCTCCAAAACCTACACTGTGATCGGCGTCATACTTCGTCGTTCCTGTCTCTCGCTCGTATCGCGCCCGGCGGCTGTACTGGGTGAACTTGATATGCAGACAGCGAGCGGAGAGCAAAGATATGCAATTCCTGCGACCACAGACCTGGGGCGACGCGTTGGCCGCGAAGGCCGACGACGTCGACGTGGTGCCCATCCAGGGCGGCACCGACGTCATGGTCGAGATGAACTTCGATCTGCATCGTCCGGGGGGATTGCTGGACCTGAACCCGATCACCGAGCTGACCGAGTGGGAGCAGCTTCCCGACGGCACTCTGCGGGTGGGAGCCGGCGTTCCGTACGTACGGATCATCGCCGAGCTGGGAGACAGGCTTCCCGGCATTGCCCAGGCGTCCCGCACCGTCGGCTCGCCGCAGATCCGCAATCGCGGCACCGTCGGCGGCAACCTCGGAGGCGCGTCCCCCGCAGGCGATCTGCACGCACCCCTGCTTGCGGCGGGCGCAACCGTCGAGGTCGAATCGGCCGAGCGCGGCGTGCGCATGATTCCCGCGACCGAGTTCTACCTCGGCGTCAAACGTAATTCCTGCCTGCCCGACGAACTCATTCGCGCCTTCCACGTGGCACCGGCAGCAGGGCCGCAGTACTTCTCGAAGATCGGCACCCGCAATGCCATGGTCATCGCCGTCTGCTCGTTCTCGATCGCACTGTTTCCACAGGAGGGTCGCGTCGGTACCGGTCTCGGCTCCGCTGCGCCGACGCCGCGCCGGGCTTACGATGCCGAGAACTACCTCGCGGCCGAACTCGAGTGGGACGGTGCTCTCGATCCTCGGGTGTCGGAGGAGTTCGGCCGATTGGTCAGTGCGGCAGCAAGTCCCATCGATGACGTACGTGGCACCGCCGATTACCGCAAGCACGCCCTGTCCGTGATGGCCCGGCGAACACTGGGTTGGGCATGGCGGGACCTCACAGCCGCACGGAAGGTGGCCTGAAACATGCGAGTCAATTGCACCATCAACGGTAAAGACATGGAAGCCGACGACGTCTGGGAGGGCGAAAGTCTGCTGTACCTGCTCCGCGAGCGCATGGGACTACCCGGGTCCAAGAACGCGTGCGAACAGGGTGAATGCGGTTCGTGCACCGTCTATCTCGACGGCATTCCGGCCTGCGCCTGCCTGGTGGCGGCCGGTCAGGTAGAGGGCCGCGAGATCCGTACCGTCGAGGGTCTCGCCGAGGGCGACAAGCTCGACCCGATGCAAGAGGCGTTCGTCGAGTGCGGAGCCGTTCAGTGCGGCTTCTGCACCCCGGGACTGGTGGTCCAGGCGCACGACCTGATCGAGCGCGTTCCCAACCCGTCGGACGTCGAAATTCGCGAATCTCTCGCTGGAAACCTCTGCCGCTGTACCGGATACGAGAAGATCCTGGATGCAGTTCGGCTCGCTGCTACACGAAAGGCCGAAGCCGAATGACCACGGTGATCTCGGGTGCGTACATCGCACCAATCGTCGGGGACGAAATCCCCTCCGGATATCTCGTTGTCGAGGGCACCACGATCAGCGCCATCGGCTCGGGCCCCGCACCGGTGATCGCCGGGGCCGAGACGATCGACGCGACGGGTTGCCTCGTCACCCCAGGCCTGGTCAACACCCACCACCACCTGTACCAGTGGGCGTCCCAGGGCCTGGCCAAGGACAACACGCTCTTCGAATGGCTTGTCGCCCTGTACAAGCCGTGGTCGAAGATGGACGCCGAGGTGGTCGGGGGAGCCGCAGCCGCCGGTCTCGGATGGCTCGCCAAGTCGGGCTGCACCACCAGCACCGATCACCACTACATCTTCCCCAAGGGCCGAGGCGATCTGTTCGCCGCCGAGATCGATGCCGCACGACGCATCGGCGTCCGATTCCAGCCGTGCCGCGGCTCGATGGACCGAGGCGTGTCCGACGGCGGGTTGCCGCCGGACGAGGTGGTCGAATCGCTCGACGACATCCTCGCCGCGACGGCCGAGGCCATCGACACCTACCACGACGCGTCCTTCGGTTCGATGCTCCGCATCGCGGTCGCACCGTGCTCGCCGTTCTCCATCAGCAAAGAACTGCTCGTGGAGTCCGCGGGCCTCGCCCGCGCGAAAGGTGTTCGCCTGCATACGCATCTGGCCGAGACCCTCGACGAGGAAGAGCACTGCCTCGCTCAGATGAACTGCACCCCGGTCGAGTACATGGAGCAGGTCGGCTGGCTGGGTGACGACGTGTGGTTCGCCCACGCGGTACACCTGCACGATTCCGATATCGCGAAGATGGCGGCCACCGGTACCGGTACCGCTCATTGCCCGAGCTCGAACGCACGACTCGGCGCGGGCATCGCTCGTATTTCCGACCTGCTCGCCGCAGGCGCGCCCGTCGGCCTCGGCGTCGACGGCTCCGCATCGGCCGAAATGGTGCCGTTGGCCGGCGAAGTCCGTCAGGCGATGTACATGCAACGAGCCAAGTACGGGCCGACCGCACTGACGGCGCGTCAGGCACTCGAGATCGGAACACTGGGCGGAGCAACGGTGCTGGGACGGCAGAGCGAGATCGGTTCGCTCGAGGTCGGCAAGCTGGCCGACATCGCGATCTGGCGCACGGACGGTTTCTACTCGGCCGTGGACGACCCCGTCGTCGCGTTCGCCTACGGACAGACACCACCGCTCGCGCGGTTGATGGTGGGCGGTCGCACGATCGTCGAGAACGATGTCCTGACCAGCGCACCGCAGGACGAAATAGGCCGCGCCGGAGCCGATGCGCACCGTCGCCTGATGAAACTCGCGGAGGACGTGCTGTGAGCGCCCCGACCACCACACCCCGGCAAGCTCCCGCCGACATCCCCGCACCGGGACGCGGTCGCGTCGGAGACAGCCCACTGCGACCCGACGGCACCCTGAAGGTCAAGGGCGAGTTCGCATATTCGTCGGACCTGTTCATCGACGGCATGCTTTGGGGCGCAACGCTTCGCAGCCCTCATCCCCGGGCGAAGATCGTCTCGGTCGACATCTCCCAGGCTCTGGCGACTCCCGGCGTCGAGGCCGTGCTCACCCACGACGACGTGCCGGGACGCAAATGCTTCGGACTCGACCACACGTGGGACCAGCCGGTGCTGGCCTTCGACGAGGTGCGGCACGAAGGCGAACCGATCGCACTCATCGCCGCCGACCATCCCGAAACTGCCAGGCGTGCAATGGAAAAGATCGTCGTGGTCTACGACGTGCTCGAACCCCTGACCGATGCCCGGCGCGCAGCCCTCGACCCGAACTACCCGAAGGTGCAGGAACGCGGCGGAGTTGCCCGCCATCAGCCGGTTCGCGTCGGCAACGTCGCAGCCGCTCGGGCGACCGCGGACGTGATCGTCAGCAGCGACTTCGCCGTCGGCATTCAAGATCAGGCGTTCCTGGGACCCGAATCGGGACTGGCTGTTCCGGCCGAGGACGGCGGCGTCGACCTGTACGTGGCGACCCAGTGGATGCACAACGACCTCGCGCAGATCGGGCCCTGCCTCGGACTGCCCGAGGAGAAGATCCGGATGACGCTCGCCGGCGTCGGAGGAGCATTCGGTGGCCGCGAGGACCTGTCGATGCAGATCCACGCGGCGATGCTCGCCATGCACACCGGCAAGCCCGTCAAGATCGTCTACAACCGCTACGAATCGTTCTTCGGACACGTGCACCGCCACCCCGCGCAGATGCACTACGAGTACGGTGCGACTCGCGACGGCAAGCTCGTGTTCGCCGATGTCGAGATCATCCTCGACGGCGGCGCGTACACCTCCGCCACCCTCAACGTGGTCGGCAACGCCGCCTCTCTGGGCGTCGGACCGTACGTCATTCCCAACATCGAGATCGACGCGTACGGGGTGTACACCAACAACCCGCCGTGCGGCGCTATGCGTGGATTCGGCGCAGTACAAGCATGTTTCGCGTACGAGTCGATGATGGACAAGCTCGGCGAGGCCTGCGGCATCGGTCCGGTGGCAATCCGGCAGATCAACGCCGTCAGCCAGGGATCGATCCTGGCGACCGGCCAGGTCATCGAGGCACCTGCCCCGCTCGCCGAGATGCTCGCCCGAGCCGAGGCGATGGAACTGCCTGCCCCCGTGGACGCGTCGGACATCCGTAATCTGCCGGGTGGGGCATCGCAGACCACCCACGGCGAAGGCGTCGTACGCGGGATCGGTTACGGCGTCGGCATCAAGAACATCTGCTTCTCCGAGAACTACGACGACTACTCCACCGCGCGCGTTCGACTGGAGGTGATCGGTGGCGAGGCAACAGCATTGGTGCACACCGCTGCCGCCGAGGTCGGGCAGGGACTGGTGACGTTGGAGGCGCAGATCGCACGCACCGAGCTCGGCGTCACCAAGGTCGTCATTCACCCCGCCGACACCAAGGTCGGCAACGCCGGATCTTCCTCGGCGTCACGGCAGTCGTACATGACCGGCGGGGCGGTCAAGACCGCCTGCGAGGCCGTGCGCGAGGCGGTATTCGTCCTGGCCGGCCTCTACCTGGGTCGCGCGGTGGCAGACCTGAGCCTCGACGGCGGCAAGATCGTCTCGGCCACCGACGGTGTGCTGGCGACGATCGAGGATGTGCTCGGCGACCGAGTCATCGAGCAGACCCGCGAATTCCACCATCGCCCCACCAGCGGAATGGATCCGGTCACCGGACAGGGCGCGAGCCACACCCAGCTCGCACTGTGTGTCCATCGCGCCGTGGTCGACGTCGACGTCGAACTCGGTCTGGTCAAGGTCGTCGAGATGGCGGCCGTGCAGGACGTCGGCAAGATCCTCAACCGACTTTCGCTCGAAGGTCAGATCCACGGCGGCACAGCGCAAGGACTCGGTCTCGCGGTGATGGAAGAAATCGTCGTCGTGGACGGTCTGGTGAAGAACCCGTCGTTCACCGACTACCTGATTCCGACCATTCTGGACATGCCGCCCATGAAGCTGGACATCCTCGAGAACCCGGATCCCCTGGCACCGTACGGTCTTCGCGGTGCGGGTGAGCCACCCACCCTCTCGTCGACGCCCGCAGTGGTCGCAGCCATCCGCAATGCCACCGGGCTCGCGCTGAACCGCGTGCCCGTTCGACCCGAACACATCATCAACAGCTGATCCGAGTTCCATCACCATTCGACGAAACCTTATCCGGCACAACCGCACCGACGCCAACTCCCCCGGCTCGTCGGCCCGGCCCCACGCTCGACGAGGTTGATCACGCCCTGGGAGGGCCGATCATGACCGACGTACGCACATCCAGCACTCGCCAGAGTGGACGAGGTCGATCCCAGATCGACAAGTTCTTCGACATCACCGGCCGCGGTTCGACGCTCTCACGCGAAGTTCGCGGTGGCGTCACCACATTCGTGGCCATGGCCTACCTGATCGTCCTCATTCCGCTGATCATCGGTGATGCCCGCGATGTCACCGGTGCCACGCTCGATCCGGCTCAGCTGTCGACCATGGTGGCATTGTCGGCCGGTCTGACGACCATCCTGATGGGGGTCGTCGGAAACGCGCCCCTCGCCATGGCGGCCGGCCTCGGGGTGACGCCCATCGTGGTGTTCCAGGCAGCCCCGTACATGACCTGGCCGCAGGCGATGGGACTGGTGGTTCTCGAGGGCGTCGTCATCGTGGTCTTCGCTCTCACCGGCGTGCGGCAACTCATCATGGATGCCATACCTCTGGTCCTCAAACAGGCGATCGGTGTCGGAATCGGTGCATTCATTGCGCTCATCGGACTGGTCGACGCCGGGTTCGTCGGGCACCACGAGTCAGCAGCCACCGCGGTCACCCTCGGCACGTTCGGCAAGCTCGCCGGCTGGCCCGTGTTCGTCTTCTGTGTCGGCCTGATCCTGATGATCATGCTGTTCGTACGCAAGGTGCCGGGTGCGATGCTCATCGGAATCTTCGTGGCCACCAATCTGGCGATCGTCCTGAACTCGGTGTTCGACATCGCACCGGAGGCCTGGGGACCGGTTGTTCCGAAGGTGCCCGATTCCATCGTCGCCACACCACAATTCGACCTGCTGTTCAACGTCGACCTGTTCGGCGGGTTCGCTCGGGCCGGAATCGTCACCGCGTCGGTCGTTCTGTTCACTCTCGTTCTCTCGGGCTTCTTCGACGCGATGGGTACCATCCTCGGAGTCGGTGAAGAGGCCGGACTGGTCGACAAGCAAGGCAGGATGCCCGGCCTGAGCCGCATCCTCACCGTCGACGGCATCGGTGCCATCGTCGGTGGTGCGATCAACGGATCTGCGAACACGGCCGTCGTGGAGTCCGCGGCGGGGGTCACCGAGGGTGCGCGAACGGGTCTCGCCAGCGTCGTCACCGGCGGATTGTTGACGAGCCTGATCTTCTTCACTCCGCTGGCCGGCGTGGTTCCGGTCGGTGCCGCGGCCCCGGCCCTGGTTCTGGTCGGTGCGCTGATGATGACGCACGTACGCAAGATCGACTGGGAGAACACCGAAATCGCGATCCCGGCCTTTCTGACCATCGTGCTGATGCCCTTCACGTACTCGATCACCGTCGGAGTCGCGGCGGGTGTCATCGCGTACACCCTCGTCCGCCTCGCCAAAGGCAAAGCGCGTCAGACGCATTGGCTGCTGTATCTGATGTCGGGCATCTTCCTGATCTACTTCGCCCTGCACCCGATCGAAGAAGCGTTGGGAATCTCGTAACGTGAAAGAGATCGTCGATCGTCTGACCGCCTGGGACCACGCGGGTGTTCCCTACGCGGTGGCGACAGTCATCGCGGTGTCCGGAAGTGCTCCACGACTTCCGGGTGCCGCGATGGCGGTCTGCGCCGACGGTGAGGCCGTCGGCAGCGTCTCCGGCGGCTGCGTCGAAGGAGCCGTGTACGAATTGTGCCAGCAGGTTCTCGAGACCGGCGAGTCCAAGCGAGAGTCGTTTGGCTACAGCGATATCGACGCGTTCGCGGTCGGCTTGACCTGCGGGGGTGTGATCGAGGTCTTCGTCCGCCTCGGCCCTTCGCGGGCGGTGCTCGCGGCCATCGCGTCGGATACTGCAGTCGCCACGGTGACGATGCTCGACGGCTCCGGACAGTCACTTGCGGTCTCGTCTTCGGCAACAATGGGCACGACCGGTTTCGCCGACGTCGACGCGGTGGTCGTCGGCGAAGCGCAGGCGATGTTGGACTCCGGCGGCACCGGCATTCGGTCGGTGCGGTGCAGGCCGGATCTCGACGTGTTCGTGCAGTCGTACGCCACCGCCCCGCGCCTGCTGATCTTCGGAGCCATCGACTACGCCGGCGCACTCGCTCGGGTGGGCAAGTTTCTCGGCTACCACGTCACGGTCTGCGATGCCCGGCCCGTATTTGCCACTGCTGCACGGTTTCCCGACGCCGACGAGGTGGTGACCGAATGGCCGCACAGCTACTTGGCCCGGACTACGGTCGATTCGCGAACGGTGATCTGCGTGCTCACCCACGACGCCAAGTTCGATGTGCCGCTGCTCGAGGTAGCTCTGCGACTGCCCGTCGCATTCGTGGGGGCTATGGGATCGCGCCGGACTCACGACGATCGCGCGGCCCGGCTGCGTGACGTCGGATTGACCGAGCAGGAGCTCGCACGCTTGAAGTCGCCGATCGGCTTGGACCTGGGAGCCAGAACACCCGAGGAAACTGCGCTGGCCATCGCGGCGGAATTCGTCGCCGTGCGACGCGGGGGTAGTGCGCTGCCACTGACACGTACGGCCGGTCCGATTCACCACGACGGGGCGGACGCCAAGTACGCATAGTTCGATGCGCCAGGGCTCGGAGCCACATGCGGTATCGCTGCCGCGGTTCATCGACCGTCTCGCCAAGGCCGCTCGGCCCATTCCTGATTCGGGGCATCCGTAAGCCGACTCCTCGATTATCGGGCTCCGCTCGGCGATCAGAGGTTCTGGTTGTAAAAGTTCGAGAGCCTGTCGACTGCCTGATCCACATACCTCGGCTCGTCGTACATTTCGTAGTGGCCGGCACCGTCGACGATGAGCAGGTCGACGGGGTTCGGGGCCATGTCCCACAATGCCATTCCTGCTTCGTACTGGCCGGTGTTGCCCTTCCGACCGGCGATGATCACTTGGAGGGGTTGGGTGAGCAGCGGATCGACGAGGTGAAATGCGTCGTAGCCCATCAGAAGTGAATCGCTTCGTGACAGTCGGCGGTTGGTAGAACGTTCGTGGCTGCCGCGCGGGGTCCGGTAAAAGGCGATCGCCTGAGTGCTGTCGATGTCCGTGATACCAAGTGCAACGGCATCTTCGGGAGTGTCGGGCAGCCAGTTCACGCGCTCGACCGTACCTGCGGCCACGTGCGCTGATCGGGCCGCGGCGAGTTCGTCGAGGGCTACGGCTGGGCCGTTGAGGGCTGAGCCCGCGCGCCAGGCCGCTCCGATGTTGCTCGCGACGACGGTGCCGACGGCTTTGATGCGGTGGTCGGTGCGGGCCGTGTGGACTGCGTATCCGCCTCCAGCGCAGATCCCGAGGGTTCCGATGCGTTCGGCATCGATCATGTCGAGTTTCGTTACTTCGTCGATCACGTACGAGATGTCCTCGCCCCGACGGTAGGGATCTTCGAGATCGCGTGGTTCGCCGCTGCTCTCGCCTTGGTAGGCGGGGTCGAACGTGATGGCTGCGATTCCCCGGCGGGCGAGCGCTGCTGCATAGTTGGCACCGATCTGCTCCTTGACGCTGCTGCCCGGCGTGGACAGCACGATGAGTGGATGCGGCTGCGTCTGATCGAAATTGCTGGGTAGGTGGAGATCGGCTGCCAGGGTGAGGGTGCCTCGAGGGATGGATAGATGCTCGATCATGAAAGCGTCGCTCGTATTCTTGTTCAGCTTCGCAATGCATGCAAAGCATGAATGTTCGATATGAAACTAGTACGAAACTGTACCAGTTGAGGAGGGCGCATGCAGTCGACCGATTCGGCACAGTTGTGGAAATTGAACCACCGGCTCTTGACGCGAGTGATGAACGCGGCAGCGCCGCAGTTCGACGATCTCGGGATCGAGACCAAGGAGTTCTTCGTTCTCGACGAGGTGGACAACTGCAAACACCCCGCCGAGCTGGCCGCACAATTGATGCTGCCCAAAGCCAGTGTCACGGTCTATCTTCGTGCACTTGTCGCCAAAGGCTTAGTTACCCGAGAGATCGATGAAACCGATCTACGTCGTCATCGACTATCGACAACGACGGAAGGCCGGCTGGTCTTGGAGCGTGCGCTTGCTGCTCTGGCGAAAGAGTTCGGCGCGATGATGGACAAGTTGGATGAACAAGACAGAGCCGACTTTCGGAGGATCCTGCTGTCGATCGTTACGAACGACTAGTCGAGCCAGTCTCGTCAGGAGAACTGTCCGACGCAGTCGGCCCGGGTTGCCTCGCGAGTTCGCTCGGCTTGCGAGACCAGCGCTGCGTGCCGTTTCAGCCGCCGGAGCCGATCACTGGTCTCGGAAGTGCTTGTAACGCAGGGTTTGTTGGACTCAGCGGCGCTCATACAAGCTTTCTGGTGAGCCCCTCGGTTGCCTCGGCTGTGTACGACATCGTGATCCTTGGCGTGACGCCGATCGATCGACCCACTCTCGTGACCAATACGGTTCAGAGATCCAGGAAGACGACGCCCGGTCGTAACCTGATCGCCTCCGGCACGGATCACTTCGCCGGACCCTGCACGAAACAATGCATTCAGCGGCCTTGAACCGCGGGCTTTCGTTTCTTGTCGGAGGGTCGCGATACTCTTTGTTCAGTTCGAACATGCGTTCTGAATTGTTGCTCACCGGGGGGTGAATGGGGATGGCAGTACCGACCGTGTCGCTGGAGGCGTTGACCGCGGCCGCGTGTGAGGAGAATCGGCAGGCGGCCCGCAAGATCACCGCCTGTTACGAGGTTCATCGGAGCTGGATCACCCTCGACGCCGAACACAAGCATTACAGCCGGTACGGACGCACCGAAATGGCAGTCGCGTTGGGGTGCTCGGCGACGGTCGCCGAATCGTACGTCTCGATCGCCGTCGCTTTGCACACCCGATTGCCACTGTTGCGCGCGGCGTTCGAGACCGGTGAGGTCGACCTTGCGCGGGTTCGGACGGTATGCCGGATCCTCGACAACCTGAGCGACGACATCGTGAAGAAGGTCGAGGACGAGGTCGTCGAGGCAGCCCACCGGTTGTCGCCGGGTCCGCTCGAGAAGGAGATCTGGGACATCCTGCTGCGGGTCGCCCCGGAAGAAGCAGCAGCACTACGCGAATTCGCGAAGAGGTTCCGCACCGTCACCTACACCCCGGCCGGGGAACTGGCCCGGATCCGGGCGGAGTTGACCGCCCCGGAAGCTGCCGCTGCGTGGCAGTTGCTCGAGGAGATGGCCGACACCTTGTGCCCGAAAGACCCGCGCGGGAAGAAGGAACGCCTGTGCGATGCGTTCATGGCCCGCATGCACGGCGAACCCCGACTGGCGTGCCTGTGCCGACGGGAGGACTGCCCGAAAGCGGATGCGGTGCTGCCCGATCGGCGGGTGCCGTTGACGATGGTCACCGTCGACATCGCCACCCTGATCGGGCTGCTTGCGAACCCGGCGTATCTGGCCGGGCACGGTTCCATCGACCCCGACCTCGCCCGGGAACTCGCCCGCAACAGTCAGTGGCAGGTCCTGCTGACCGAAGCGATCACCCTCGCCGAATCCCTCGGCCTCGCCGTCCAGAACCCGGAGACAGGGGAATGGGAACGAACACCGACAGAGCAAGAGCAGGAGTCGGACCCAGGGTCGGCAGCGACATCGGACACGGACACCGACAGGTCAGCGCCAGCGGGCGCCGTTCCGGGCACGGCGGCAGGGGCGGTACCGGATTCGGATGCGGATGCCTCTGCGGGTACCGACACGACTGCCGAGACACCCACGGACGCGAACGCAGGTGCAGGTGCAGGTGCACAGAGTGCATCGACGGCTGATTCGAGTGCGGAGACAGCTTCGGCGTCGGAACCAACCGGGCCCAGTTCTCCTGCACCCGAACACAGCTCGCCGGCAGGAGATAGGGTCGATCAGGTCGACAATCCGGTGCCTATCACCGAGCCCGCGACCGACCCGGCAGCAACTACCACCCCAGGCTCAGGCCCAGCCCACAAGCACGCAGCAACAACCGCTTCGGCGGCTATAACCACGCCGCTACCGGAGCCGTGTAAGGCGACCGGCCCAGAGCCAGTGGCGGCACCAGCACCCGCACCGACTTCGTCGACACCTGTCCAACAGAGGCCGACCGCTGATCCAGCGCCAGATACGAACGAAAACCAATCTCCCACTGCACCATCCGATACCACCAGGAACCACGAAACCGGCAGTGACGAGGAAACTATCAGTGGATCCGAGCCCACACCGATCGGTAGTCCGGCACCGAGTACTCGCCCGGATGCGGGTACCGATACCGAGGATCGACCTCCGCGCCGCCTGCAATCGTTGACCTCCGCCGCAGCGCTGTTCTGCACCCACACCCCTGTCGGCAGGGGTACACGGCACAGCTCTGCCCTCGACCTGGCCTCTGCGATCCGGCGCAACAACCGAACGATCCCCACTGCAAGCCACACTCCCTCCGGCCTCTATATCGGCAACGCCTCCCTTGCCGCCGCACTCGAAGCCGCTATCGCCGCCGACCCCACCCTCGGAAAGTCGGTCTCCCGCGACCCCCTGACCGACCGGGCCCTGATCTACCGCCCCGACACTCTCACCACCGCAGCGGTCCGACTCCGCGACAAACACTGCCGCTTCCCCGGCTGCCACCGCCCCGCCGCCCGCTGCCAACTCGACCACATCAACCCGTTCGACCACACCAACCCGCTCGGCGGCGGCTGGACCACCGTCAACAATCTGCAGTGCCTCTGCGAATACCACCACACCGTCAAAACCGCCGGCTACTGGAAAGCCGTCATGCTCCCCGGCGGAGCGATCCTGTGGACATCGACATCGAAGACCACCCGAATCACCCTTCCCGCCAACGGCACCGCCGTCCCCATCCTCGGCAACGACCTCAGACCACACATCCCCACCCAACCGAGAAACTCCGGCATCATCGCCTACCCCAACCCACCCGACAACCAACGGCCCGAGACAGACGACACGGCAGCACCGCCGTTCTAGGCGCGCGCCAACAAACGCCCGGTCGAGGATTCCGATCCCGCGATCCAGGACCGCCGCACCACACCCGACAGCCCGAGTCGGTCGTACGCCGTCACCGGATTACGGTGGTACAGCTGCGCTACGTCGACGGTGAACCGTTCGTCGGGTGCGAACACCACAAGATCTGCAGCGCAACCGATATCGATGCGTCCGCGATCGGCCATACCGACCTGATCGGCAGTATTCGTGGCCATCCACCGCACGATGTCGGTCAGTGCGAACCCACGGGCACGCGCCTCCGTCCACACCGCAGCGAGCGAGACCTGCAACGACGCGATCCCGCCCCACGCATCACCGAAGTCTCCGGTGTCGAACCTCTTCAGATCCGGCGTACAGGGGGAGTGGTCGGTGACGATGGTATCGATTGTGCCGTCGGACAAACCCTGCCACAACAACTCTCGATTGCCGGCCTCGCGGATCGGCGGGCAACACTTGAACTGGGTGGCACCCGCCGGCACTGCTTCCGCATCGAAACACAGGTAATGCGGGCAGGTCTCGACGGTCACCCGCACCCCGTCGCGCTTCGCCGCCGCAATCATCGGCAACGCATCTGCACTCGACAGATGCAGAATATGCACCCGGCACCCCGTCCTCCGCGACAACTCGATCACCTGCTCGATGGCCCGGTTCTCGGCGGCACGTGGACGCGATTCCAAGAATCCCGAGTACTCACGACCCGTCGCCGACGGTGCCTCGGCGATCACCTCGGCGTTCTCGGCGTGCACGATCATCAACCCGTCGAACGACGCGATCTCGATCAGAGCTTTCTCGAGCTCCGTAATCGTCAGCGGCGGAAATTCGTCCACGCCCGACGCGAGCAGAAAGCACTTGAAGCCGAATACCCCCGCCTCGTGCAGCGGCCGCAGCTGCTCGACATTTCCCGGAACGGCACCACCCCAGAAGCCGACGTTGACGACCGACTGATCCGCCGCCACCCGCCGCTTGATCTCCAACGCCGCGACGTCCACTGTCGGCGGGATACTGTTGAGTGGCATATCGACGATGGTCGTGATGCCTCCCGCGGCCGCGGCTCGGGTCGCGCTGGCGAACCCTTCCCATTCGGTGCGCCCCGGCTCGTTGACGTGCACGTGGGTGTCCACCAACCCCGGCAGCAGCACCTCGTCCGGCCCCAGCTCGACCGCCACCTCCGCGGACACGCGGGCATCCACGGAGTCGATGGCCACGATTCGGCCGTCACGAACGGAGATCGAGGCCGCAACCTCCCGTCCGACGATCACCGCCCGCGACGCGCGAACAACCAGATCAGACTGCACTGGAGACACTCTGGAGCTCCGAGGACTTCCACGCGATGTCGGCCGCATCGAGAGCTTCGGCGTCGAGCTCACCGAACAACCGCAACCGGGACAGTCCGCCATCGGGGTACACGTCCAGTCGCAGGTGCGTGTACGCGTCGGCCTCGTTCAGCAGGAACCGGTGGCGCGTATCCGGTTGCACGGCGGTGCGGGGCAGAATCTCGGTCCATGCCGTCGGATCCGTGATGTGTCGGCGACGAGAATCGATGGCGCTGAGCCGAATCCACCCCGGCGCGTTCCCGACGTAGTAGCTGGTGTCGACCTCCGCGTGGCGTGGGGCACCGGGCGATGCGAGAGCGAACACTGCGAAGTCGTTGCCGCCGTTGCGTCGTCGAGAGTTCTCCCAGCCCTCGCCCATGTTGCGAGCACGCCCGGGCAGGATGATGTTGGCCGGCGAGGAGTAGAAGGCGTCGGAGCAATCGGTGAGCCGAGCGCCGTTCTCCGCGGCCAGCAGGTCGACGGTGCCCGCGAGGAACCGCGGATCCTGCACCACCTGGCCGTGCACACGGAACCGGGCGACGCCGCCGTCGGGGTAGATCGACAGACGCACATGCGTCCACCGGTGCCGATCGGCCACCTCGTACCTGTTCGCGGTGTCTCCGGTTGCGGGAGACCTGTCGACGATGCTGTGCCACTCCGCATTCTGCACATCCTCGATGGACGGATAGCCCTCGATCGACGCAGCCTCGACGGACACGAACGGCGGGTAGTTGCCGGTGAAGTGAGCGGTGTCGACCACGACGCCGTGCACGATGCCCGGAGAGCCCAGTCGCACGATCGCCCAGTCGTGACCGCCCTCGTCACGGCGACGGCGAGTCTCCCACCCGTCGTACACCTTTCCCTTGTGGCCGAAGTCCGCTGGATCGAACAGCGGAGCATCGGGCTTGATCAGGTTCTCGCGCTGGGCGAACAATTCGTCGTTCGCTGCGGAGACGCTGCCGCCGAGCGCCCGAGAAGCCAGATCGGTCAGAGTGGTGAAATCGGTTCCGGTCATGAAGTTCCTTCCAAAATGTGTGTGGTGGTCAAGGTTCGGCCCACCTCGTGCAACAGCCTGGCCGCGTCACGCATCGAGATC
The DNA here is from genome assembly GCF_002258235.1 of Rhodococcus sp. 06-470-2. Classification (NCBI taxonomy): domain Bacteria; kingdom Bacillati; phylum Actinomycetota; class Actinomycetes; order Mycobacteriales; family Nocardiaceae; genus Rhodococcus; species Rhodococcus sp. 06-470-2. Next base: position 309,426 of record NZ_NOYB01000016.1, on the reverse strand, counting down.
CGAGGGTCCGGCTCCAGGTCGGTCAGTGCATAGGAGGCGGTGATTCCGTAGGGACGCAATCGATCCAAACCGACGGTGCTCCGTCCGGCGACGGTCATCACCGGGACACCGGCTGCACGTGCGGTGTTCGCGACACCGATCGGTGCCTTGCCGTGCAGGCTCTGCTCGTCCAGCGAGCCCTCACCGGTGACGACCAGATCGGCCGACGCCAGAGCGCTACCGAAGTCGATCAGTTCGAGCACCGTCTCGATCCCCGGCTTGGCCGCGGCACCGAGTACGGCCATGGCACCGAAGGCGGTTCCGCCGGCCGCCCCTGCGCCCGCCAGGCCGCTGAGGTCACGGCCGATTGCGTTGCGCACCAGATGCGACCACTGCCGCATCCCGTGCTCCAGATACAGCAACTCCTGCGGTCCGGCACCCTTCTGCGGGCCGTAGACCGCCGCGGCTCCGGTGACACCGAGCAACGGATTGTCGACGTCACACGCCAGCTCGAACACCGCGTTCCGAGCCGACGGCAGCAATCCGCTCAGATCGAGGTGGACTGCACCGCGCAGCGGACCACCACCGCGCGCCACCTCGCCTCCGCCGGCATCGAGGATGCGCGCACCGAGCGCGACGAGCATGCCCGCGCCGCCGTCGGTGGAGGCACTGCCCCCGAGCCCGACGACGATACGCCGCGCACCCGAACCAGACCCGGCACCTGACTCGAGTGCGTGCGCGATAACGGTACCGAGACCGAATGTACTCGCTCCCAACGCATCCGGCTCACCGCCGGGCAGGAGCTCGAGCCCGACCGCCGACGCCAGCTCGACAACAGCGGTGTCACCGCGACGGGCATACGACGTCTTTACCGGCTCACCCGTCGGCCCCGCACACGTGACGGCCACTCGATCCCACCCGGCGGTGACGGCAGCGTCGACGGTGCCGTCACCCCCATCGGCGACGGGCAGGCACACCGTCTCGAGGGACGAGTCGACCGAGAGCATCCCCGACGCCAACGCCCGCGCGACCTCGGCCGCCGACAGCGAGCCCTTGAACTTGTCCGGAGCGAGCAGAATGCGCGTCATCTCTAGTCCAGCAGAAGCAACGCGGTCGGCGCGTCGGACGAGGTGGTTGCCAGCTCCTCGAACTCGCCGACGTTGTCGATCTCGGTGCCCATCGAGATGTTGGTGACCCGCTCGAGGATGATCTCCACGACGACGGGAACCTTGTGCTCGTTGGCCAGAGTCCTGGCCCGCACCAGCGTCTCGCCGATGAGGTCGGGATCGGTGACGCGAAGCGCTTTGCAGCCCAATCCTTCTGCCACCCGAACATGGTCGACGCCGTAGCCCTTGGGGATACCGGGCTGCGTGTCCTGTGATTCCTGAGTATTGATGTTGTCGAACCCCAGCTGCACGCAGAAGTCCATGTCGAACGCGCGCTGCGCCTGCCGGATCAGCCCGAGGTACGAGTTGTTCACCACCACGTGCACGTACGGCAGGTTGAACTGCGCGCCGACAGCGAGTTCTTCGATCATGAACTGGAAATCGTAATCTCCCGACAGTGCAACGACATTCGCCTTGGGGTCGGCTGCCACCGCACCCAGTGCCGCGGGAATGGTCCAACCGAGCGGGCCCGCCTGCCCGCAGTTGATCCAGTTGCGTGGGGAGTAGACGTGCAGGAACTGACCGCCCGCGATCTGCGAGAGCCCGATGGTGCTGACGTAGCGGGTGTCTCGGTCGAAGACCTTGTTCATCTCCTCGTACACGCGCTGCGGCTTGATCGGCACGTTGTCGAAGTGGGTGCGGCGATGCATCGTCCGCTTGCGGGTCGCACAGTCCTCGACCCAGCCCGAGAGATCACGCACCGTGCCTGCCGCCCGACGTTCTTCGGCAACGGCCACGAACTGCTCGAGGGCGGCCTTGGCGTCGGAGATGATGCCGTAGTCCGGTGCGAAGACGCGTCCGATCTGGGTCGGCTCGATGTCGACGTGGACGAACTTGCGGCCCTTGCGGTACGTGTCCAGTCCGCCGGTATGCCGATTGGCCCAGCGGTTTCCGATGCCGAGCACGAAGTCCGAGGCCAGCAGGGTCGCGTTGCCGTACCGGTGCGCGGTCTGCAGCCCGACCATGCCTGCGGCGAGACGGTGATCGTCCGGGATCGTGCCCCAGCCCATCAGGGTCGGGATGACCGGGACGTCGAGTATCTCGGCGAGCTGGACGAGCAGGTCCGAGGCATCGGCGTTGATGATGCCGCCGCCGGCCACGATCAACGGGCGCTCGGCCGCGAGGAGCATGTCGATGGCCTTCTCTGCCTGTGCGCGCGAGGCGACGGGCTTGTGCACGGGCAGCGATTGGTAGGTGTCGGGATCGAAGTCGATCTCGGCCAGCTGCACGTCGATGGGCAGGTCGATCAACACCGGTCCCGGACGGCCGGATCGCATCAGGTGGAACGCCTGCGCGAACGCACCGGGAACCTGCGCCGGTTCGAGCACGGTCATCGCCATCTTGGTCACCGGTGCGGCGATCGCCGCGATGTCGACGGCCTGGAAGTCCTCCTTGTGCAGCCGCGCAACCGGGGCCTGGCCGGTGATGGCGAGGATCGGAATCGAGTCGGCCATGGCCGAATACAGCCCGGTGATCATGTCGGTACCGGCCGGGCCGGAGGTTCCGATGCAGATGCCGATGTTGCCCGGTGTCGCTCTGGTGAACCCCTCCGCCATGTGCGAGGCACCCTCGACGTGGCGGGCCAGCACGTGGCGGATCCCACCGTGATCGCGCATCGCCGCGTAGAAGGGATTGATGGCCGCACCGGGGAGACCGAATGCGGTTGTGGCACCTTCGAGTTCGAGTATCTTCACTGCGGCATCGGCCGCGCGCATCCTGGGCATATCAGTTTCCCTTACCGGAGAGCCGAGCGACGCCGCGGTACAGCGCCGAATGATCCAGTCCACCATCACCATTGGCGCGGGCCGAGGCCATCAGCTGCGCCAGCACCGCGCCCATCGGGATCACGACCCCCGCCTCACGCGCAGCCGAGGTGACGATGCCGAGATCCTTGTGGTGCAGGTCGATGCGGAACCCGGGCTCGAACGAGCGGTCCAGCATCTTCTGCGCCTTCTGGTTCAACACTGCCGAGCCGGCGAGGCCGCCGCCGAGAACCTCGACCGACGCTGCCAGGTCCACGCCGTACGCCTCGAGGAACGCGATGGCCTCCGCGAGCACCTGAATGTTGCCTGCCACGATCAGCTGGTTGGCCGCCTTGACGGTCTGCCCGGACCCACTCGGACCCACGTGCACGACGGTCTTGCCGACGACGTCGAGAATCGGCTTGGCCGTGGCGAAGTCGTCCGCGCTGCCACCGACCATGATCGACAGGGTCGCGTTCTCGGCACCGGCCTGGCCTCCGGAGACCGGGGCATCGAGGATCCGGAAGCCGCGCGAGATCGCGTCGGCGGCCAAGGTGGCGGTGACATCGGGGCGGATGCTGGAGAAGTCGATGATCAGCGCGTCGCGTCGAGCATTGTCGAACACACCACCCTCACCGACCAGGACGTCCTGCACATCGGGGGAGTCGGGAACCATGATCGCGATGACATCCGCGTCGTGGACGGCCTTGGCGATGGAGTCGGCGGCCGTGCCGCCCGCTTCGACCAGGGGCCCGGTGCGATCGGGAGTCAGGTTGTAGCCGACCACCTGGTGGCCCGCCTTGGCGAGATGAACGGACATGGGGCTGCCCATGATCCCGAGGCCGATGAATGCGATGGTGCTCATATCAATCCCTACTTGGTAGTGGTGCCGGTGGAAAGAGCCAGCTCCAGCCAGTCGAACGTGTCTTGGCGGGTGGCTTTGTATTCGAGTCCGACGTAGCTGTCGTAACCACGTTCGGCGAGGCCGGCGAGCGGTCCGCCGAGGTCGAGCGATCCGGTGCCCGGTTCTCCGCGGCCGGGGGAGTCGGCGATCTGCACGTGCCCGATCAGGTCGTGGTGGGCCTCGAGCGCTGCGGGCACGTCGTCTCCGTTGACGGCGAGGTGGTACAGGTCGGCAAGCAGGCGCAGATTGTGGACGTCCTGTTCACGGGCAACTCGACGGATGGTGGCGACGGCTCCGGCAGCGGACTTCAGCGGGTAGGCGGGTGCGCCGCTGACGGGTTCGACCAGTACGACCGCACCGATTTTCGCTGCGGCCTTCCCGGCTGCGGCCAGGTTCTCGATCGCGACCTCGTCCTGGTCGAGCGGGTCGACTCCGTCGATGCGGTTTCCGTAGAGGGCGTTGAACGTCTTGGTGCCGAGTTGTTCGCCGATTCCGACGGTGGCGTCGATGTTGTCGCGAAAGGCCTGCACCTGCGCTGGATCGGACAGAATCCCGCGGTCGCCTGCCGGCATGTCGCCGGCGGCGAAGTTCAGTCCGGTCAGCTGTACCCCGGCATCGCGGATCGAGGACACGAACGCAGAGACATCGGCGTCCGACGGCACCGGGCCCCCGAACGGCCACCAGAATTCGACGGCGTCGAAGCCGGCATCTCGGGCGCGCTGCGGTCGATCGAGCAGAGGCACGTCGGTGAAGAGAATGGAACAGTTGACGGTGTAGTGAAGCCTGGAATCAGCGAAGGTGTTCATGCACAGTGCCTTTCAGTTCTGAGGTTGCGGCAGGCCGCGGTACCTGCGCCAGCTGCCGGTGTAGGTGATGTCGGTCAGCTCGTCCGGTTGTGCATCGAGCACCCCGGGGCGGAGGCCGACGCCGAGGACCGAGCGCCCGTCCTCGAGCGCGACCACGGTGAGTTCGAGCTCCGGCGGTTCGTCCGGCAGGAACGCCGTGCGGATGTCGTCGAGCGGAATGTCGTAGAGCTCGCCCTCGATGGCCGCACCTGCGGTGTGATCGAGCAGCAGCGCCGGGAATTCGTCTCGTACCGAGAAGAAGCGGTAGTTCGGTGTGGTGCGCACTGTCCCGACGAACGGGTGGGACGAGACGTTGTGGTGCAGGCTGCCGCCCCGCATCGCACCACCGTTGCAGAAAAGCTCCGTCATGAAGTCGTTCCTCTCGGGCTCGATCGGATCGGACTCAAAGTCCGTCATACGGAATAGTGATTCCGTTTTGTGATTCGAGTGTGGCGTGCACCACGTGGATCTGTCAAGACCCGCTCACCCGGACTGCCCGGCCGAAGCGCCGAATGCCGCAGTGCGGCAACACCGAAAGACTCGACGCGGACAGCCCGAGATCAACCCTTGACAGTGGATGTGATCGGTGTCACGCTCGTTTGGTGGAATCAACATTTCGTATAGCGGAATCAGAAACCGACGCTGCAGTCGTCGAGCTGAACGCGGCCTCCGACGCCGATGCGGCACGCAGGCTGTCACTGTGCCTGGACGTACCCCGCTGGATCGAGGGGGTTCTGAGCGCCCGCCCGTTCACCGACACCCAGGCCCTGCGTCACGCCATCCGTCGCGCTGCCCGACCTTTGGCGGCCGAGGAGGTGGCGCGAGCTCTCGCCGTGCATCCGCGGATCGGGGAAAGACCCGACGGCCACGACGCAAGTTCGGAGTACGCGAGCGCCGAGCAATCCGGCGTCGACATCTCCGACGCGAGCATCGAACAACGGCTACGAGCAGGAAACGTGGCCTACGAGAACCGATTCGGACAGGTGTTTCTGATCAGGGCCGCAGGCCGGGATGCCCACGCGGTTCTCGACGCTCTGCACGGCAGGCTCGGCAACGACTCCGAGACCGAGGCCGCCGTCGTCGAACACGAGCTTCGCGAGATAGCCGAGATTCGCGCGACAGGAGGCCTCGGCGATGCCTGAGTCGACGAGCCACGTGACCGCTCACGTGCTCGATGCGGCGAGAGGCGTTCCTGCGCGGGGTGTCTCGATCGTACTGTCCGATGTCCACGGCACCCCCGTCGCCGACGCGGTCACCGACGAGCAAGGACGCGTCGCCGCGCTCGGTCCCAGCGAACTCGAACCGGGCGTCTACCGCCTCACTTTCGCAACCGGCGCGTACTTCGCCGCCCAGCACACCGAGTGCTTCCACCCCGAGGTTCTCGTCACTTTCGAGATCACCGCATCCGACCAGCACTACCACATCCCACTTCTGTTGAGCCCGTTCGCTTTCACCACCTATCGAGGGAGCTAGAACCCATGACCATCGTGCTCGGAGCAAACCAGTACGGCAAAGCCGAATGCAGACTCGTCCGCATCGACCGCGAGACGCCCCGCCACCGCATCACCGACGTCAGCGTCACCTCGCAGCTGCGCGGAGATCTCGAGGCCGTCCACACCGAGGGCGACAACGCCCACGTCGTCGCGACCGACACCCAGAAGAACACCGTGTATGCCTTCGCCCGCGACGGCATCGGCGCGATCGAGAACTTCGCACTTCGTCTCGGGGCGCACTTCACCGGCAGTTTCGACTGGATCACCGGCGGCCGCTGGGAGATCGAGCAGTACTCCTGGTCGCGAATTGCCGACGGTGAAGACGGATACGACCACTCGTTCGTCAAGGCCGGCGACGAGAAGCGGAACACGATCGTGACGGTCGATGGCGACAACATCTCCATCGTCTCCGGAATCAGCGATCTCGTGGTCCTCAACTCGACGGCGTCGGAGTTCTGGGGGTACCCGAAGGACCGCTACACGACGCTGAAGGAAACCACCGACCGCATTCTGGCCACCTCGGTCAGCGCCCGCTGGCGGTATCTCACCACCGAGCTCGATTTCGACAAGACCTTCGACGACGTCCGCTCGATCATGCTCGACGCCTTCGCTTCCACTCACTCTCTTGCGTTGCAGCAGAGCCTGTTCCAGATGGGCAAGCAGGTTCTCGAGGCACACCCGGAGATCGGGGAGATCAAGTTCTCGATGCCCAACATCCATCACTTCCTCGTCGACCTCGAGCCGTTCGGACTCGACAACCCCGGTGAGGTCTTCTACGTCGCGGATCGCCCCTACGGTCTGATCGAGGCCACGGTGCAGCGCGACGATGCCCCGGACGCAGGCCGCGCCTGGGATACCGTGCCCGGATTCTGCTAGGAGCGAGCCGACATGAAGCTGACGAAACGCACTGCGGCCAAGACCCATGCACCACACGACCCCGCCCGTCCCGAGGACGAGCGATTGTCGATCGGTAGGTCGTATCTCTACGGATTGCAGCACATCCTGACGATGTACGGCGGCGTCATAGCACCACCTCTGATCGTCGGCGGCGCAGCGGGGTTGACCGGCACCGAGATCGCGCTGTTGGTCTCGGCCGCGTTGTTCGTCAGCGGAGCGGCCACCCTGCTGCAGACCTTGGGAGTGCCGTACTTCGGCGCAAAACTCCCTCTGGTGCAGGGCATTTCGTTCGCCTCGGTGTCGACGATGGTGGCCATCGCAAGTGGGCCGGGCGGATTGAACTCGGTGTTCGGAGCCATCATCGCCGCCGGTGCCATCGGCATCCTCATCACCCCGTTCTTCAGCAAGATCGTTCGCTTCTTCCCACCGGTGGTGACCGGCACGATCATCACCGTCATCGGTATCTCGCTACTGCCCGTTGCGGTTCGGTGGGCGATGGGCGGTGATCAGCAGGCCACCGACTGGGGCTCGATGTCCAACATCGGTCTCGCGGCCTTCAGCCTCGTGGTGGTTCTGCTCGTCAGCCGACTGGTGCAGGGCACACTGTCGCGGCTGTCGATCCTCATCGGCATCATCGTCGGCACGGTGTTCGCGGTCCTGGTCGGCAAGGCCGACTTCTCCGGTGTCGGTGACGGTGCCATCTTCAGCTTCCCCGAGCCGTTCGCGTTCGGAGCTCCGACCTTCCAGGTGGCGGCGATCCTGTCGATGGTGGTCGTCATCCTCGTCATCATGACCGAGACCACCGCGGACATCCTGGCCGTCGGCGAGATCGTCGGCACCGACGTCGATGCCCGACGCGTCGGCGACGGGTTGCGTGCGGACATGGTGGCCACCACCATCGCTCCCGTCTTCGGCACGTTCCCCGCCAGTGCGTTCGCCCAGAATGTCGGTCTGGTGGCGGTCACCGGAATCAAGAGTCGCTACGTCGTCGCCGCCGGCGGCTCGGTGCTGCTGTTCCTCGGACTCTTTCCCATCCTCGGTCTGGTCGTCGCATCGGTTCCGTTGCCGGTACTCGGCGGCGCGGGCATCGTGCTGTTCGGCTCGGTGGCCGCCAGCGGCATCAGGACTCTGTCCAAGGTGGAGTTCGACGGCAATCTCAACCTCGTCATCGTGGCCGTCGCCATCGGCTTCGGCGTCATCCCCATCGCGGTACCGGGCTTCTATGCAGCCTTCCCCGACTGGGTCCACGTGGTACTCGACTCGGGCATCAGTGCCGCGAGCATCGTCGCGGTCCTGCTGAACATCGCCTTCAACGTCGTCACGATCGGCCAGAAGGCCTCACCCTCGGTGGTGACCGCGGCTCCACCGGTGGCGACGCGGCATCACCAGTAGTGTTCTACCGAGATCGGTGGAAGCTACGAGCATGCGAGGTGGGACTGTGGCGGCAGGTGGCGGGGTGCAGTCCGTGGAGCGCGCATTCGAGCTGCTCGACATCATGGCCGCCTCGGGCGGATCCATCGGGATCAGCGAACTCGCCGAGGGAACCGATCTGCCGATGCCGACCGTGCATCGACTGATCGGGACCCTCGTCTCGCTCGGCTACGTCAGGCGGCTGCCGTCCCGTCGATACGCATTGGGCACCAAGCTCATTCGGCTCGGTGACAGCGCCTCCAAACTGATCGGCGGATGGGCCAAGCCGTACCTGGCCGAGCTGGTCCGGATCACGCACGAGACGTCGAACATGGCATTCCTCGAAGACGACATGGCGGTCTACGTCGCGCAGGTGCCGTCCGAACACGCCATGAGAATGTTCAACGAGGTGGGACAGCGGGTGCTGCCGCACTCCACCGGCGTCGGCAAAGCTCTCCTCGCGCAGTTGGACGACGACGCCGTCCGCGCGATCGTCGGCCGCCTCGGTATGGCACCCCGTACCGTCAACACCATCACCACGCTGGACGCGTTACTCGAAGATCTTGCGGTGATCCGCCAACGCGGCTACGCGATCGACGACGGCGAGCAGGAAGTGGGCGTGCGCTGCTTCGCCGTACCGGTGATCGGTGCACCCACGCTGACGGCGATGTCCATCGCCGGACCCACCGCGCGAGTCACGCTCGAATCGGCCGAACAGTTCGTACCCCTGCTGATCTCGGCCGCCGAGCGACTGGCGAAAGATCTCGCGGGCAACAACCCCGCACCCTAATCTTTCAGAATTCTCGCATCGCGAGCGAAGGACTCGACCTGCTCGGTCAGCCACACATGAGCCGGAACCGCGCCGCCGAGCAGTTCGCGAGCCAACGAGGGGGAATCCCCGATCTGCACATCGCTGCCCGCGATGATGATGTTGCCGTAGCGCCTGCCCTTGAGCATCGCCGGATCGGCGACGATCGCCAGATGCGGAAAGACACTGCGAAGAGTCGACGCCTCCTGCTTCGCGAGCGAAAGATCGCGTCGATCACCGCAATTGACGACGTACATGCCGCCGGGCGCGAGGACGCGTCGAACATGGGCGGTGAACTCGGCAGTCAGCAGCGGGGCCGGAGTGACCGCCCCGGCGAACACATCTCGCACGATCAGGTCGCGACTGTTCTCGCTCAAGGTCTCGGTGACCGCCCGCGCCTCACCGACGCGGATGCGGAGCAGCGGTGCTCGCGGGAGGTCGAACCATTCGCGTACCAGCTCCGAGAGCTTGCCGTCGAGTTCCACGACCACCTGACGCGCACCGGGGAATTCGGCGGTGAAGGAACGCGCCAGTGTGCACGCCCCACCCCCGAGGTGCAGCGCTCGTAGCGGGAAGGTCGAATCCCACTGCGCGCGAACCAGTCCGGAGATCCAGCGCATGTACTCGAATTCGAGAACGGTGGGGTCGTTCATGTCGATGTGCGAACTCGGGACGTCGTTGACATTGACGACCCAGCCGTCGTCGGAGAAGGCGTCGCGGACCAGTTCACAGGTGCCCGAATCGATCTCGAACACTCCGGGTTGCAAAGAGCCGGCCGGTGCCGACGCGCGCTTCCTACCCATTCGCGGGCCCGTCGAGCCGAAAGTCCTCGAAATCGAATCCCGGCGTGACGGTACAGCTGACCAGACTCGGCTCGTCGCCCACCGGACGCGCCCGCTGCCACACCGAGGGCGGCACGATCTGCTGCGGCGCGTCCGGTGCGACCAGCAGCGAAGTCACGGTTCCCGGCTCGTCCCCTGCGCCGCCGAGGTCGAGCTGCACCGGACTACCGCGGTGATACAGCCACATCTCGGTCCCGCGGACGGTGTGCCACGCCGACTGCTGGCCGGGCATAAGCAGGAACAGGATCGCCGTGCCTGCCGCGCGCGGACCGGGATAGCCGTCGGGCAGGAACTCCTGCGGGATGGTGACCTCGCTGCGCCAGGTCTCGCGGAACCAACCACCCTCGGGATGGGGTGCGAGGTCCAGGCCAAGAGCCCAGTGAGGCAGCGACGTCATGGACGCAACCCTAATCCGTAGCGATCTGAACCCGGAACTTGTCGCGCCCGGTGTGCAGGCTCCACAGCTGCTCGGCGAGAGCCTCGGGGCTCTTCCTCGGGTCGCTGCCGTCGATGGCACCACCGATGATCAACTGCGACACCTGGATTCCCTCTTCGGCCAGCTCCTCGTTGAGCAGCTGCGCGTAGGCTGCCTGGCCGGCGAACGCGATGGACGTGCCGGTGACGGTGCGACCCGGCTTGACTGCGGAGCCGCCGTTGACGAACAGGATCGTGCCCTTGTTCTCGCCGAGAAACCGCATGCCCGGGAGCACCTGGTGGACGGCGGCGATCGGTCCGTAGATCGAGAACTCGACCGGGCCGACCATGTCGGCCGGGGTGGTCTCGAGCACCGGCCGCATGAAGTCCTTCTGCGGAAGGGGGCTGTACTGCAGCACCTCGATGGGCCCGAGCGTTTCGGTGACCTGCTCGAGCGCTGCGGCGATCGAGGCCGGGTCACGCACGTCGGCGACGAAGCCCTTCGCGGAGATACCGTCGGCGGCGAGCTGATCGGCCAGAGCGTCGACACGGGCCTGGTTTCGGGAGATGAGGCCGACCGAGAAACCCTGCGCGCCGAACTTGCGCGCCACCGCTGCTCCGAGACCTGCACCTGCTCCGACAATTGCTATGGAAGTCATGACCTGTGCAAGGCGAGTCCATCCTCGACTATTCCGACGACCGACTCGAGCAGGGCCTCTGCGCTCTCGTGCAGCGCCGTGACATCGCCGGTCCAGCCGAGCACACGCAGTGCGGCTGCGGCGATACCGGCGGCATCGGCTGTCGGGTCGCTCCGGCCGTTCTCACGATCGGCCCGCGCGTTCACCACGGTCTCCACCAGTCGAAACGGCAGGTCCTCCGTCCCCGGACGGCGTTGAGAGCCCAGTTGGTCCAGCGTGTCCGACGCGATGGCCGCATACAGGCCCATGAGCAAGTATCGATGGTCGCGGAAAGTCTCGAAGCGTTCGCTGCGCAGCTCGGGCAGCAGATAGAGCGCGCCGAGATTCCAGGTGGACGCACCGAGTTGGCCGGAGTCGAAGTAGGCGAGTGCGTACATCTGGGTCGCGGGCTCGGCCTGTGAGTCTCGGATGCGCTGCGCGACGGCCAGCGGTGCGTCGACCGTTCCGCTGAGCAGTGCGTCGAGGATGTCGTCCTTGGTCGCGAAGTGGTGGTAGAGCGAGGCCTGACGTAATCCGACGGCCTCGGCGATGACGCGAGTCGAGGTGTTGGTGAAGCCGCGAGTGGTGAACAGTTCGGCCGCGGCGTCGAGTATCTCCTCGCGAGCGGTGTCGCCGGGCCGCTTCTTCGTACTCAGCCTTGGCCTGCCTGCTCCGGTCATGACTGCATCTTGTCAGGTCGATATGACGGTGAGATTTCTGTCATCTGATCGACATAGACGAAACGAGCTTGTTGCACGACGGACACGATCCGGGAACGACCGTGCCGAAAACTATCAACTGACAGAAAACCCGCCTCGGCGATGCAGCGGGGTCACTCATCCACCCACCTCGCCCGTAGGAGATCACATGAGCTCGACCACACTGCCCGCGTCGGGTCAGGGGTCCGAATCACCCGCCACCTCGGATCATTCGGACCTGGCCGCCCTGGGCTACGACCAGCAGCTCCATCGCAGCCTAGGCAAGTACGCGTCCTTCGCGGCCGGCTTCTCGTTCGTCTCGATTCTGACCACCATCTTCCAGCTCTTCGGCCTCGGCTTCAGCTTCGGCGGCCCCGCCTTCTTCCTCACCTGGCCGCTGGTGTTCCTCGGCCAGTTCATGGTGGCCCTGAACTTCGCCGAACTCGCTGCCCGCTATCCCATCTCGGGCGCGATCTACCACTGGTCGCGGCGCATGGGTGGTGAGCTGGTCGGGTGGTTCGCGGGTTGGTTCATGATCATCGCGCAGATCGTCACCGCCTCGGCCGCCGCCATCGCCCTGCAGGTGGTACTTCCCAGCATCTGGGGCGGATTCCAGCTGATCGGCGAGGACACCGCACTCACCTCACCGAGCGGTGCCGCCAATGCCGTTGTGCTCGGCTCGATTCTGCTGGTGCTCACCACCACCATCAACTGCATCGGCGTGAACTGGATGTCGCGGATCAACAGCATCGGCGTCACCTGTGAGATCGTCGGAGTCATCGCCCTGGTCCTGGTGTTCTTCACCCACGCCGAACGTGGACCACAGGTGGTGTTCGATACCGGAAGTGCCGGGGCCGATCCCGGCTACATCGGGGCTTGGATCGTCTCGGGCCTGATGGCCGCCTATGTCATGGTCGGCTTCGGCTCGGCAGGCGAACTGGCCGAGGAGACCCGCAATCCCCGACGCGTCGCGCCCCGCACCATCCGCCTTGCACTGTCCGCCTCGGCACTGGGCGGTGGCCTGATGATCGTCGGCGCCCTGATGGCCGCACCGAGCCTGACCGACGGTCAGCTTGCGACACAGGGGCTTCCGTACGTCATCGACTCGATCCTCACCTCACCGTGGGGCAAGGTCCTGCTGATCGACGTCGCCATCGCCGTGTTCATCTGCACCCTCGCCATCCAGACCGCGGCATCGCGGCTGATGTTCTCCATGGCCCGGGACGGACGACTGCCCGCATCGGCAGCGCTGGCGAAGGTCAACTCGCGCACCGGAACTCCCATCGCACCGTCGGTTCTGATCGGCGTGGCCTGCGTGGCGATCCTGGCCGTCAACGTCGGCAACTCCGCGATCTTCACCACGCTGTCCAGCGTCTGCATCGTGTTGATCTACCTCGCCTACATGATGGTGACCGTCCCGTTGCTGATCCAGCGGCTCAAGGGATGGCCGCACGGCGGAGTGCAGAAGGACAGCGACGGCGAGAAGCTCTTCACGCTCGGCCGCCTCGGCCTGCCCGTCAACATCGCAGCGGTCCTCTACGGCGGACTGATGGTGATCAACCTGTCGTGGCCCCGCGCCGAGATCTTCGACCCCACCGGCGAATTCCCCATCCTGCGATGGGCCGCACCACTGACCGTCCTTGCCGTGATCGTCGTGGGCATCGCCTGCCTGCCCCGCGGCAAGGCCCACCCCAAGCCCGTCACGATCGGAGCCTGAATCACCATGAGCACGGCAACCGCAACCACCCACTCGGCCAAGGAACACGCACGCTCCCAGGCCACCGTCGCGCCTGCACCCACTGCGCCGGAGGGCATCTCGGAACTCACCTGGGCCGAGTCGGTCCCCGGCGGCAGCTACACCACCAAGGTCCTCGCTCGCGGAACCCGGCTGCGCCTCGTCGACGTGAACGGTGACGCCTGCGCCAATCTGCTGCTGTACCGCGCCGACGCACCTTGGGAACGGCTCAACACCGCCGACACCGTCAAGGTGCCGTGGCAGGCGTATCTGAGCTCGGGTCATCCCCTGCTCTCGGACCAGGGCCGCGTTCTGGCCACCGTCGTCGGCGACACCTCCGGCCGCCACGACGCACTGTGCGGCACCACCTCGACCGCTACCAACGTCGCCAAATACGGAGACAGCGGACCACATTCGTCGGCTCCGGCCGGTCGAGAACTGTTCACCCTCGCCGCGGCCAAGCACGGACTCGAACCCCGGGACGTCGCGCCGTCCCTGTCGTTCTTCCACGGCGTCACCGTCGCCGCCGACGGCGCTCTGGTCAGCACCGGATCCGAAGGAGCGGGCAAGTCGGTGGATCTGCTGATCCACCTGCCGGTGATCGTGTTGCTCGCCAACACCGCTCACCCACTCGACCCGAGGTCCGAATTCCCCACCACCGCCCTCGACGTGTTGGCCTGGCGGGCACCGGAGGAGCTGCTCACGCTCGACAACACCGAACCCGAATATCAACGCGCAGTGCAGAACACCGAGGACGCATGGAAGGCAGCACAGTGACCACCAGTGCAGTGATCGTGAAAGACGAGATCGCCCCCGCTTTCGGTCCGTGGTCCGCCGTGGTCGAAGCCGGTGACATCCTGACGATCGTCGACCTGTACGGCAATCAAGCCGTCGACACTCTGCTGTATGGCGCGCACGATCGTTCCATCCGATACTCCGCCGCCGCGACGGTCTCCGCGCAACAGAACCTGTTCCTCACCACCGGTTCCGTTCTGCGCAGCGATGACTCGACGCCGCTGATGACGATCGTGGACGACGAGGTCGGCAACCACGACACCGTCGGCGGTGCCTGCTCCAAGGAGTCGAACACCCTGCGCTACGGCCACCACACTCAGCACCAGCACGCCTGCGTCGAGAACTTCCTGATCGAGGGATCCAAGTGGGGCCTCGGCAAGCGAGATCTGGCACCCAACATCAATTTCTTCATGAACGTGCCCGTCGACGCCGACGGGACCCTCGGCATCGTCGACGGTCTCTCGGCTCCCGGGAAGAAACTCTCACTGCGTGCCGAGATCGACACCCTCGTGCTCGTCTCCAATTGCCCACAGATCAACAACCCCTGCAACGGATTCGACCCCACTGCGGTCCGGATGATCGTGACGCGAGAGTCGGCGGGGGCATGAACGCGACCAAGATGACAGTCCACCGGCCGGGAATGCTCACCACGGTGCAGGACTGGCCGGGCCGCATCGGGTACTGGAAGGTGGGCGTACCGCCATCGGGACCGATGGACGACCTGTCGTTCCGGCTCGGCAACGTCGCCCTGGGCAACCCCGAGGGCACTCCGGGACTCGAATCCACCATGGCCGGGCCGGCATTGACGTTCGATGCCGACACCTACGTCTGCGTCACCGGTGCCGCGGTACCGGTGCGCATCGACGGCCGCGCGGCCCCGCAGTGGAAGCCGGTCCTGGTACCCGCCGGTGCCACCCTCGATGTCGGCACCACCACCGGTGCGGGTCTGCGGGTCTACGTGCTCGTCCAGGGCGGCTTCGATGTCGACGACTACCTCGGCAGTGCAGCGACGTTCACACTCGGCAAGTTCGGCGGACATCGCGGCGGCGTGCTCGGCGAGGGCGACGTCATCGCACTGGCCGGCCGCTCCGACAACTCCGCCGTCCTCGGTCCGATTCCCATGGAACACCTGCCGGTGCTGCCGTCGAGCTGGGACATCGCCGTCACCGAGGGCCCACACGGCGCACCGGAGTTCTTCACCCGCGAGGACATCGACACCCTCTACGCCACCCGCTACGAGGTGCACTTCAACTCCGATCGCACCGGAGTCCGACTGATCGGACCGAGGCCGCAGTGGGCTCGGCCCGACGGCGGCGAGGCCGGACTGCACCCGTCGAACATCCACGACAACGCCTACAGCGTCGGGGCGTTGGACTTCACCGGCGATACCCCGATCCTGCTCGGACCCGACGGTCCGAGCCTGGGCGGCTTCGTCTGCCCCGTCACCGTCGTGGCCGCCGAACGCTGGAAGCTCGGTCAACTGAGGCCGGGCGACACCATCCGATTCGTGCCCGTGAAGGCCGCGTCCACGGCGCCGCTGGGTTCACTCGGTCTCGCTCGCCGCGCGTCTCTGCCCGCGGTGTTCTCCGCAGGCGGCGACGGCGACGACGGAGTGATCGCTCGACGCGACGCCGATACGTGCGTCACCTACCGTCGCTCGGGCGACGACAACGTGCTCGTGGAGTACGGCGACATGAAACTCGATCTGGCCCTGCGCGCCCGGGTGCACGCCCTCCATCAGCGCGTCGAGGCCCTCGCGCCCCGTGGCCTGGTGGACCTGACTCCCGGGATCCGCTCGTTGCAGGTGAAGGTGAATCCCGATGTACTGTCCATCGATTCGTTGATGGGTCTGCTGTCCGAGGTCGAGGACGAACTACCCGCGGCCTCGGAGCTCGTGGTCCCCAGCCGCCAGGTTCGGCTGCCGCTCTCGTGGGACGACCCCTCGACCCGCGAGGCCATCCAGCGCTACATGCACGGTGTGCGCGCCGACGCCCCGTGGTGCCCCTGGAACATCGAGTTCATCCGGCGGATGAACGGACTCGATTCGGTGGCAGAGGTGTTCGACACCGTCTTCGCCGCCGACTACATGGTCCTCGGTCTCGGTGACGTGTACCTGGGCGCACCGGTGGCGACACCGTTGGATCCGCGGCACCGACTGGTGACGACCAAGTACAACCCGGCGCGCACGTGGACGCCGGAGAACGCCGTCGGTATCGGCGGAGCGTACCTGTGCATCTACGGCATGGAAGGTCCCGGCGGCTACCAGTTCGTCGGACGAACCACGCAGGTGTGGAACCACAGTGCCGCCTACAGCGGCGGACCGTTCGAGGAAGGCACCCCGTGGCTGCTCCGGTTCTTCGACCGAATCTCCTGGTACCCGGTCGAACCCGAGGAACTGATGGACCTGCGCGCAGATCTGGCAGCCGGCCGCGGCGGCGGAGTGCAGATCACCGACGGTGAGTTCTCCCTCGCCGAGCACGAGAACTTCCTGGACACCAACGCGGACTCCATCGCCGATTTCCGCGCGACGCAGGCCGTCGCCTTCGGTGCCGAACGCGACGCATGGTCGGCAGCAGGCGAATTCGATACGACGAAGGGCAGGACCGATGCAGCCTGAGGTACGAGAACGAGTTCTGCAGGCATACAAGCGAATTGCCGAGTTCGATCGGCCGGAGGTGTGGATCACCCTGCGTGACGAGGACGACGTGCTGGCCGAGGCCGTCGCCCTCGACGAGGCGGTCGCGGCCGGTGCGGATCTACCGCTCGCCGGAGTACTCGTCGCAGTCAAGGACAACATCGACGTCGCCGGCCTGCCCACCACCGCAGCATGCCCCGAATTCGCCTACACACCCGGCATTTCCGCCGTCGCCGTCGAGCGACTGACGAGCCAGGGCGCACTGGTGCTCGGCAAGACCAACCTGGACCAGTTCGCCACCGGACTGGTCGGCACCCGCAGCCCCTACGGCGCGGTCCGCTGCGCCTGGGATCCGACACTGATCTCGGGAGGCTCGAGCTCCGGTTCCGCCGTCGCGGTGGCACTGGGCATCGCGGACATCGGAATCGGCACCGACACAGCCGGATCGGGTCGAGTGCCCGCAGCCTTCCACGGCCTGGTGGGCATCAAGAGCTCACTGGGTATCGTGCCGAACACCGGCGTCGTGCCCGCCTGCGCCGACTACGACTGCGTCACAGTTCTCGCGCGCGATCTGGACAGTGCCACTGCGGCGATGAAAGTCATGACCGGGCCCACCGCCACCGATCCACGCAGCCGGGCCTGGCCTTCCGACGTGCGGCTCGCCGCGTCCCCGCAGCCCCGCGTCGCCGTCCCACGAGGTGAGGATCTGACATCGCTGAGTCCGGCGTACCGTCGGGCATTCGAGGAGACGGTGGCCGGCCTGGCCGAGAAAGGTATTGCCCACGCCGAGGTCGACATCTCGACGCTGCTGGACGCGGCAACACTGCTGTACGACGGAGCGATTGTGGCCCAGCGGTATTCGGCCGTCGGAGAGTTCCTCGACACCGCGCCTGCCGGCGCCGATCCCACGGTGTCCGCGATCGTTCGCTCGGCGGCAACGCCGTCCGCACACCGGTACGTCGACGATCTCGCCGCTCTCGCCGGAGCCGAGACCGCGGCCCGCGCACTCCTGAACGGGTTCGACGGCCTGCTGTTGCCCACCACCACCGAGCATCCGAGCATCGCTGCGGTGCAATCGGATCCGGTCGGCATCAACCGACGCCTCGGTACGTTCACCAACTTCTGCAATCTGCTCGACATGGCCGCGGTGGCCGTTCCCGGAGCCTCGACGCACGACGGCAACCCGTTCGGCGTCATGGTCGTGGTGCCGGCATTCGAGGATCAGATCGCGATCGACCTCGCTGCACAGCTGAGCGGCGTCGCGTCACCCTCGCTGATCGACGACGGTATCGAGGTGTTGGCCGTCGGAGCGCACCTGCGCGGCTTTCCCGTGCACCACCAGCTGACCGATCGCGGTGCACGCTTCATCGGCGAGGTGACGACCACGGCGGACTACCGACTCGTGGATCTGCACACCACCCCGCCCAAGCCCGGTCTCGTACGGCGTGCGGGCCACGGCGCTCCCATCTCGGGAGAGTTGTATCGCATGTCCGCCGCCGCCCTCGGAACGTTCCTCGCGGGATTGCCCGCGCCGATGGGTCTGGGTCCGGTCGAGTTGTCCGACGGTCGCTGGGTCACCGGATTCTGCTGCGCGCACGACGCAGCCGAGAACGGCACCGACATCACCGAATTCGGCGGCTGGCGCGCATACAGGGCTCAAGCCGGGACCGGTCTGCCTCCGTCGGTCGCCACGCGCACGGCGAGCAGTCCGAGTACCGTGCCCATGACGTAGCGCTGGACCCTCAGCCACGTGGGGCGAACGGCCAGGAACTGAGCGATCGATCCGGCCAGCACCACGATCGCCAGATTGACCGCGACTGCCACGGCGATCTGTACGCCACCGAGCGTGAATCCCTGCAGCAGAAGGTGTCCGGCCGCGGGATCGACGAACTGCGGGATGACCGAGATGTACATGATCGCGATCTTCGGGTTCAGCAGGTTGGTCACCAACCCCATCGTGAACAGCCGACGGGTCGAATCCTGTTGCAGCTCGGTCGGTTCGAAGGCCGACACCGAACCGCGCAGCGCCTGCACAGCCAACCAGGCGAGGTAGGCGGCACCGGCGAGCTTGACCGCGGTGTACAACGTAGGCACGGCCGAGAAGACCGCTGCCAAGCCGAGATTGGTGGCGGTGAGATAGACCAGGAAACCGAGCGCGACGCCGGCCAACGACACCAGTCCCGCCCGCTTCCCTTGCGAGATGCTCCGCGAGACGAGGTAGATCATGTTGGGCCCCGGGGTCAGAACCAACGCGAGAGCCACGGCGAACACTCCGAGAACAGCAGAAATCGAGACCATGCGGACAACTCTTCACGCCGACGTACCGACCGAGAAGAGCCAGTTACGGTGTCGTGGTCTCTATCCGGCACGCACGAGGGTGGCCACCCTGTCGGCGATCGCTGCCATCCCGGCTGCCGTCGGGTGCAACGGGGCCGCGGGATTCTGCGGGACGACCCCCTCGAAGTACCGCTGATCGGGGGCCACGCACACATCGTGGCCGACACTCAGCGCCTCGGTGTCGACGAACTCGGCACCGTGCTCTTCGGCCTGGGTCCGCAGGGCCTCGTTCATCGCGGTGATGCTGCCCTGGATGTAATCGGCGTCCTCGGGGAGCATCGGTTGGGTGGGGAAGCAGCCGCCGTCCGGCAGGTAGGTGCCGTAGCCGACCACGAGAATCCGCGCATCGGGCGCACGCTCGGCCACCGCGTCGAGCATCGCACCCCAGCTCGGTGCGCTGTCGGCGATCGCCGCGGCCACGGTGTCGACGCCGCCTGCGGTGAGGCGGTCCCTGCAGACGTTGGTGGCCGAGGTGTCCGCGAACGTCAGGCACTGCACGGCCGTCGAGACCAGCCCGATGTCGTTGCCGCCGATCGTGACCGTCACCAGATCGGTGTCCGGGCTCAGTGCATCGAGTTGCACCGGTACCTCACCGCTGGACGTGCCCTGCGGAGTGGAGACGATGTTCTCGGTGACGGCACCCGAGCAGGTGACGTCGTCGAAGGAGCCCACGGCCAATTCCTCGGCGAGCACGTGCGGATAGTTGGCGTCGGACTGCTGACAACCCGGTGCGCCGACCTGGTCGGGGATCCGTGGGCCGGACGCGGCCGAATCACCCAACGCGACGTAGTTCACCGGCACCGCCGCATCGAACGACCCAGCGGATGCTTCCGACGATCCAGCGGGCGCTTGCGATACCGGTGAATTCGAGGAGCAGCCCGCCAGTACGCAGGCCGACACAGCAAGACCGACGATAGTTCCCTGGCTCCTCACAGCTTCGACGCTACAGCTGCCGGTAATCTCGACCGGGTTGTCCGGGACATACAGTCCATCGCATCGAACAGAGGAATTACATGATCACCGCGTTCATCAACCAGATCCTCAGCGGCTTCGGCTCCATTTCCGCTGGTAGCAGCGGCTTCGAGCTGGCACCGGGAACGCTGCCCTTCGGGCTGTAGAGACCACCGGAACGCTCGCCCGCGCGGGGCCGACGATTGTTTCGGTGCCGCGCGGGTACCCCCGCATCATGACTACCCAGAACGACGACCAGAAGAACGCCGACACTGCCCCCGAGGCAAAACCGGATGTGACGTCCGATCCGGCCGCAGCGGCCGAGGACAACGATTGGTCGAGCGAAGGCGGAGCCGTCGAAACCGGTCCCGCGACCGACGACGAGCGAACCGCCGGCAACTAGCCGATCAGACGGCGGGGAGCGGCCCGCAGCGTGCGAACGTCGCCGTCGGCAACGATGTGTTCCACCGTCTCGCCTCGGGTGCGCATCGACTCGTCGACGGCGAAGTTCACGCGAGCATCGCCGAGCCAATCGACGCCGACGACGATTCCCACCGTTCCCTTCGGGATTCCGCTGCGCCACCGCACGTGGCCCAGATTGCGGACCGTGATCACGGTCTCCCCGATCTCGAAGTGCCCCATACGCCCCCCCGGCTCGATTCTTGCCGACCAGTAGACCTCGAGCGAACCCCCTGTTCAAGCGGTGCATCCGCGCTTACATCGACCTCTCACAGCCTCGACGCCAGTCGGCACGATCACAATTCGGCGATGTACCGATTTCGGGCGATCTTTCACGCCGAGCGGTATTTTTCGCTTTCACCATTTGCTGCTACGGCAATATTTCTTGCCAACCGACAGCCTCTGTCGGACACTGTCCACATGACTACAGACACCGATCGACACACTCCGGTCGACGCGATCATCATCGGCGGCGGAGTCGCCGGACTCAGCGCCGCCGTGACTCTCGGCCGTTCCCGACGCTCCGTTGCCATCGTCGACGCGGGCGATCCCCGCAACGCTCCGGCAGCGCATTCCCACAACTACCTCACCCGCGACGGGGAGTCGCCTCTCGAGCTGGTTCGACTCGGCCGAGACGAGGCGCGGCACTACGGCGCGCGCATCGTCGAGGGCATCGCGACGTCCGCGAATCGCACCGACACCGGGTTCGAGGTGAGTCTCGCCGACGGTTCCGTCGTCCGCGGCGGCCGCCTCCTGGTCACCACCGGTCTCACCGATGTCCTGCCCGACATACCCGGCCTGGCCGGTCGCTGGGGGCGCGACGTGTTGCACTGCCCGTACTGCCATGGCTGGGAGGTACGCGATCGCAGGATCGGCATCATCGGCAGCGCCATGGTCGGGCACCAGGCCCAGATGTGGCGTCAGCTCACCGAGCACGTCACCGTGTTCGCGCACACGGCAACGGAATTGGCGCAGGCAGATCTCGAGCGACTTGCCGCCCGTGGCATCGAGGTGGTCGACGAGGAGATCGCTCGGGTCGATGTCGACAACGACGCCATCGTCGGAGTGACCCTCGCGAGCGGCACGCAGATCCGGCTGGACGCGCTGGTCGTGGGCCCCAACTTCACCTCCCGCGCAGACATCCTGGTGTCGCTCGGGATCGGCACGACCGAGATGGTCATGAACGACCACGTCCTCGGCACGTACGTCGAGGCCGATCCTGTCGGTGCCACATCGGTGCCCGGGGTGTGGGTTGCAGGCAACGTGGCCGCGCCGATGGACACCGTGGTGGCGGCGTCCGCGGCCGGAGTCAAGGCAGGTGCCGCGATCAACGGTGACCTGATCGAGGAAGAGGTCCGCATGGCCGTCGAACGAGCGAAGGCCATCGCTTCCTAGCTACCGAGGGCCGCCGCCAGGCCCTCCTCGATCGCCGGCTTGCGAACTCCGAGCTCGGCGAGGGTGGCGTCCTCGTTCTCCAGCAGTGCCAGCAGAATGTGCTCGGTACCGATGTAGTTGTGCCCCAACCGAAGCGCCTCGCGGAAGGTCAGCTCCAGAGCCTTCTTCGATCCCGCGTCGAACGGGATGAGGGCGGGCAGCGGATCCGCCGGTTCCGGTAGCGTGGCAGCCACGGCCGTGCGGATCCGTTCGGGCGTGAGGCCCTGAGCGCCCAGCAGTTTCACGGCCACTGCCTCGGGTTCACCGAGCAGGCCGAGAATCAGGTGCCCGGTCGTGATTCGGTCGTTCGCTGCGGCCCGCGCCTCGTTCTGCGCGCCGACGACCACGTTGCGAGCCCTCGGGGTGAAGCGCGAGAAACCCTGATCGGCATCGATATCGGCGGGATCGTCGCCCCCCCTTGGCGACGAAGCGCTTCTGCACCGCCTGCTTGCCGACCCCCATGAACGCACCGATGGCAGTCCAGGACGCCCCGGAGCGACGCGCTCGGTCGACGAAATGTCCGATCAGGTGATCGGCAACCTCACCGAGGGCCGGTGAAAGCACAACATCTGTTGAAGTTCTTCGCCCGCCAGGTCCGACTTTGTACCCGAACACGCTGCGCAAAGACGTATATTCACCGATGAAGGTGCCGCGAACAGCCATGCGAACGCCACGCGCGAGAAGGAAGTAGGTCCTTCGATGAACACGAAGGTCGCTGCGCCCTTCGCCATGCACACCAAACGGATCGCCGGACTGGTGGCAGTGGTCGTCGTCGCGAGCACCGTCTTCGTTCTCGGCGACGCCGGAGTGCGGGCCGGTGTCCTCGCGACCGTCGCCGTCGGTTCGGTACTGGCCATCAGCGCCGCGATCCGTCGATACCGTCCCGACGACTCGCGCTGTTGGTGGGCACTGTTCGGCGCCTCGGTGCTGTTCATGTTCGGGGTCTCGCTGCGCAGCGATCCCACCGCACTGAGTCATTCGTTCCCGCTGCTGCCGGATCTGTTCACACTGACCGGGTACGCACTCGTCGGGTACGCACTCTCGCGGTGGATCCGAGATCGTCAGTCGATCGACGACATCACTCCGCTCGTCGACGCCGGCCTGATCTTTCTCGGCACTGTGTTCCTGTCGTGGTTGCTGTTCATCTCCCCGGCCCTCGAATCTCCTCGTTCCTCGGCATCGACGGTGGTCAACGGGTTGTATCCGGCGATCGACGCAGCGCTGATCACCTTGACCACCTACCTGCTGTTCTCGTCCAAGCCCCGTACCGTTGCGCTGCAGTGGGCCCTGATCGCACTCGTCGCGACACTGGTCGGCGACGTCTCGTACGCCTTCGCGGCCACCACCGACGACGCACCGTCCTCGGGATTGCTCGACGGCATCTACCTCTTCGCGTATCTCTCCCTGGCGATGGCCGCCCTCGATCCGTCGATGCGCACCGTCTCGCAGCGGCAGACTCCTGCACCGGCGCACAGCAGCCGCCGCGTCGTGTTCGTGGTGACGCTGCTGGTCGTCTGCGCCACGGTGCCGCTGCTGGGCTCGGCAGTGTCCACCGGAGATCTGATCGTCCGGTCCCTGTTGCTCGCATCGATCCTGGTGGGCGCATTCCTACGCGGCGAGCGTGCGCTGACCCGAGTGCAGGTCGGCGAGGAGCACGCGAAGTACCTGGCCGCTCACGACCTGTTGACCGGCCTACCGAACCGCACGATGCTCGACGAGGAGTTCACCCGGCTCGAGCGGACCCAGACTCCGGGACGCACGTGCGTCCTGTTCGTCGACCTCGACAACTTCAAGATGGTCAACGACTCGTACGGCCACCGCGTCGGCGACGAACTCATCGTCGCCGCAGCGGGACGCATCCGCGCCGCAGTCGGTGCCACCGACACCGTGGTCAGGTACGCCGGTGACGAGTTCGTCGTGCTGACCCGCCGCGATCGCGGTGGAGCGGAAGCGTTGGCCCGACGCATCATCGATCGGACGAACGAGCCGTTCCCCCTGAGCGCCGCGACGGCATACGTCACGGCCTCGGTGGGAATCGCAGACGCGGACCGATTGCACGACGCCATCCGCGAGGCCGACACCGCGATGTATCACGCCAAATCGCTCGGTGCGGCGCGGTACGCGTTCTTCGACGAGTCGCTGCGTGCGCGAGCGACGTCCGCGATCGAGACCGCCACCGCATTGCGCGGCGCGATCAGACGCGGCGAGCTCGAGGTGTACTACCAGCCGATCATCGAGACCACCTCGCGTACCACCGTGGTCTACGAGGCACTCGTGCGCTGGAACTGGCAGGGGCGAGTGCGCACCCCCAACGAGTTCATCCCGATCGCCGAATCGACCAATCTCATCAAGGAGATCGGCGAATGGGTGCTGCGCACCTCGATTTCCGATCTGGTGACACTGCGTTCCAACGGGCAGAAAGTCACCATGTCGGTGAACGTGTCCCCGCTGCAGCTTCGAGACGATTCGTTGCCGGTCATCGTCGCCCGACTGCTCGACACGTACGGCCTCCACGGAGCAGATCTGGCCCTCGAGATCACCGAGAGCGTCCTGATCGACGACATGGGCACGGCGAAGAGCGTTCTCGACCGACTCGCCGCGATGGGTGTGCTCATCGTTCTCGACGACTTCGGTATCGGCTACTCCTCGCTGAGCAGGCTGCGCGCGATGCCGATCGCGCTGCTGAAGATCGACAAGTCCTTCGTTCACGAGATCGGCAGTTCGGAATCGGACACTCAGCTGATTCGCGCCATCGTCGCCATGGCGTCGGCGCTGCCGGTGGCCACGGTGGCCGAGGGCGTCGAGACCGAGGAGCAGGCTGCGATCATCGAGGCTCTCGAATGCCGCTTCGCGCAGGGCTTTCTGTTCGGTAGACCTGCACCCGTCGCACACTGGCTTCTCGAATCCGCCGAGACCCGTCCCGGCAGGTGATCCGGATGTTAGCGTCGGGCGGTGTCTGCAATAGGAGTGCACCGCTCGACTGTCCTTGCCTGTGCCCTGCTGCTGGTGCCGCTCGCCGCGTGCAGTAGCGGCGAGAGCACCGATCCCGACTCCGCGGCCGAGAACAGCTGTGTCCTCGGTGCCAGTGGAGGTACGCCTGTGAACGCGACGCCGAGCGCGAGTCCGGGCGACATCTCCACCAATCCCGAAGTGGCGACCGGGTATCGATCGAACATGAGCCCGGTGGAGACGCCTTCGTACTCCGTCTCGACCGCCAACCCGGTCTCCACCGAGGCCGCGTGTGCGGTTCTGCGCGACGGCGGCACCGCGGCCGACGCCCTGATCGTTGCGCAGACCGTGCTCGGCCTCGTCGAGCCGCAGTCCTCGGGCATCGGCGGCGGAGCCTTCCTGATGTACTACGACTCGGCCACCGGCGAAGTACAGAGCTACGACGGCCGCGAGACCGCTCCGATGAGTGCCACCGGGGACTATCTGCGGTACATCGACGACGTCAATCGCACTCTGCCGCAACCCGATGCCCGTTCCAGCGGGCGGTCGATCGGCGTTCCTGGAGTGCTGCGCATGCTCGAGCAGGCCCACGACGATCACGGGACCAAGCAGTGGGGCGACCTGTTCCAGCCCGCAATCGGTCTCGCCGACAACGGAATCGAGATCAGCCCGCGCATGGCGTCCTCCATTGCCGACTCGGCACCGAAGCTCGCCCTCGATCCCGCGTCCAAGGAGTACTTCCTGCAGCCGGACGGCACCGGCAAGCCGGCCGGGACGGTTCTGAACAACCCGGCGATGTCGAAGACGCTCTCCGCCATCGCAACCGGTGGTGCCGACGCCTTCTACACCGGTGACATCGCGCAGGCCATCGTCGATGCGACCGCCGACACCACCGCAGGCCGTACCCCCGGACAGATCACGCTGGAGGATCTCGCCGCGTACGAGCCCAAGACCCGTACGGCCGTGTGTACCGAGTACCGCGATCACGACATCTGCGGGATGCCCGGACCGTCCTCGGGCGGTATCGCGGTGGCGTCGACGATGGGCATTCTGTCGAACTTCGATCTGGCGCAGTACGCGCCGACGGGGATGGACGCCAACGGCGGAACCCCGACGGCCGAGGGCGTGCACCTGATCGCCGAGGCCGAGCGCCTCGCCTACGCCGATCGTGACAAGTACGTCGCCGATCCGGACTTCGTTCCCCTGCCCGGTGGGTCGCCCGATGCACTGCTCGATCCCGAATACCTCAGCGAGCGAGCAGGACTGATCGACGAGGGCAGGTCCATGGGCACAGCGCAGCCCGGCGACTTCGGCCCGGTGCAGTTCGCCTCGTCCACCGATCCCGAGTACGGCACCAGCCACATCTCCGTCGTCGACAGCCAGGGCAACGCGGCCTCGATGACGACGACCGTCGAGTCGGCCTTCGGCTCGTTCCACATGGTCGACGGCTTCCTGCTGAACAATCAGCTCACCGACTTCGCGGCATCACCGGTGGCCGAGGACGGCACGCCGGTGGCCAACCGCGTCGAGCCGGGCAAGCGTCCGCGCAGCTCGATGGCTCCGACGCTGGTCTTCGACCGGGGTGACGACGGTGCGCGCGGCGATCTGGTACTCGTCGCCGGCTCTCCCGGTGGTTCGGTGATCATCCAGTTCGTCGTCAAAACATTGGTGGGACTGCTCGATTGGGGCATGGATCCGCAGCAGGCGGTGTCGATGGTCGACTTCGGTGCGGCCAACACACCGTCGACCAATTACGGCGGCGAACACCCGAACGTCTCGGGCGAGAACGACCCGGTGGTCGCGGCGCTGCGCGAGATGGGCCACCAGGTGTCGGTCGCAGATCAGTCCAGCGGACTGAGTGCGCTACAGCGAACCGACGGTGGCTGGATCGGTGGAGCCGACCCCCGCCGCGAGGGTGAGGTACTCGGCGGATAGCCGCGAGCGCGGGTAGCGCTCAGGGCACGAATCGGTAACCCATACCGGTTTCGGTGATGAGGTGCACCGGGGAGGCCGGGTCACGTTCGAGTTTCTGTCGCAGTTGGCCGAGATAGATTCGTAGATAGTGCGTTTCGCGCTCGTGGCCGGGTCCCCAGACGGTGCGCAGAATGTCCTTCTGCGACACCAGCTTGCCCTCGTTGCGTACCAGCAGTTCGAGTACACCCCACTCGGTGCGGGTCAGGTGCACGTTCGCACCATCTCGCACAACGGTTTTCGTAGCGAGATCGACGGTGAAGTCCGCGGTGACGACGACGGGGTCGGCGACGGAGTGCGGTCCGCGGCGCAGTGCTGCGCGCAATCGGGCCAGCAGCTCGTCCATGCCGAAGGGCTTGGTGACGAAGTCGTCGGCACCGGCGTCGAGCGCTTCGACGGTATCTGCGGAATCGGTGCGCGCCGAGAGCACCAGGATCGGTACGTCGCTCCAGCCGCGGAGCCCGGCGATCACGTCGATTCCGTCGATGTCGGGCAGTCCGAGGTCGAGAATCACGATGTCCGGGTGGAAGTTCGCGGCCACCCGCAGCGCCTCACCGCCGCTCGCCGCGCTGACCACCTCGAACCCACGCACATTGAGATTGATTCGCAACGCCCGCACGATCTGCGGCTCGTCGTCGACGACGAGCACCCGCACCTTCACCTGCCCGCCGCCTTCAACTCGACCGTCATCGTCAGCCCGCCGCCGACGGTGTTCGATGCCGTGACGGTACCGCCCATCGCACGCACGAATCCCCGCACCACCGACAATCCGAGCCCGACGCCCACCGAGTTGTCCCGATCACCGAGACGTTGGAACGCGTCGAACATCGTGTCCTCGGCACCCTCGGCGATGCCGGGTCCGTGGTCGGCGACGGAGATACTGGCCCACTCACCGTGCGCGGCGGCACTGACGGTGATGTCGCCGACGGGGGCGTAGCGGGCACTGTTGTTCACCAAATTCGCGAGCACCCGTTCGAGCAGGCCCGGGTCGGCCAGTACCTCCACATCGCCCACC
The DNA here is from genome assembly GCF_002258235.1 of Rhodococcus sp. 06-470-2. Taxonomy (NCBI): domain Bacteria; kingdom Bacillati; phylum Actinomycetota; class Actinomycetes; order Mycobacteriales; family Nocardiaceae; genus Rhodococcus; species Rhodococcus sp. 06-470-2. The sequence goes on along the minus strand of NZ_NOYB01000016.1, from coordinate 281,270 downwards.
TCGACACGCACTCGGTCGTCCGCTCCGACCAGTGCGCCACCGAGCACGTCGTCGACGAACACCGGACGCAGGCTCGGCTGCACGACGCCTGCCTGAAGCCGCGAGGAATCGAGCAGATTGCTCACCAGAGCGGTCAACTGATCGGCCGATTCGTCGATGGTCGCGAGCAATTCGTCGGTGTCCTCGGGCGAGAACTGAACGTCGGTGCTGCGCAGAGACGAGGATGCCGCCTTGACCGCCGACAGTGGTGTCCGCAGATCGTGGCTGACGGCCGAGAGCAATGCTCGACGCAACGCGTCGGCCTCGGCGAGAGCGTTGGCTCGGCTGGCCTCCTCGGCGAGACGGCCCTGCCGAACCATGCCGGCGGCCTGGTTGGCCACTGCCGCGAGTACCCGCCGATCGTGCGCGTGTGTGCGTTCGCCGACGAGCAACAACGTGAAGTCGCCCGCGTCGACCTCGGTGTCGGCCCCGGCACGATCGACGGGAGCCTGCGCACCTGCGCTACCGACGATGGACCCGGACTGGTTGTCCCACAGAGCCACTCCGCTCTGGCGGTACGTTTCGCGGGCGCGTTCGAGCAGGGCGGTCAGGTCGGCTCCGCGCAGCACCGATCCGGCGAACAGCGTCAACAGTTCGGCTTCCTGGGTCGCCCGCCGTGCCTGACGCGTGCGTCGGGCTGCCGCGTCGACGAGGGCAGCGACGGCGACGGCGACGAGGAGCAGCACGACGGTGACGACGAAGTTGTCGGGCTCGGCGATGGTGAGGCTGTATCGGGGGGTGGTGAAGAAGTAGTTGAGCAGGAAGCCCGCGATCAGCGCCGACAGTGCCGCCGGCGCAACCCCTCCCAGCAGTGCGACGCACAGCACCACCATGAAGAACAGAGCGCTCTCACCGCTCGAGTCGAAGTCCGGACCGACCGTGCTCAGCACTGCCGCGGCCAGGCAGGGCACCAGAACAGCGGCGACCCACGCCAGAATGCGGCGCCGTCCCGAGTCGACCTGCACCCCCCATCGCCGGGCCTGCTCGTCGTGAGTAACCATGTGCACGTCGATCTTTCCCGAGTTCTGCACCACTGCCGCGCCGATGCCCTCGTCCAGGATTCGGGCGGCACGTGACCGTCTCGAGGTGCCGATCACCAGCTGGGTCGCGTTGACACCGCGGGCGAAGTCGAGCAGGGTCGACGGCACGTCGTCGCCGACGACGCTGTGAACGCTGGCCCCGAGACCGGCGGCGAGCTTGCGCACCGAACCCATCTGCGGTGCCGACACACCCATCAACCCGTCACCTCGGACGATGTGCAGCACCATCAGCTCCGCACTGGACTTCGAGGCGATCCGACTCGCTCGGCGGAGCAGCGTTTCCGATTCCGGGCCTCCGGTCACCGCCACCACCACGCGCTCGCGTGCCTCCCACGTGTCGGTGATGCGATTGTCCTTGCGGTACTTCACCAGTGCCGCGTCGACCTGATCGGCGATCCACAGTAGTGCGAGCTCACGCAGGGCGGTGAGGTTGCCACCGCGGAAGTAGTTGCTCAGTGCGGCGTCGACCTTCTCGGCAGCGTAGACGTTGCCGTGTCGCAACCTGCTGCGCAGCGCCTCGGGGGTGATGTCGACCAACTCGACCTCGTCGGCGGCTCGAACGACGCTGTCGGGCACCGTCTCCCGTTGCGGCACTCCGGTGATCTGCTGCACCACGTCGTTGAGCGATTCGAGGTGCTGCACGTTGAGGGTGGAGATGACGTCGATGCCCGCGTCGAGCAGTACCTCGACGTCCTGCCACCGCTTGCCGTGCACACTCCCCGGCGTGTTGGTGTGCGCCAGTTCGTCGACGAGCACCACCTGCGGCTGTCGGGCCAGGACGGCGTCGAGGTCCAGTTCCTGCGCCGAGGACCCGCGATAGTGGACGGTCGCCATCGGCAGCACTTCGATGCCGTCGAGTGCGTCTATCGTCCGCGCGCGGCCGTGGGTCTCGACCACCGCGGCCACGACGTCGCAACCACGGCTCCGCAGTCGGTGCGCCTCGCCGAGCATGGCGTAGGTCTTGCCGACGCCGGGTGCCGCGCCGAGGTAGATCCGCAGCTCACCCCTGTCCGCCACAGCCTGTCTCCTCACCCGGCCGGTATGTGTCCCGTAGTGCCAGGTTCAACTCCGGAACGTTCACCGCTTCGGCACCGAGTACACCGTACTGCGGTCCGTGGGTGTACTCGGCGACCAGAGCCTCGACATCGGTCACCGACGCTCCGTTGACCTGCGCCACGCGCGCGACCTGGATGGCCGCATACGCGGGACTGATGTCGGGATCGATACCCGAGCCGGAACCTGTGACGGCGTCGGGCGGTACCGCCGACGGGTCGACGTTCTCGCGGTCGGCGATGGCGACGCGGCGTTGCTCGACGAACGACGCCAGGACCTCGCTGGACGGTCCCTGATTGGTCGGCAGCGCAGCCGCGGGATCCCCGGGGGCGAACGGGTCGTCGTCCGACACCGACCCGGTGACGCGGGTGTGGAAGTACGGATCCGGCTCTCCCGGAGCGACCTGCGGATCGACGCCGATCAGCGAGCTTCCGACGACGCAGCCCTCGGCGTCGCGCAGCGGCGAACCCTCGGCGGAGTCGGTGCCGATGCGGCTGATGCCCCAGACCACGGCCGGGTAGCCGATGCCGAGAATGACGGTCAATGCCAGCAGCACTGCGAAGCCTGCCACGACCTGGCGGAGAAATCCCTGTACGAAGCGCATGGTCAGCCTATCCCTGGAATGTGTCGAACGAGTAGATCGATGAGCCAGATCCCGACGAAGGGGCTGATGACGCCGCCGACGCCGTACACCAACAGATTTCGGCGCAGCAGTGCTGCCGCCGAGGCCGGGGTGTACCGAACACCTTTGAGCGCCAACGGAATCAGTGCGACGATCACCAGCGCATTGAAGATCACCGCCGACAGGATCGCCGATTCCGGCGTCGCAAGATGCATGATGTTCAGTCCACCCAGCTGCGGATAGACGGTGGAGAACATCGCCGGCAGAATCGCGAAGTACTTCGCCAGATCGTTGGCGAGGGAGAACGTCGTCAGCGCGCCACGGGTGATAAGGAGCTGCTTGCCGATCTCGACGATCTCGATCAGTTTGGTCGGGTCGGAATCGAGGTCGACCATGTTGCCGGCTTCCTTGGCCGCAGAGGTGCCGGTGTTCATCGCGACACCGACGTCGGCCTGCGCCAGAGCCGGGGCGTCGTTGGTACCGTCGCCGGTCATCGCGACCAGCCTGCCGCCCTCCTGCTCCTGCCGGATGAGCGTGAGCTTGTCCTCGGGGGTCGCCTCGGCCAGGTAGTCGTCGACGCCTGCCTCGGCGGCAATGGCCTTGGCGGTGAGTGGATTGTCGCCGGTGACCATCACCGTCCGAATACCCATGGCGCGCAGTTGAGCGAACCGCTCGGCGATGCCCGGCTTGACCACATCGGAGAGTTCGACGACGCCGAGAGCGCGGGCAGCAGAACCGGTTTCGCGGATGGCAACCACCAGCGGGGTACCGCCGTTCTGGGCGATGTCGTGCACGGTGGCGTCGAGGTCCGCTGTGCCGCCGCCCTCACGGATCCAGCCGTAGACCGAATCTGCTGCACCCTTGCGGATCTCCATGCCCGGTAGATCCAGACCGCTCATCCGGGTCTGCGCGGTGAAGGCCACGAACTCGCCGCGCTCGGATTCGCTTTCTGTCGTTACGGATTCGAAGTCACGCTCGACCAGTTCGACGATGCTGCGCCCCTCGGGGGTACCGTCGGCCAACGACGACAACCGGGCGGCGCGCGCCAGCTCGACGGCATCGATGCCCGTAGCCGGGTGCAGTCCGGTCGCGCGCCGATTACCGAAGGTGATGGTTCCGGTCTTGTCCATCAGCAACGTGTCGATGTCGCCTGCCGCCTCGACGGCACGGCCGGACATCGCCAGTACGTTGCGTTGCACCAATCGGTCCATTCCCGCGATGCCGATGGCCGAGAGCAGTGCCCCGATGGTCGTCGGAATCAGGCAGACCAACAGCGCGATCAGCTGGATGGGATCCTGCTGCTGCCCTGCGTAATCGGACATCGGACCGATGGCCACCACCGCGAAGAGAAACACGATCGTCAGCGAGGCGAGCAGGATGTTCAGAGCGATCTCGTTCGGCGTCTTCTGCCGAGCCGCGCCCTCGACGAGGGCGATCATCCGATCCACGAACGTCTCACCCTGGGCTGCAGTGATTTTCACGACGATCTCGTCGGAGAGCACGATGGTGCCGCCGGTGACGGCGGATCGATCGCCGCCGGACTCGCGGACCACGGGTGCCGACTCGCCGGTGATTGCTGATTCGTCGACGGTGGCGATGCCCTCGATGACGTCACCGTCACCGGGGATGACCTCGCCTGCCGAGACGATCACCTCGTCGCCGACATTCAGTTCCGCACCGGCCACCTCGGTGACGACGAATTCGGCACCGGAGGGAGTGCGTCGTCGAGCAACGGTGTCCTGCTTCACTTTACGTAAGCTTGCTGCCTGAGCCTTGCCGCGCCCTTCGGCGACGGACTCGGCGAGGTTGGCGAAGAGCACGGTGAACCACAACCACCCGGTGACGAACCACGCGAACACCGACGGTTCGGCGATGGAGAGGACGGTGGTGACGATGGAGCCGAGGAAGACGACGAACATGACCGGGTTGCGGGCCAAGTGCCGTGGATCGAGTTTGCGGAACGCTCCGGGTACGGCCGTTCTCAGTGACAGGTTCATTGCATGGCCTCTGCTATGGGTCCGAGAGCAAGTGCGGGGAAGAAGGTGAGGGCGGCGACGAGGATCGCGGTACCGATCAGCAAGCTGCCGAACAGCGGACCGTCGGTGGGGAGGGTTCCTGCGTTCGGTGCGCTGCGTTTGGTCGTCGCCAGTGAGCCGGCCAGCGCCAGTACGAAGACGATCGGCAGGAAGCGGCCGAGCAGCATGGCGATGCCGAGGGAGATCTGGAACCAGTCGCTGGTCACCGTCAGTCCACCGAAGGCGCTGCCGTTGTTGTTGGACGCCGACGCATACGCGTAGAGCACCTCGGTGAACCCGTGGATGCCGGGATTGCCCTGATAACTCGTGGTGGATTCGAGAATCACGGTGATGGACGTGCCGACGAGCACGAGGATCGGCATCACCAGTACCGACAGCGCGGCCATCGTGATGGCGCGTCGGCCCAGTTTCTTGCCGAGGAATTCCGGGGTCCGGCCGACGAGGAGCCCACCGACGAAGACGGCGATGACCGCGAGCACGAGCAACCCGTACAGACCGGTGCCGACACCGCCGGGAGCGATCTCGCCGAACAGCATGTTCAGCAGCACGGCACCGCCGCCGAGCGCGGACATGCTGTCGTGCGCGGAATTGACTGCGCCGGTGGATGTTCCGGTGGTGGAGACGGCGAACAACGCCGAGGCCGGAATGCCGAAGCGTACTTCCTTGCCTTCCATCATCGCGCCTGCAGCCGTTGCCGCGGCTCCGCGAGTACCGGACTCGGCATAGAGGGTGACCGCCAGCAGGACTCCCCACAGTGTTGCCATCACCGCAAGCAACGTCAGACCCTGCTTGCGGTTGCCGATCATGGTGCCGAAGGTGCGGGTGAGTGCAACCGGGATCAACAGCAGAGAGATGATCTGCACGATGTTGGTCAGCGGGGTCGGGTTCTCGAACGGATGCGCGGAGTTGGCCGCGAGAATGCCGCCGCCGTTGGTGCCGATTTCCTTGATCGCCTCCTGGGAGGCAACGGGCGCAAGCGCATTGGTGACCGTCTGTCCGTCCAGGCCGGTCGAGGTGAAGCCGGTGGAGAAGGACATGATGGTGCCCTGCGTCAGTAGGATGACGGCCACCAGCAGCGAGAGCGGCAGCAGAATGCGCAGCGTTCCGCGGGTGAGATCGACCCAGAAGTTGCCGAGTTCACCGCCTGTGGACACACGTACGAAGCCGCGGATGACGGCGATCGCGACGGCGAGACCGACTGCGGCGGAGACGAAGTTCTGCACCGCAAGGCCCAGCGGCTGCGTCAGGTTCGACAGCGTGGTCTCGGGGACGTACGACTGCCAGTTGGTGTTGGTGACGAACGACGCCGCGGTGTTGAAGGCCATCGCCGGGCTGACCCCCGACAGGCCCCCGTTCAGCGGCAACACGCCTTGGATCCGCTGGAGTACGAACAGGAACACGACGCCGGCGAACGAAAACCCGAGCAGGCTGGTGGAGTAGCCGACCCACGTCTGTTCCGAGGACGAATTCACCCGGGCCACCCGATAGAGCAGACGCTCGACACGCGTGTCGTGGGACGAGTCGAACACCCGGGCCATGTAGTCGCCGAGCGGCACGTACGCCACGGCCAGGACGACGATCACAGCGCAGATTTGGAAGAACCCAACCACGTCAGAACCTCTCCGGATCGAGGAGAGCGACGAACAGGTACACCGCGACGAACGCGGCCACCGTGAGACAGAGCAATTCGGTCATTGCTCGATCCTGGATCCCGCTACCGGCCACAGCCGGTTTCCTTACGCTTTCTTACGACCGCAACCAGCGGCTATGACGCAATATTTACGCCTACCGCTCCTCGATGTCGTCGACGCGTATCTCCACCACATCGCGATCGAGAGTGACGCCGAGCAGATCCGAGACGACATCGATCGCGATGGTCGCCAGCTCGTCTCCCGCAGCCTGCAGGTCGTCGCCGTACACCCCGATCACCGCGACGAACAGACCGATGCAGGCGTGGTCGTCGAGATGGAGGTCGATCTCGGTCGGCTGCGCACCGTGAACGTCCGCCAGAGCACGACGGAGCGTGGTCTTGACGATGTGGTCGCTGACCTGCAGGGAGTCCTGCGGATCGGCGCCGGAGCCGGCAGGAAAGGCGCTGTCGACGGGCCACGTACGCCTGGTCGTATTACGGACCTTCGAGATGATGGATGCGCTGATATCCACCCAATTCGGTTCCTGAGGTGCGTCCCGAAGTTCGGTGGCAGCACGCGCGAGAACCGAATCCGGCTCTACTGGGTTCGCCATGTTGCCAACCTTTCGCTCAATGTTGCTCGTGCTCTGGTCAACTGACCACGTACCGCTCCTGCGGACAACGTCATGATCGCGCCGATCTCCGGGTGAGTCAGGCCCTCGACCTCGCGGAGCAGCCAGCAGGCTCGCTGGCGGTAGGGCAGTTCGGCCAGTGCGACTCCGAGTTCGGTCATGAAACTGTCGGCCTCGACATCCGCCTCGGGATCACTGCCCGCCCCGGTGCTCTTTCGCTCGAATACCCAATCTTCTGCGGGAGGAACGCTGCGACGTCGTCGATGATCGATCACTTTGTGCGACACCAACGAGAACAACCATGTTCGCAGAGCCGAGTCGCCTCGAAAGTTGTCCAGCCCCTTCCACGCTGCGACGAACGCGTCCTGCACCACCTCCTCGGCCGCACCCTGATCGGACAGCATGTTTCGCGCGTACCGAAACATCTCCGGACCGTAGCGCCGGACGATCTCCTCGAACGCATCCGTCTCGCCGAGCGCGGCTGCGCCGACGAGTACGCGGTCCGATGCATCAACCCACTCCATCGGGCCCCCAGTTCACGTAGCGGTCATCGATCACGCATGTCTTCGATACCGGTTTACCAACGGACGTAATCTATGACGTAGATCACTTTATTCGGACGTGCGTTTCGACCATCGAGCTACGACCAACTCCTGTCACACACTCTGCACGACATCCAACGAAGAGAGGCATTCATGAGCTCCACGACGGACACCAAGGCAACCGTATCCGCAGCAGGCGAGGGAAAGACCGACATCACCACCAAGTCGGATTCCGTGCTCGTCAGCTCGCAGGGCCGCACCACCATTGCCGACACCGTCGTCTCCAAGATCGCCGGTATCGCCACCCGTGAGGTCCAGGGCGTCCACGCCGTCGGCGGCGGAGCGAGCCGCGCGATCGGTGCCCTGCGCGAGCGCATCCCCGGTGCCCGCGTCAACCAGTCGCAGGGCGTCTCGGTGGAGGTCGGCGAGCGTCAGGCCGCAGTCGACATCGACATCGTCGCCGACTACGGCGTCTCCATCGCAGACCTCGCAGCGGGCATTCGTCGCAACGTCATCAACGCCGTCGAGCGTATGACCGGTCTCGAGGTCACCGAGGTCAACATCGTCGTTCACGACATCTACCTCGACGACGGCTCGGACGACGAGGAGACCACCGAGGCTCCCTCCACCCGAGTGCAGTGACCGATCCGCACATGACGGAGCGTGACAGGTCCGAGGACATCGCCGACGCCGTACTGGCGGTCGACGGTGTCGTCGGGCTGCACGGCGGCATGTTCGGCGAAGCAGCTACCTACCTTCCCGGACGACGCATCGCCGGCATCCGGATCGGCGACGAAGGCACCGAGGTTCACGTCACTCTCGAGTTCGGGGTAGCGGTACGCGAAACCGCCGACGCCGTGCGCAGCACAGTGGCAGCGATGGTCGACGGGCCCGTGCACGTCACCGTCGAGGACATTGTGCGAGTCTGACCAGGTGAACGAGCATGCAGCGCACGACCGAGCCGCCGCCTACAAGGCGGCTCGGCGCGCTGTGGCGCGCGAACACCACCCGGATCTCGGTGGAGATCCGGCTCGCTACATGGCCGAACTCGCCGAGGTCGACAGACGCTTCGCCGTACTTCCCTCGACTCCGACCAATGCGGCGAGCGCGCCGACGGCATTCCGCGCCTCGCCGATTCCGTCCCCGCTACGCACTCTGCCCAAGCGGATCGCTCGGATCCGCAAACGCGTCACCAGGCGCAACTACTTCGAACTCTGAGTGGAGATCAACACCATGACCACTGCAACCATCGGTTTGTTCGTGGGACTTCTGCTGGCCATCGCCGCAGCGGCCGGCGGTTTCACCGGCTTCCTCATCGCCATCGTGCTCGGCGGCCTCGGATTCTTCGTCGGCCGCTACGTCGACGGCGAACTGGACCTGAACTCGATCATGCGTGGTCGCGGTCGTGACTGAGACAGCTGCTGTAGACCCCGGTGAGCGCGGCTCTCTGGAGATCAAGCACAAGGCCGTCGAGCGACTCGCCGTCCTCGCTGCCCGCAGCACCGACGCGGTCGCCGGACCCCAGCCCGGACTGCGGGTCCTGGGTGGGCGTGACCTACCCAAGGCCGACGTGACGATCAGCGGCTCCCGCGTTCGCGCTCAGGTCGCGGTAGCGGTCACCTGGCCCTCGCCGCTGGCGAAGGTAGCCGCTGACGTTCGCGCCGCAGTCGCACGAGACCTGTCCGAACTGGGCATCTACACCGTCGACCGAGTCGATGTCACCGTCCAATGCGTACCCGCCGAGACCACCCGTGAAGAAGGGAGAGTGCAATGAGCGAGAAGGCAAGCAAGAAGCCGGTAGCCAATCCCACCGCAGCCGTACCCGCAATCCTGTTCGCGCTCGTCCTCATCGGTGCCGGCGTGGTCCTCGGCCGCGAGGCGCTGCTGAACCTGGGTGCCATCGACGGCCCCGAGTGGGTCGGCCCCGCCGCCACGAGCCTGGACGGACTCACCGCGCAGCCGTGGATGCTGCCGGGAGGAATCGCGGCAGTCGTGGTCGGGTTCGTTCTCGTCATCGCTGCACTGCGTCCTCGGCGACGCACCCACCGAGCCCTCTCCGAGCAGGACGTCTGGCTCCGCAAGGGCGACGTCGCAACCGTTGCCCGCACCGCCGCACTCGACAGCGTCGGCGTCGATTCCGCAACCGCCAAGGCCGGCAACAAGAAGGTCACCGTCGCGGTGGCCACCGTCGCCGGCACGGACACCGCGGAGCTGAAGTCCTCGGTCGTCACCTCCGTGGACGACGCCCTCCGCCCACTCGCGTCGGCTCCCAAGGTCCGCACCCGAGTGCGAACGACAGGACAAGCATCGTGAAACGCGCAACCGCTTCGGTCGACCGAACCAGCACCGCCGTCGTCGGCCTCGCCCTGATCGCCCTCGGCGGCGGAGCAATTGCCTGGGAGCAAGGAAGGTTTCCCGGCCGCGAACGTCTCGACGCGGCCTTCGTCGACACCGCCGTCGACGCAGGCTGGTGGCCCTGGGCTCTCGCAGCAGCCGCCATCGTCCTCGTGCTGCTCGGTCTGTGGTGGCTCCTCGCGCACCTGCCGCGACGTTCGGTCGGCACCGTCGCCTTCGCGTCGTCAGCGGATGCAGATGTCGACGGCCGACTCAGCGTCGACCTGGGAACCGCTGCCCGGAGCGCCGCGAAATCCCTGGCCGCTCACGAGGGCGTCGTATCGGCGACCGGCCGTTCGGTGTCCGATCGCGGTCAGAGAGTCGTCGAGATCACCGCGACGCTCGACCCCGCGGTGACGTCCCTCGACAAGGTGGCAGGCGCAGCGGCGCAGACGCGCAACGACATCGTGACGTCCCTCGACGGAACACCGGCGGCCGTCCGAATCCTGCTGCAGTGCGGCAAGTCTCGGAAACAGGTCGTTCGCGTCAGCTGACGCCTGCGGAGAACTCGATCTCCCCGATCAACCCATGGTGGTCCGATCCGGGGAGATCGATTCGTTCCAGAGAACGAGCACGACCGGTGTTGGTGAGAATGTGGTCGATCCCGACGACGGCGGGGGTTCCCTTGTCGGTGGGGTACGTGGGAATCAGCCCCTTCCCCAATTGCGCTGCGACGTCGGAATATCCGGCATCGAGTAGGTTGCGGAACTTCTTGTGCGAATATGTCGTGTTGAAGTCGCCGCTGACGATCACCGGACCGCTGCCCGCCGCCGCCGCCAGATCGTTTCGGAGCGTGTCCAATTCGGCGGTCCAGATGTCGGCCGGGGTGATGTAGGCGGCACCGGGATGCACGGCCAGCAGCGTGACCGGCTCGGAACCGGGGATCTCGACCTCGGTGGCGAGATTCACCGGGCCGTACCCGTCGAGCTCACGGTTGTCCGAGATCGGGTAACGGCTGTAGATTCCGGCTCCGCCGCCGCCTGTCACGTACGGCTGGAGGTAGCTGTAAGGGAAGAGCTCCTCCATGCCGGCGTCGCGGAGGCCGACCACCGACGCGTCGGTCAGTTCCTGGATCGTGACGACGTCGACGGAGTGATCGCGGGCCTGACCGACCACGACAGTCGGATCGGCCAGCCCGATCATCAGGTTCGCCTGCATCACACGCAGCCGCACGCCCTCGCTGCCCGTCGCGTCCTCGGGTGCCGCGTCCGCTATGTAGAGCGGTGCGTAGGCGAATGCGCCTGCGGCAAGCACCAGCGCAGAAACTCCCGCCAGGACCCAGCGCCGACCGATCAGCGCCACCAGGGCACCGACCACGACAGCGATGAACATCAACGGAACGAACGACGCCAGCGCGATCAGGACGTTGACCCGGGTGTCGGTGTAGTAGACGCCCAGTGCGACGAGCCCGGTCACGATGCCCAGAATGGCGATCGTTCCGGTGAGAATTCGTATCCAGGTTCGTTGCATCGAACCGAGGGTAGCTACGCCCGGATGCCGATGACCAACGCTGTGATGGTCGTCCAGGTCAGCGACAACAATCCACGCACCGCCGAGAACGAGAACGCCGTGGACCACACCGTACGCGTCGACGGTTCCTCGACCGGAAGTCCGGCGAATCGATCGGCCAGCCAATCCAGCGTCAGTGGCGCACTGAGCGGGTGCAGCGACAGGTGTTCGCTCAGCCGATCCCGTAGATAGGTCACGTGCGCACCGGCCTCGATGTACCGATCCACCTGCCCGTCCACGTCGTCGACGGCGATGATCTGATCGTGCACCGACTGGACGACCAGCAACGGAGCCGTCGGAGCCGTTCGTCCCGGCTGGATATCCAGGAACACCTGCACGATCTCGGGCAGCGCCAACAGATCGGCCAGCGGAACGTCGATGTAGTGGTCCAGGTCGTGTCGAGCCAGTTTGCTCACCGCACGCACGGTCGTCATCGACTCGACGGAATCGAGAATGCGCATTCCGTCCTCGTTGACGTGCTCGCGAATCACCCGATCGAGCTCGGGGTAGGTGCGCCGTAGGCCCGCCACCACCAGCGTCGGCAACGCTGCGTGCAGCGTCGCATTGAGCCGGGTGAACGCCGACCCCGGATCTCCGACGGGCGAGCCGAGAGCGGCACCGACCACCTCGATCTCAGGCGCGTACTCCGGCGCCATCTCCGCCGCCCAGGACGTCGCGAGTCCGCCGCCCGAGTAGCCCCACAGCGCAACCGGCGTACTCGAATGCAGGTCGAGCGGCTCGAACGACAACGCCGCGCGAACGGCGTCGAGCGTGCAGAACCCGGGTTCCTGCGGCGAACCCCAATGTCCGTCGGGACCCTCGTGATCCGGGATCGAGATGGTCCACCCACGGCGCAAGGCATGAAGTACAAGCAGGAACTCGAACTGCGGAACGGCACCTAACGCCCAGGAACCACGCCGAAGCGCGTACGACGGGAAACACGAGGACGCGACGCCGTCGATCGCACACTGATACGACAGCAGAACCGGTTCGGCGTTGCGCGGACGCAACACCGTCGTGACGCTGGCCTGGGGAAACCCGCCGAGATCAGCGGTGCGATAGAGCAGCTGCCACGCGTCGACGCGCTGGCGTATGCGACCGAACATCGCGACCTCGACCGGCCGCACCTTCAGAATCGTCCCGGGTGGAGCTGCCTCGTATCCCTCGGGCGCTGCATAGAAGGGATCGTCCTCGGGCCTGGTCGCGTCACTGCAGCTCGGTGCTCGTTCCACCGGCCAGGGCTGTTCGTCCCCCAATGATCTGTCGACGCTCATGTCCCACCGCTTCTTGTCCGAGTCTCGTCGTCACACTAACTTGCCCTCGACGACGCCGTTTCATGCAGCCCGCTGCCAATTGGTGATCAGGACATCGGTCGCGTAGCTGAGATCGAGGCCTTCGCCACCCCAGTCCGGAACGATGGCGTCGGGTGCGATACCGCCGTACTGTCGCCTGATTTCGTCGGCGTCTCCCGACATCGCGGGAGCGTGGATGATCTCGGTTCCCGAGGGATGGCGAAACGAGAAGCGTTGATCGCCAAGGGCTTCGATGAAGAAATATCCGTCGTGCAGCGCACGATGGTGTTCGCCGCACAGCAGGACCAGGTTGTCGAGTGACGTCGCACCTCCCCGTGAGCGATAGGTGACGTGGTGAGCATGCAGAAATCGGGTGCGGCCGCACCCGGGTACCGTGCAGCATCGATCCCGAATGATCAACTGACGCAATTGGGTTCGGCTCGGGACTTTCGCCGTCGAACTCCACCGCACAGTTCTACCCAGCCGGCCGTGGCCGACGGTCCGCATGACCGCGGAACACAGCACCTGAGCGAGGGTCTCGTCGTCGAGGCCTGGCCCGTCGTCGAAATGAGCGTCGTCGGACCCTGCTTCGTCGACCCCACCGATGTGCACCAGCACCTCGGCAGCAGGAGAGACGACCGGTGAATCCATCGCAGCGCAGACCATCTCGGCCATGGCAATCATCGCCGGCACCGGGTTGGGCGGTGCCGGGGCCGCCCGGTCACCCTCGGATTCGCCGTCGGTCCTGGTGCGCTCGTAGTCCGCCCTGGTCAATGCAGCGAGAAACCGCTTGCCGTCCTCGGGCCGAAAGCGGGCCGTCAGCACGAGCGAGCCGTCGTCCTCGTCCCAGCGCCACCGCCCAGCGCAAGGGTCGAGGTCGACGCCGTTTCCCTTGGTCGGACGCATCGCCTTCTTCAGACCACGGCAGAGGCGTTCGATGTGCGCAGCCGGGGCGTCGAGCGCCTTCTGCAGCAACGACGCCTCGTTCTCGGCCGTCGCAACGCGAGTCATCGCGCGCACCTTCGAGTACGAGATGGTGCCGTTCAGATACGCCGAGGTGATCAGCGGCAGCTCTCGCATGGCCTTGGCCACGCGCACCTGCTCACGAGCGGTGTGCAGATCGACCCCCGCACGCCACGACAACCAGTGCGCACAGGACCGCACTTCCCAACCCGCCCATCCGCGTCGCGCATCGAACTCGCCCACCAGAATCAGATACTGCGCCGACGCCGCCGCGATCCGACCTGCCAGAGCGCAGATTTCGGTCTCGATTTCCTTCGTCTCGATCCGCCCCGCCTCGGATCCCGCGTCGGCGATGTCGATCATGAACGCCCCCATTCATCGAATGCATGTTCGAGGAATGTACGACGAGGCACCGACAGAAACTCTCCCACGATGCCCGACGCGTCCCCGCGGGGACGTTGTCACGAGGCGATGCGCCGGGCACGGGAGTCGGCCGCGACACATCCGGCACCCTCTGGGCAGCGAATGCCCTACATGGCCGAAGCACGCAAGTCTCTCGCGCGCTTTCCCAGTCCGCTGCGCGGCACGTGGTTGACGTCGCTGTTCGGCGCAGTTCTGCTCGTTTCGCTGCCCATAGTCATCGTGACGGGATTGCTCTCGTACAGCGCGTACGGTCCACAGTTCGGCCAGGCCAGGCCGGGTGCCGTCGGGTGGCTGCGCTTGCCGTTCTTCGACTGGCCGACGAATCCCGCATGGCTCTACCAGCTCACGCAGGGTCTGCACGTCGGACTCGGCCTGATCATCGTGCCGCTCGTCATCGCCAAACTGTGGTCGGTGATGCCCAAGCTCTTCGAACTACCACCGGTGCGATCGCCGGCACATGCGCTCGAACGACTGTCGCTGCTGGCACTGGTCGGGGGCCTGCTGTTCGAGATCGTGACGGGTGTTCTCAACATTCAGTACGACTACGTGTTCGGTTTCGACTTCTACGCCGCTCACTACTTCGGTGCCTGGGTGTTCATCTCCGGATTCCTCGTACACCTCGCGCTCAAGGTCCCGCTGATGTGGAGGACCCTGAGGTCGGAGTCGTTGATGGACGTACTGCGCGCCAGGAACGAAGCTCCGGACGAGCAGAAGAACGACGACCGATCGGCGACCATGGGTCGACGCGGTGCCATCGGATTGGTCGCTGCCGGAATGGGTTTCGTTGCCGTGTTGACAGTAGGACAGACGGTCGGCGGAGTACTGCGCAAGGCCGCGATCCTGCTGCCCCGCGGACGCTCGTACGGCGACGGCCCCAACGACTTTCAGATCAACCGAACGGCCGAAGCAGCCGGGATCACCGAGGCGCAGACCGGGCCCGATTGGCAACTGACGATCAGCAGCGCGGCCGAGGACGCCGTCCCGATCGTGCTGTCCCGCGGCAGGCTGCTGTCGATGCCGCAGCGCACTGCCGAACTGCCGATCGCGTGCGTCGAAGGATGGTCCACCACGCAGACGTGGACCGGTGTCCCATTGGCCGAACTCGCCGCGCTGGCGGGCGTACCCGCACCGCGATCGGCAGAGGTGAGCTCGCTGGAGCAGAACGGAGCCTTCACCCGTGCGGTGTTGCAGGGAAATCAAGCGGCGCACCCGAATTCGTTGCTGGCCTTGAAAGTCAACGGTGTCGATCTCTCGCTCGATCACGGATTTCCCGCGCGTGTGATCGTTCCTGCCCTTCCGGGTGTCCACAACACCAAGTGGGTTGCTCGCATCGTGTTCCGTTCGTGACTTCCAGCTGTGGCTGTTCAAACCTCCGTCGATGGTAAAGAATCGGTGATCGGCGGCCCGTGGGGCCGCCGACGAGGGTCACTCCCTCGCCTGGATGAGTTCCGAAGGTCATGACATCATGCTTGCTTTGTCCAGAAGCCTCCTCGTCGCAAGTGCAGCTTTCACACTGCTGTTCGCCGCAGGCTGTTCATCGTCCGAAGCCGGCAACGCCGTCGCTGCCGACACCACAGCCGCCTCGACGTCCGCCGCTACCAGCACCACCGACGGCGTCTCGGGCCAAGAGGGCATCGACGCCGGCGGCTCCACCGACATCGATGTCGAGATCGGTCAGTGCGTCCAACTCGGCGGGACGATGACGGCCGCCACCATCGACAACGCCGAATGCGGCAGCATGGAATCGAACTACAAGGTGATCGCCAAGGCCGAGCAGAACGAGCAGTGCCCAACCGACGTCAATCAGACCTACTACGAGACGCTCGACGGCGTGGAACAGGGCGCACTGTGCCTCGACGTCGACTGGGTGGTCGGCGGCTGCATGAGCGTGCCCACCGTGGGTATGGACGAGCCCTCACGGGTCGACTGCGGCGACCCCGACGCCACCGACGTCGAACAGGTCACCGAAATCAAGACCGGTACCGCCGATCCCAACGAATGCCCCGAGGGCGGATTCGCCTACGACGCCAGGCAATTCGTCGTCTGCACCACGACGATCTCCTAGTCGAGCTGCGCCGTCACCATCTGCGTGACGTAGCGGTAGTCCACGTAGCCGTGGCGGGCGATGGCCGCGTGCACTGCGCCCAGGACATCGCCGCGGCGCCGGTCGTCCAGGGCGAGATGGCTCGAGTACGTGGCGGCCATGGCGCAGAACTCGTCTGCGGAGTAGCGCTGGACCCACTCGTACGTCGAGGTCGTCCACGGACCGAAGCCGGCAGCGCGCGGCACGTTGGACTCCGGTTGTGTACCGAGAGAACGCACCAACAGGTGCGCCACTTCGGGCTCGGTTGCGTCGTAGGCCTCCCTGACCGCTTCCCATGCCGGGCCCTCGAGGTCGCCCGGCATGTTCCACCACAACCGAAGGGAACCGCCGGGGACCAATGCGCGGGCCGCCACTGCAGCTCCTTGCTCGTGGTTCACCCAATGCCAGGATTGGGCTGCAACGACTACATCGAACGCCGCCGCCGGGGCTGCACAATCCTCGAACCGCGACACCTGCACTTCGACGTCGAGGTTCTCGGTGCGCCGCCGAACCAGCTCTGCCATAGCCGAATCCGGTTCCACCGCAACAACGGACGCGCCGAGTTCAGCCAACGCAACAGTGGCTTTGCCGGTACCTGCCCCCGCCTCGAGCACTCGCATCCCGTCGCCCGCCGCGATGTCCGCGTACAGCTCGGCCGGGTAGCCGGGACGGGCCCGGTCGTAGTTCTCGGCAACCTTGCCGAAGCTCAATGCACGCGATGACTGCTGTCCGTCGGTCACCGCATCCACGGTACCGAGGGTCGACTTGCCAGGAACCGTGCGTTTCGTAAAGAGTGAGACAGGTCACTGAGCAGACCCCGCACGCGAGGAGAATCGATGACCGAGACCACTGCACCTCCGAAGTGGAAGGTGGTCGGCCCCGGACTTGTGGTCGCCGCAACCGGCATCGGGGCTGCCGACCTCGTCGCGACTCTGGTGGCGGGCTCGCGCTACGGCTACGCCCTGCTCTGGGTCATCATCGTCGGTGTCGTCATGAAAGTCGTTCTGGTGGAAGGTGCAGGCCGCTACACGTTGGCGTCGGGCAACACGATCTTCCAGGGCTGGCGTTCGCTGGGAAAGTGGACGACGGCGTATTTCGCTCCCTACATCGTGATCTGGGGGTTCGTCTACGGAGCGGCAGCGATGTCGTCGAGCGCGTTGCCGATCGTCGCACTGTTCCCCGCTTTGGATCTCAAGGTCGTTGCCATCGCGTCCGGACTCCTCGGCTTCGCGCTGATCTGGCTGGGTAGCTACGGATTCTTCGAGAAGATCATCACCGTCTTCGTCGGCATCATGTTCGTGACCGTGATCGGTGCTGCGGTAGTGGCGGTTCCGAACGTCCCTGCGATCGTCAAGGGCATCGTCCCCACCATTCCCGACGGCTCCATCGTGTACGTCCTCGGCCTTGCCGGTGGCGTCGGTGGCACCATCACGCTCGCCGCGTACGGCTACTGGCTGCGCGAGAAAGGCTGGATCACACCGAAATTCATGCGCGTCATGCGTATCGACAATTCGATGGCCTACGTCATCTCCGGCATCTTCGTTCTCGCGATGCTCATCGTCGGTGCCGAACTGCTGTACTCGTCGCAGATCGCGATCTCCACCGGCGATCAAGGCTTGATCCAACTCTCCGACGTGCTCGCGGACCGCTACGGGACGGTGTTCGGCTACGTGTTCCTCATCGGATTCTGGTCGGCGTCGTTCTCGTCGCTGATCGGGGTGTGGAACGGCGTGAGCCTGATGTTCGCAGACTTCGTCGGCAATCTGAAGGGGCTCGAACAGGGTCACCCGGAAACACGAGTGGGAGGCAAGTACTTCAGGTGGTATGTCGCGTGGCTGACGTTCCCGCCCATGGCGTTGCTGTGGCTCGACCAACCGATCGGGCTCGTGCTCGCCTACGGCGTGCTCGGCGCGGTGTTCATGCCGTTCCTGGCGGTGACACTGTTGGTACTGCTCAACAGTGATCGCGTGCCGAAGCAGTGGCGCAACGGCTGGTTCACCAACCTGACGCTGGGTGTCTGCGCATTCCTGTTCGCCTGGCTCGCCGTCGACCAGGTCTTGGATGCTCTCGACAAGTACGTGTACTAGTCGGCCGCTTCCAGGCGTGAGCGCAGTGTCGACTCCGTGTGCTTGATCGCCTGACCCACAACGGGTTCCACAACAGCGCCGAGCACCTTGCCCGCGATTCCGCCGGGCAGGCTGTAGCGGAACACAACGTCCAGACGGGTTCCGCCGTCTGCCGTATCGGAGAACGACCACGTGGACGAGTTGGACAGGCCTTCGACCGACTCGAGCGTGAGCCTCTCGTTGTGGACCCATTCGGTGACGTGCACAACGGAGGTGAGGGCCTTCGGACCGATCTGCATCGTCGCGTCGTACGTGGCACCGAGCCCTGAGGTGACCTCGCTCGTCGGCTCGAAACGGGTGATGCCGAACATCCATTGCGGGACGTTCCTGAAGTCGTCCATGTAGGCGAACGCCGCCTCGCGACTGGTCGACGCAACGGCCGAACGATTGATTTCACGCACTCGTGCACCTTAGTACACGCTACGGCGTGTTACGCATACTTTGGTCGTCCGTTTCAGCGGCGTACGTACCCCACCTGCTTGTCCACCACGTTCACCAGAGCCGAACCACGGACATATCGATGGAGGTTGTCCTCGAACAACGCCCACAGGCGCTCGGCGAAGTCGTCGGCATCGCCCGCCAAATGAGCGGTCACGATGACGTTGTCCATGTGCCACAGCGGGCTCGTGTCCGGTAGCGGCTCGACCTCGAACACGTCGAGCACGGCCCACCCGATGCCTCCGTCAGCGAGGGCGTCGCACAGGGCTCGTTCGTCGACGACCGGTCCGCGGGCGATATTGACCAGGCCTGCATCGGAACGCATGGCCGAGAGAACCTCCGCGTCGACCAGTGCTCGGGTGGCGTCGGTCAACGGTGTCGCCAGCACGATCACGTCGTACTCACCCGCATACGACGGCAATCGTCGAACGTCGCGGATTCGTCCGAACTCCGAGTCACCGGACCGCTCCGACGTTGCCGCCGCATCGACGCGCATACCGAGTGCGCCGAGGACCCGGCCGATCTCGCGGCCGATCGAACCGGGACCGACGACGAGAGCGGCGCGACCGTGAATACCATTGGTAACTCTGTGTTCCCAGACCCGCTCGCGCTGACGAGCAAGCGCCAGCGGCAGCTTCTTGACCGACGCCAGAATGCCGGCTGCGACGTACTCCGCAATCGCCCTGTCGAGGATTCCGCCGGAGTTCGTCAGAATCCATCGGCCCTCGCGCAGAACCGGATCGAGCAGTCGATCGACGCCGGCACTCGATGCGTGGATCCAGCGAAGATTCTCGGCATTCGGCCACACGGTTCGCAGATCGGCGGTCTCGAACGTTCGGAACAGCAACACCTCTGCCCACGACACCACACCGGCGAGCTCGTCCATCGTGCAGCTTCGGAAGTCGACTTCGTCGATCGCGGGCAAGGACCCTCTGTCCGAACCACTTTCGACCACAAGCACGTTCACCACAAGACTCGCCACCTCCGTACGATGGCACCGTGCTCACCGTAGAACTCGCAACTGCCGCCGACGCAGCAACGATACTCGGCCTGCGGCACGCAGCCGAGGACTGGCTCTCGGACCGAAAAATCGATCAGTGGACACCGCGCGAGGTACCCCTGTCCACTGTCGCGGCGCACATCGAGGCAGGAGAGTTCTACGTCGCCCGGCGCGATCCGAGTGGCCCGATAGTCGGTGCGCTGAGACTGATCTGGGCCGATCCCACAATCTGGCCCGAAGAGGATGGGCTCGCCGGGTACGTGCACGGATTGGTGATCGACAGAAGCGAAGCGGGCACCGGGCTCGGCGCGGCTTTGCTCGAGTGGGCGTCGGAGCAGACCCACCGGGAAGGACGCGCGTTGCTGCGTCTGGACTGCGCCGAAACCAACGGTGCGTTGTGCAATTACTACCTGAATCAGGGTTTCCGCCACGTCGGCCGACACGAGTTCGCCGACGGCAGTGCGTGGTTCAGCGTGGCCCTGTTCGAGAAGTCGACCGATCGGTAGCCTGTCGTCCATGGGCGAGAACCGGGATCGGATGCTGCGCGGAGAGCTGTACCGAGACAGTGATCCCGACCTGGTTGCGTCCCGGGTGGCGTGCGGAAAGCTGCTCGACCGATTCAACGCAACCGAGGCAGATCAGAACAAAGAACGACGCGAGATTCTCGGCGAGCTGCTCGGATCCATCGGAGCGGATTCGTGGATCATGCCCAGGTTCCAATGCGATTACGGCACATACATTTCCATCGGATCCAACAGTTTCCTCAACTACGACGCAATCCTGTTGGACTGCGCACCGATCACCATCGGTGACGATGTATCGATCGGGCCTCGGGCACAACTACTGACGGCGTTGCACCCCATGGAGGATCACGAGGCGCGCCGAACACGCTGGGAGAGTGCTCTTCCCATCACCATAGGGAACAACGTCTGGCTGGGCGGCGGGGTCATCGTGTGCCCGGGAGTCACGATCGGCGACAACTCGGTGATCGGTGCCGGCAGCGTCGTCACCCGGGATGTGCCGTCGCACACCTTCGCTGCCGGCAACCCCTGTAAGGCAATCCGCGCCCTACCGTGAGATGACCTCGTGCAGGATCTCGTCGGAGTCGCCGATGAGCCTGTCGACCGCCATCCGCGCATCAGCAGGGCAGCAAAATTCGTTTGCACAGATAAAAGACTAACCGGTATGGAGCGGATCGTCACGTGGTACGGATTGACCGCGTCGGTACCATCTGGGCATGAATCGCACGGCAGTGGTGACCGGAGCCTCGTCGGGTATCGGACGCGCGGTTGCGCAGGCGCTCGTCGCCCGGGGATATCGAGTGATCGGCACCTCCCGCAATCCGGCCTCGATGACCGACGCGCAGCGAGCCACCGGTGTCGAGTATCGCGCTCTCGATCTCACCGATGCCGACTCGATCCGCACCTTCGTCGCCGATCTCGGGGACGTCGACGTCCTGGTCAACAACGCCGGTGAGAGTCAGTCCGGGCCCTTCGAGGAGCTACCGACCGATGCCATCGAGCGACTCTTCCAGTTGAACGTCTTCGGCGCAGTGACGCTGTCGCAAGGTGTCATTCCCGGGATGCGCGAGCGTGGTTACGGCCGCATCGTGATGGTCGGATCGATGCTGGCCAGCTTCCCGCTTGCCTATCGCTCGTCCTACGCCTCCACGAAAGCCGCCATCAAGGGCTTCTCCGATGCGGCGCGTCTGGAACTCTCGCCCTTCGGTGTGTGGATGACCACCGTCGAGCCGGGCTCGATCAACACCGGAATCAGTGAGCGCCGAACCAAGTACATCGCACCGGATTCGGTCCATCGAGACGACTTCCACACTGCCATCTCGTCGCTGGACCGCAAGGAGGGAACCGGCATCTCCGCCGAGGACGTCGCCGAGGTAGTAGTGAAGGCCATCGAGGCCGACAAGCCGAAACCGTTGTACGCCAGAGGAAGCAATGCACCGGTCGTGTTTCTCGCGCGGCGGCTGCTGCCTGCGACCTTCATGGAGAAGACGATCGCGAAGATGTTCGGACTGAAGAGGTAGTTTGAACCGCTGACCTGCGGGAATACAGCTGGGTGAACTATTTCCCTCTCGACCTACCGTGGTAGAGACACTCGGTCTCGTCCTGGCAGCCACAGGCCTGATCGTCGCCGCACAGGTGATCTCGAAGAAGACGACACTCCCCGCGGCAGCGTTGTTGACGCTCGCCGGCCTGGCCGTCTCGGCGTCGGCGTTGCCCGACATCGTTCTCGACCCCGAGCTCGTTCTGACCCTGGTGATTCCGCCGCTGCTCTACAGCGCCGCTCTGAACTCCTCCCTGATCGCCATCCGCCGCAACGTGTGGACCATCTTGAGTTTGTCGGTCGCCCTCGTCGTGGCGACGGCTGCCCTCGTCGGCGTCGGTCTGTGGTTGCTCGTTCCGGGGATCACGCTGGCCGCTGGTATGGCGCTCGGTGCCGCCGTGGCACCACCGGACCCGGTCGCGGCGCTGGCGGTGGGTCGACGCGCAGGCATCCCACCGAAACTGGTGACCCTGATAGAGGGCGAGGGACTGCTGAACGACGCGACCGCACTGACGATGCTGACCGTGGCGATCGCCGCGATCTCGAGTCAGGACATGACAGCCACTCATGCCGGGGGATTGTTCGTGCTCGCCGCAGCAGGCGGCATCGTCGTCGGACTGATCGTCGCACTGGCGATTCGGCTGATACAGCGGTTCGTTCACGATTCGCTGCTGCTCAACATCGTCTCGCTGGCTACACCGTTCCTCGCGTACCTCGCAGCCGAAGAAGTGCATGCGTCCGGGGTGTTGGCCGTCGTCGTCGCAGCACTGGTGATCGGTCACCACACCCGTCACGCCATCTCCGGAGCCAGTCGCCTGCAGACCAGTGCCGTGTGGAGGCTGATCGATCTGCTTCTCGAGGGCTTCGTGTTCTTGTTGATCGGCGAGCAATTGCCCACCGTTGTCGGCGGCCTGTCGGCCTACTCGGGGACGACCATCGCCCTCGCAGTCACGGTGACGCTCGCCGGCGTCCTGTTGCTGCGGCCGCTGTGGCTCCTGACCACCGGGCTGTCCGCCCGCGAGGCGGTGGTGATGAGTTGGGCAGGCACTCGCGGAGTCATCACCGTCGCTGCCGTCTTCACGTTGCCGCTGACCATCGACTCGGGCGAGCCGTTCGAGAGCCGAGATCTGCTGCTGTTCTGTGCATTTCTCGTCGTGCTGGTGACGGTCATCGGTCAGGGATTGACTTTCGCTCCGCTGGTGCGCAGGTTGAACGTCGTGGCCGATCCCGCCGCAGAGGCACGTCTACGCAACGAGGCACGGGAGGGTTCGACGAAAGCTGCTCTGTCACAGCTGGACCGGATTGCAGACGAGGAGAACCTGGACGACGAGGGTCGCGAGATACTGCGCCGCGAGTTGGAACACCGTATCGACCGCTACCATCGCCGTCTGGATCACCTCGACGAGTCCGAGATCGGCGATGCGGTCATCTCACCCGAGCAAACTGCCGCGATGACCACACGTCGCCGCATACTCGACGTCGAGCGGGAGGAGTTGCTGTGCTGGCGAGACGCCGGCCGGCTGCCGGACAACAGCATGCGGAGTCTCGAGCACGAACTCGATCACGAAGAGCATTCCTTCCGCCCGCATCGAGAGACCGACTAGCCGGCGATCGCCGCGTGCATCTCCCACACGATCACTTCGGCTCCGGTCGCGGTGCTCAGCTTCTGACCGCCGCCTCCGCTGACGCGCACGGCATCACCCTCGGCCAGTGGTCCGACGCCCTCGAGCATCGCTTCGCCCCGGGCGACGAAGATGTGCACGAACGGGGCGTCGGGTATCTCGACGGGAGCCTGCCCGGCCTGCAAGCGCGCCACGTGCATGGCGGCGTACTTGTTCTTGATGCGAATGGCCGCGTGGTCGGCGTGGTGTGCCATTCCTGATGCCACGGGAACCAAACCGCCGCTGAGCAATTCGCCGTCGATCTCGAGCTGCTCGTAGCCGGGGGTGATGCCCTGTTCGTCGGGCACCACCCACATCTGCACGAAGCGAACGGGATCGCCGTGCTTGCCGGAGTACGAGCCGGCGGTCTCCCCGAGTCGCCACGAATCGTTCTTCTCCGAGTGCAGGATTCCCGTGCCTGCGCTCATTCGTTGGGCGAGACCGGGGTAGATGACGCCGGTGTGACCCATCGAGTCCTGGTGCACCAGCGAGCCCTGCAGCACCCAGGTGACGATCTCCATGTCGCGGTGCGGGTGGGTGTCGAAACCCTGGCCGGGAACGACGATGTCGTCGTTGTTCACCATCAACACGCCGTGGTGGGTGTTGCCGCGATCGAAGTGGCTGCCGAAGGAGAAGGAGTGCTTGGAATCGAGCCAGCCGATCTTGGTCTTGAATCGGTCATCGGCTCGCCGGACGTCGAGTGTGCTTGCTGCAGAGGTCATATCGTGTCCCTCGAATTCGTGGAGTGTGGGGTCAGAGGACGTGCGAGCCGTACATCTCGCCGAGTGGATCGGCAATCAGTTCCAGGCGGGCACCGTCGGGGTCGCGGAAGTACAGCGAGACCTCGCTGTGCTCGATCAGTTCGACTCCGGCGTCGATGAGCTTGGTACGCAGGTGCTCCCACCTGGTGGGTTCGACACTGATCGCCACGTGGTGAAGGCCGCCGAGCACCTCGGCGTACGGTCCGACGTCGAGTCCGGGAAAGTCGAAGAATGCCAACAGGTTGCTGTTCCCGATATCGAAGAAGAAGTGCGAAGAGCCCGGGTAGTCACGGTTCTCGATGAGCTCGGTGAGCGGGAACTCGAGCAGATCCTGATAGAAGCGGACCGTTGCTTCGACGTCACTGCTGACCAACGCGGTGTGGTGGAGGCCGCGAGCCGACGACGCCGGCCGTTCGCCTGCGGGCTTGAGGTGCTGAGTACGGATACGGTCCCGCTGCTCTTCGTGTTCCTGCGCGCGTCGTGTCTCTTCGGCAGTTATGTCGTCGGTCATCGCTGCACCCTCCGGGTCAAGTAGTTGCTTCGTCAACTACCAAGAACAGTACACCCAGTAGTTGCGTTGTCAACTACTATGGACTCATGGATTCCCCACGGTGGCTCAGCCAGGACGAACAGCTGGCCTGGCGCGCATACCTCGACGCCACTCGGCTGCTGCTTCGCGATCTCGACAATCAGCTCACGCGCGACTCCGGGATCTCGTTCACCGATTTCGAGCTGCTCGTGGTCCTTTCCGAAGCACCCGATCGCCGACGCCGCATGAGCGAACTCGCCGACGCCGTCACCACCACTCGCAGCGGCGTAACCAGGGCAATCAGCCGACTCGTCGACTGCGGTTGGGTCCGGCGCGTCAAATGCGACGACGACAAGCGAGGCATGTCCGCCGAACTCACCGAAGCCGGACTGAACACCCTCGCCGCAGCCAGTCCAGGGCACGTCGAGGCGGTGCGGAAGAACATGTTCGACCTCGTGGAGCCGAACGATCTCGCGGCCCTGACCCGGACTTTCTCGGCCATGCGGAACCACGCGTCGTGATCAGCCACATTCCCGGGGAGCAGCGCCATCACTGGTGGAACGAGTGGCTCGATTCCAAACAGTCCTTCCCCGCGACCGGTAACTACGACCTGGCGGCCAACGCGCACGGGTTGCTGATGGTGCACAACGAGGACACCGTCTTTCCCGGCGAGGGATTCGACTCGCACGAGCACCGGGACATGGAGATCCTCACCTGGGTGCTCGAGGGCACCCTCGAACACACGGACTCCGAGGGCAACAGCGGGCTGATCCGCCCCGGACTGATTCAACGCATGAGCGCAGGCACCGGCATCCGCCACACCGAACGCAACGCATCGAGTCTGACCAGCCGCGACAAGCTACGCGTCGTGCAGATGTGGATTCCACCGGATACCGACGGACGGGTGCCGTCGTACGACGAACTGGACGTGCGGGACGAGTTGGCATCCGGCGAGCTCGTCTGCGTCGCATCGGGAATGCCGGGCAGGACAGGAGTACGCATCGGCAATCGCTTTGTGTCGCTTCATGTTGCGCGGCTCGCGCCGGGACAGTCGATCACCGTTCCCGACGCACCGTTCGGTCACGTCTTCGTCGCCGACGGTTCAGTGGTGTTCGAGGACATCGGCGATCTCGACCAGGGTGACGCGGTGCGGCTCACCGGCACCGGCGGACACCGTGTGACAGCATCGACGTCGAGCGAGATCATGATCTGGGAAATGCACGCCGAGTTCGCCTGAGGGAGTGTCGTCCATGCCGACCGTCATCACCGACGATGCCGTCACCCTGAACTATCTCGACGAGGGCAGGGGCCAGTCCGTGGTGCTCATCGCCGGCTTCTGCGCGCCCGCGACCACCTGGTTGCTGCAACAGAAGACATTGGTGGCGAACGGATACCGCGTTCTGGCGCTCGATCGACGAGGGCACGGTGCCTCGGAGGCACCGACACACGT
Source organism: Rhodococcus sp. 06-470-2 (assembly GCF_002258235.1). NCBI lineage: Bacteria > Bacillati > Actinomycetota > Actinomycetes > Mycobacteriales > Nocardiaceae > Rhodococcus > Rhodococcus sp. 06-470-2. The sequence continues at coordinate 254,986 of NZ_NOYB01000016.1, read as the reverse complement.
CGCGACCATGGAGCGGCACGGACGCGATGTGGCGAACTTCCTGTCGGCGGTGGGTCTCGACGAAGCCGTTCTGATCGGCGGCTCGATGGGGGCGAGCACCATCTGGTCGTACGTGTCGCAGTTCGGCACCGAACGCGTTCGCGCCATCGTGTCGGTGGATCAGACACCGAGAATGGTCAACAGCGCGGGCTGGGCCAACGGGTTCTACGGACTCACCGAGGACAATCGAACGACGTTCTTCGACAACGGAATACCCGATACCGGTCACGGGCGGCCCCAGTGGAAATCCGTACCGTCGCTGCTGAGGCTTGTGCTCGCATTACGTGCGATGCCGAAATTGGGGTCCCCCGACACCCCACCGATGAGGGCTCTGCTCGCAGATCATGCTGCGCAGGATTGGCGCGCAACCATTGCCGGTATCGACAAGCCGTACCTGATGGTCGCCGCGCGTGACAGTCAGTTCTGGCCTGCTGCACATGCTTTCGAGTCGGTGGACCTGAACCCGCTCGGTCGATCGGTCGTCTTGGAGAGCTGCGGTCACGCCGCGAACATGGACCGGCCCAGTGAGTTCAACGCGGCGATGCTGGAGTTCCTCGACTCGATCGCGTGACGTCAAGACCGGTGCCCGCCCAACGCCTCAGCACACGCAACGAGATTGCGATGCAGCACTTTTCGCTCGCCCATCGACAGTGACTCAATCATGGCCTGCTCCACGGCGGCGACCGCGGCCGACGCTTGCCGCAAGCGCTCTCGGCCCGTAGCGGTCACGTACAGGCGTTGGTCACGACCGGTGCCCTCGATCTCCACCAAGCCGTCGCGCGTCAGCCCGGCCAACAGCTGATGGGTTGCCTGCCTGCTGACGAACACCGCGCGAGCGAGTTCGGCGTTGGACAGGCCCGGTGTGTGCGCGAGGTGTTCGAGGCTCGAGTACTGCGAGACCGTGATGTCGAGTTCGCTCAGAGCATTGTCCATCGCCGAACGCAGGGCGGACGTGGCTCGCTTGAGGGCCAGACCGATGGAGGAATCGACGTCCACTTGACTCATGTCAATATCTTGACATACATTTCCCTCGTCAAGAACTTGACGACCACTCGAAAGGACCCATCATGACCGTTGCAGCCGTTTCCGGACCGAGCTTCCTCTCACTTCAAGTACGCGACCTCGCCGTCAGCGCGGATTTCTACGAATCGCGTCTGGGTCTCGTCCGCGCACCCCAGGCCCCACCCGGCGCGGTCGTCTTCACCACGTCACCGATTCCGTTCGCAGTCCGAAACCCAGCTCCCGGAACAGATCTCGACAGTGGTCAGCCGGGACTCGGAGTTGCGCTGTGGCTCGTGTGCAACGATGCCGAGGCGCTGCACGAGTCACTGATCGCGGCCGACGTGCCCATCCTGACCGCACCCTTCGACGGCCCCTTCGGTAAGACCTTCGTCCTGCAAGACCCGGACGGGTATGCCGTCACCGTGCACAACAGCTAATTCCGAAAGAACTATTGCGAAATATTTCTTTCGGGTTATGGTTGTCGCATGACCCCACCGCCGCCCGACAGGACGCCCCGGAAGCTGACGGACATGTCCGAGCTGAAGGCGCTGACGCATCCCATTCGGCTCCGCCTGCTCTATGCACTCCGCGCCAACAAGTCGATGACGGCGACCCAGCTCGGCGATCTGGTGGACGAGTCACCCGCCTCGGTGAGCTATCACCTGCGCAAACTCGCCGAGCACGGGTTCGTCAAGGAGGTCGAGAACGGATCCGACAAACGTCAGCGCTGGTGGTCGGAGGCCAACGAGGGAGGGTTCAGCTGGTCCGAGAACGACTTCTCGGACTCACCCGAATCGCTGTCGGTCGCCAAGGCATCCATGGATTCCTGGCTGGCGCACCAGTGGTCGCGTCTGCACGACTTCGGGCGAACTTCGGAGTCCTGGGGGCCGGAATGGGTGGCGGCGGCGTTCAGTTCCGACGACGTCCTGCGACTCACCGCCGAAGAGACGAAGACCATGGGGACGGAAATGCGCGCCGTCATCGACAAGTGGCGTCGACACGGCGAGCAATCACCATCGGCGGAGCGCGAACACGTCATGGTGCTGATGCACGGATTCCCCACCACACCATAGGAGTTGGCATGTATCCGTTCGATCCGCACACATACCTCTTCATCGCCGATCAGGATCGCGATCGGAATCTGCTTCTGGCCGAGCGCCGCAGACTCGCTGCTGCGCAGAAGCGCCTCCGCCGAGACGAACTCCGCGTTCGGAGGGCATGGGACGAGTTGACGGCATCCCTCGCCGATGTATCCGCGTCCGAGCGACGGGTACTCGAACTGGCTCGACGCTGATCAGAGCAAGATTGTGTGCAGCCACACCTGGGACGAATGAACGACGGCGAAAGTCGCCGGTACAGCCGCTACTTCGCAGCAGCTCGCTTGGCGAGCGCCTTCGAGATTCCCAGCTGCGCAACCACGATGATGCAACCGACGATGGCACCGATGATCGCCGATGCGAGTGTGTTGACGATCCACGCCAGCACTCCGCCGATGCCGGCGACTCCTCGCACCGCTTCTTCGCCGTGGTGGACGAGTTCGTAAATGGGGTGGAAGCCGAGCTCGTCGATACCCACGAGCAGGATGTGCCCGCCGACCCACAGCATCGCTGCGGTGCCGACGACCGAGAGCACCGACATGACCTTGGGCATGCCCTTGACCAGGCCTCGGCCGAACTTCTCTACGAACCCTGTGGAGCCGTCGGCCAATTTCAGTCCGATGTCGTCCATCTTCACGATCAGTGCGACGACGCCGTAGACGACGATCGTGATGACCACGGCGACGACGGCAAGGATGATCAGACGACTCCAGAAGCCTTCTGCAGCAATGGTGTCCAGCGCGATGACCATGATCTCGGCCGACAGAATGAGATCGGTACGCACCGCTCCGGAGACAACGGCGTCCTCGTCACGCGGCTCGTCCTCGGCGGCCGCGTGATCATCGCCGTGGCCGAAGAGTGCGCCCCATATCTTGTGCGCCGCCTCGTAGCTGAGGTAGCAGCCGCCGAGCATCAGTATGGGCGTGAGCAACCACGGCACGAACTGGCTGAGCAGCAAGGCGATCGGCAGAATGATCAGCAACTTGTTGCGCAGCGAGCCCACGGCAATGCGCTTGATGATGGGCAGTTCACGTTCGGCCGCGAGACCGCGAACGTACTGAGGCGTCACGGCGGCGTCGTCGATCACGACCCCGGCCGCCTTGGCCGTCGCTTTGCCGGTAGCTGCTCCGACGTCGTCGATGGACGCTGCAGCCAGGCGAGCCAGCGCTGCCACGTCGTCGAGCAGGGCTACGAGTCCGCCGGCCATCACAAACCTCCGCGTCGATACGAGAACACCACATGGCTCCTCATGATGCGAGCCCTTGGAACCCTACCGCCCGCGGATGGTCCGTGATCGCCGTCCGGCCTTTCCCTCTGCTACGCGATCTTCCTCTCCTGCTCGTCGTCGAGAACTTTCGCGGGCGGCAGTCCGATGCTCGGGTCGTGTCCCCGGAAGTTCTTCAGCCACCAGCTCCAGTCCTCGGGGACCAGCGAGAACGGATCTCCGTGGCCGAGCTCTCGCGCGGCCCAGACCGGCCAGTGCGGATTGGCCAGTGCCGGACGCCCGAGCAGCACGACATCGATCTTGCCTTCGCGGATGACGGCGTCGGCGTTCTCCGGTACGCCCAGATTCCAGCTGCAGGTCACCGGGATATCCAGCTCACGCTTGACGCGGGCGGCGCGCTCGACCATGAAGCCCATGTCCCCGAACGGAGGGTCGACCATGTCGTCGGTGTTGAAACCGAGGCTGACATCGGCCATGTCCAGGCCATGCTCCTTCATCCATCCGATGGCGATCATGGATTCGTCGAACTGCACACCGTCCGGGTGGTGATCGTCCGAGCCCAATCGCATGGTGAGGGGGTACTTCTCGGGCCACACCTCACGCACCGCGTCGAGCGCCTCCAGGTGGAACCGCGCCCGGTTCTCCAGGCTGCCGCCGTACTGATCGGTGCGCTGGTTGGCCAACGGGGAGAAGAAGCTCGCACCGAGATAACCGTGGGCATAGTGCATTTCGAGCCATTCGTACCCGGCTTCGGCGGCCCGAACAGCTGCATCGGCGTAGCTCTGGTGGATGGCCTTGATCTCGGGCACGGTGAGTTCGTGGACGGGGAACGAGTGGTCACCGCCGTAGGGAATCGCCGATGGCGCCACACATTCCCAGCCGTCGGGATGGTCGGCCGGAAGCTGATGTCCGCCCTGCCACGGTGGGACTTCGCTGCCCTTGCGTCCGGTGTGCCCCAGCTGAATGGCCGGGACCGATCCCATCTCCTTGATCATCGACGTCACGCGTGCGTGTCCCTCGATCTGGTCGTCGTCGTAGATCCCCGCACAGCCAGGAGTCGTACGACCGTCCGGCGTGATCGCAACCTGTTCCGGGAACACCATCCCGAAACCTCCTGCCGCACGCGCACCGAGATACATCAGGTGAAAGTCGTTCATCTTGCCGTCGACGGCGCGGTACATCGTCATCGGCGACATGGCGATTCGATTTCGAAGCGTCACACTCTTGAGGGTGAACGGGCTGAAGAGATCCGGCATGACAGTGGTCCTTTCCTGAGTGATACCACCTCACCACCTGGCACGTTTCGATCGACTACACCGATGCTGCACGTCGGTGACAGTCTTCTCACCGTCCCGATCATCCGAGTGTGAGGGCCCGATGTATGGTTTCCTATACGTATAGCGAGCTATACCTACGATCGGAGCACCCACATGACACTCAGATGGCTGTCGGTCGGCGCAGTCGGCCTTGCCGCCGCCTCGGCAACGGCGTTGCTGGCCTGGCTGGTCTCACCGGTCGCACCGGGGATCGCAGCGGTGGTGTTCGGGTTCACCGCTCTTCCGTTCGGTGCCATGCTGGGCTGGGTGCTCTTCGTTGCCCCGACGACAACCGAGCCGGCGTATGCATCGGGCGAAAGCATCGAATCTCATTGGACGTCGGCCGCATCGAGTGGGATGGCCACCGACCTGGTGTGCACTCTGGGCCTGACGCTGACCGTTGTCTCGATCGCACGAGCCGAACCACCGGCCACCCTCTTGCTGATCGGTCTGCTTCTCGCCGCGTTCGCATCGTTCACCGCGCGGTACACCTACGCGCGACATCGCGCACTGTCCGAGTGAAGAACAGTGTTCGACGGCGTCGCACCGAGCAGGGTTGGTCTCAGCACGAACTGGCCGAGCGCATCGACGTCACCCGACTGACGATCATCTCGATCGAGAAGGAGCGATTCGACCCGAGCCTGCCTGTCGCCTTTCGCCTCGCCGCGGCGTTCGATTGCTCGATCGAGGACCTGTTCGAGCCGGATCAGAGCTGATAGCTACTGCCGATAGGAGCTCATGAAATTGCCCAGGCGGTCGAGTGCCGTCGCGAGATCGTCGACGTTGGGCAACGTGACGAGTCGGAAGTGATCGGGCACATCCCAATTGAAGGCACGGCCGTGACTGACCAGAATTTTCTCGGACTCGAGCAGGTCGAGCACGAACTTCTCGTCGTCGACGATCCCGAACCGTTCGGTGTCCAGTTTGGGGAACATGTACAGCGCCCCCGCTGCCTGGACGCAGCTGATTCCGTCGATCGAGTTGAGCATGCGATGCGCCAGGTCACGCTGCGCGGTCAACCTGCCCGCCGGGAGCAGCAGATCCTCGATCGACTGCCTGCCGCCGAGCGCGGTCTGTATCGCATGTTGCGCCGGCACATTCGCGCACATGCGCATGTTGGACAGCAGTGTGATGCCCTCGATGAAGCTCGCCGCGCGTCGGCGCGGGCCGGTGATCGCCAGCCATCCCGCCCTGAATCCGCACACCCGGTACGCCTTCGACAGACCCGAATAGGTAAGGCAAAGAACATCTTTCCCGGTCAGGGTGGCGAGGTTGGTCATCACCGCCCCGTCGTACACGATCTTCTCGTAGATCTCGTCGGCGAGCAGAACCAGATCGTGCTCCCGTGCCAGGTCGACGAATCGCTGCAGTACCTCTCGTGAGTACACCGCTCCGGTGGGATTGTTCGGGTTGATCACCACGATCGCGCGGGTGCGGGGCGTGATCTTGGCTTCGAGGTCATCGAAGTCCGGGGCCCAATCCTGGTTTTCGTCGGACAGATAATGGACGGGCACACCACCGGCCAGGGCCACCGAGCCGGTCCACAGCGGGTAGTCGGGCGACGGGATCAGGATTTCGTCTTCCGGGTTGCACAGCGCCTGCATCGTCATGGTGATCAGTTCCGAGACCCCGTTTCCGAGGTAGATGTCGCCGACGTCGAGGTCGGTCAGGCCCTTGGTCTGGTAGTACTGGACCACTGCCGTGCGGGCGGAGAACAGGCCCCGGGAATCCGAATAGCCCTGTGCGGTGGGAAGGTTGCGGATCATCGCCATCATGATCTCGTCCGGTGCCTCGAAACCGAACGGGGCAGGATTGCCGACGTTGAGTCGCAGGATGGCGTGCCCTTGCTCCTCGAGTTCCTCGGTCTTGTCCAGAATGCGTCCACGGATGTCGTAGCGCACGTTCTCGAGCTTGCGCGCCTGGTCGATCGATCTCGTCATTTCGAAAACTCCTCCTGCCGAACGGTCGGCGACATCCGGGTCCGGACCGCCACTGTTGCACACACGATGACCGCCGCTCCACCCACGAGCACCGGCCACGTCAAGCCCTCGCGCAGGATGACCGCGGCCCAGCAGATGGTCAGCACAGGTTGGATCAACTGGACCTGGCTGACGCTGGACATCGGGCCGATCGCCAGTCCCCGATACCAGGCGAAGAACCCGAGGTACATGCTCACCACCGCCAGGTAGCCGAAGGCGGCCCACTCGGTTGCCCCCGCTGTCGACGGTTGCTGCCACCACGCGAGCGCAGTCAACGCTCCGGTGACCGGCACGGACACCACCAGCGCCCACGACACCGTCTGCCACGCACCGAGTTCCCGCGCCAGCAGCCCACCTTCGGCATATCCCACCGCTGCGGCGACGACCGCTCCGAGCAGCAACAGATCCGACCACTGCAATCCGGTCAGCTGTCCGCCTTGCAGGGCAGCGAAGCCGACCGCGACGGCGGCCCCCACGCCTGCGACCACCCAGAACATCGGCCGGACCGGTTGCCGTTCGCGGAGAACCGCAGTGGCGGCGGTGGCCGCAGGCAGCAACGCGATGACCACGGCACTGTGTCCCGCCGATGCGGTGGTGAGGGCGTACGACGTCAGTACCGGGAAGCCGACGACGACACCGCCCGCGATCACTGCGAGCCGAATCCACTGCCGTCCCTGCGGGAGCCGTTGTCCCGTAGCGGCGAGCGCTATCGCGGCCAGCGCGGCTGCGACCACGGCACGTCCGCAGCCCACGAAGAGCGGGGACAGGCCTCCGGTGACCGCGACGCGGGTCAGCGGGACCGTGAACGAGAACGCCGTAACGCCCGCCAGGCCCCAGAGCAGTCCGGCGCGCGATAGCAGGCCCGTCCCAGAACGAGTAGCGCTACTATGCTGTGTCATGTCCGACGATAGCAGTTCCCGGATCGTCTCTGCACTGAGAACCTGGATTGCGACTGCCCCTCCCGAAGCCAGGCTGCCGTCCACCCGCGCCCTGGTCGCCGAGCATTCGGCCAGCCCGGTCACGGTACAGAAGGCCCTGCGCACGCTCATCGCGCAAGGCGTCATCGAGAGCCGGCCTGGCGTCGGCACATTCGTCAGGACGGTGCGCACGGCCCGCCCCAACGACTACGGGTGGCAGACGGCGGCGCTGGGAGCGCCGGACAATCGACTACAACTTCCGGCGGCTCTGCAGTCGACGTCGAGCGATGTGATCGCGTTGCATTCGGGGTACCCGGCGCGGGAGTTGTTGCCGGAAAGGCTTGTTCACGCCGCCTTCACGCGTGCATCACGGACCGACTCGGTGATCGCCCGACCCCCCACCGCGGGTCTGCCGGAACTGCGGGCGTGGTTCGCGGCCGAGTTGGGGGCGTCGACACCGTTGGGCGTCACGCCACCGTCGGCCAGTGACGTCGTGATCATTCCCGGCAGCCAGACCGGACTCAGCACAGCGTTTCGAGCACTCGTCGGTGCCGGGCGTCCGCTGCTCATGGAGTCCCCGACGTACTGGGGTGCGATCCTTGCTGCCACGCAGGCCGGCGTCCGTGTGGTACCGATACCCAGCGGCGTCGACGGGCCCGACCCCGACGCGCTCGCACGAGCGTTCGCGCACACCGGCGCTCGGGCGTTCTACGCGCAACCCACCTTCGCCAGTCCCACCGGGGCCCAGTGGTCGCCCACGTTGTCCGAGCGGGTCCTCGACACTGTTCGACGCCACGGCGCATTCCTGATCGAGGACGACTCGGCCCACGATTTCGGTATCACCTCCGAGCCGAATCCGCTGGCCGCACGGGACGACGGCGGGCATGTCGTCTACCTTCGCTCACTCACCAAGACGGTCTCGCCCTCGGTTCGCCTGGCCGGCCTGATCGCCCGTGGGCCCGCCCACGAGCGCATCCTCGCCGACACCGGCGCCGAATCGATGTATGTCAGCGGGATTCTGCAAGCCGTCGCCTTGGACGTCGTCACGCAACCCGCCTGGCGAACTCACCTGCGGAGGTTGCGCACTCAGTTGGCATCGCGTCGAGACTTGTTGGCGAACAGCCTCATCGAGTTCGCACCGCGTGGGCACCTCGACGCGGTGCCCCGAGGTGGGCTCAATCTCTGGATGCGCCTGCGCGACGACTCCGACCTGGAACGCATTGTGCAGGAATGCAAGGCAGCGGGTGTCATCGTCGGCGCGGGCGACGACTACTTTCCCGCCGAACCCACCGGCAAGTACCTACGGCTCAACTATGCAGGCCCCAACCCCGGTGAGTTCGCCGACGCGGCGCGCACGATCGGATCGATCATCTGAGACCGTTCAGTCGATCGAATGACAGCAACCTTTGGGGCACAGCATCTTCGGCCCTGCACGATCATCCGAACAAGGGATACTCGACGCGCGATCACTGTGTCACCATCGCTGAGACGGACAGCCCGTCAATACTTTCGGTGGAGGAATTGTGTCGCGCACGAGTGGAATTCGCAGGAACCTGGTTCGTCGTTCGATGGCAGTCGCCCTGGCAACCGGGGCATGTGCCCTGGCCGTCCCAGCGGCAGCGGTCGCCCAACCCGAACTCGGGCCCATAGTCGACAGTGGCAGCGCGATCGTCGACAGCGGAAGCGCAATCCTCGACGGTGGCAACATCATCGACAACGGTGCCCGCATCCTCGGCAGCGGAAGTGCCATCGCCGGAGGCATTCTCGGCATCGACACCGGTTCGGCCAACGGAGGCATCGCTACGCAGCAGTGCAATGCCTCCACGATGTCGGGTGAGGAGGGCGTGACGGAGACCCTGCACGAGCTGGGCCGAACCGGACCGACCTCGTTCGTGCTCAGCTACGACACCGTCGATGTTCCCGATCAGATCGAGGTCTTCTACCAGGGCGCACCGATCCACAACACCGGCTATGTCGGCGGCAGCACCGGAGTCGGCTCGGTGGTGGTGTCGGTTCCGGCCGGCACCGCGTCCGCTGTCCTGGTCCGCGTCACCGGACCGGTCGGCACAGTCTGGACCTACACCGTGAGCTGCCCGGCCTGACGGGCTGTTCCCGCCCGGCTCCACCAGCTATGTTGATCCCGTGCAGAAGGTCAGGAACGACTACGCCGCGTGGATCGACCTGGGGCCGGGTGGCCTTCCCGCCAACGTCGGTGGCTGGCTGATCACCACTGCCCTCAAACCACTCGCCCGACGCGACACGACGACCGTCGACGGTGCCGGGAGCCCAGGACTGCACTGGCACCTCGATCACCGACTCGGACCTCGTCCGACGATCGCGCCCTACCCGATACCGCACCGGCAACTCACCCACCGTGGCAGCATTGAGCTCATCGAGCGGCTCACGGCAACGGTGGCCGCCGAGGCCCGATCCGGCGGGCCGTTTCACCTCGAGCGCAGTCGATTCGAGCGCAGAGGCGACGCGCTGTACGTCACGGACATCGGTGCCGCTGCGCCCTGGATCTCACGAACGAAGGGTGAAGTTCTGCACGTGCACGACAGTGAGGGCTCGCTGCACGTGGTGATGCAGCCGGACGATGCGCAGACCGTGATCTCCGCGGGTTGGGGTGAACTGCACCCCTTGGCCGGACGCCCGGTTCTCGGACTACCCGAGACCTACGTCTTCGTCTACGCACCCAGAGACGCCGACGACGCAGACCGAATCGAGCAGATCATCTCGCGCGCGACGGCGACTGCAACGACCTGAGCCGAGGACGATGCGGATCTGTTGCTCGACCGGCCACGTACGAAATCGGGTGAACGATCCTGCCGACCGTGTGACGATCGGGACATGACACTCGACGACATCGTGAATCTGGTCCGCAGCTTCGAAGGCACCGTGACGCAGCGGCCTCAAGAGGGAGACGGAACTCCCGAACTCGCCTGGGGCGATGCGTTCTTCTACTACTCGCCCGACGGGTCCATCCCCACGAACACTCAGCCGTTCGCCACGATCGTGACCAAGAACTACCCGGGCGACGAGCTGTCCCGACTGGACCGACCCGACGCGTTCCGCGTCAACATCGTTGCAGGAAAACAAGAATTCCACAGGATGCTGGGAGTGCCGCCCCGCGAAGCGGCCCACGCACCCCAGGCCGACACAGACGATGTCCTCGCTGCCCACCCTCAGTACGGCACCGCAGGCTGGCTGTCGGTGGTCAACCCGTCGTCGCAGACCGAAACGCGTGTCCGGGAACTACTCGACGCCGCGTATCACGGTGCCAAGAGCAGATACGAGCGCCGCCAAGCCTGATCAGCCGAAGAAATCGTCCATCGATCGGGAGAGCCCCTCGATATCCAGGCCGTTGGCCCGATCATGTTGGGCCACCGTGCCGTATTTGCGTCGTTCTCCTGCGTCGACCCCGACTCCCGACACCCGATGACGCGCATCGGCGAGGGCTCTGTTCACTTGCAGCACTGACGTTCCCGCGAGATACGGCTCGACGATCATGACGTCCGGCGCGGTCAACGTTGCCCGCAGCGTTCGGCTGTCGAACGGCCTGATCGTCGACGCATGCAGCACCGTCAGGTCGCGTCCCGAGGCTGCGGCGAGAACCCGGTCCGTCATCGGCCCAACGGAGATCACGGTTCCCGAATTACCCTGTTGCACAATGGTGAACATGCCATCGGGCCGGCCGTATGGACGTTCGTTGCACACCCCGTCGAGCCTGATGTAGACGCGATCGTCGGTTGCCGCCGCGCTCTGCAGCATCCACTCGACCTCGTCGACATGCCCGGGAACATGGACCGTCCACCCGTCCAGGGTGTCGAGGAGTGCGACATCTCGCTGACCGAAGTGTGTCTCGCCGCCCTGCGGCCACCCGTAGGACCCACCCGAGCTCACCAGGATTGTGCCGACGCTCTGATGGCCCAGATCGAGTTTCACCTGCTCGAAGGGCCGCTCGATCAGGAACGGCGGGAAGGTGTGCACGATCGGACGCATTCCGGCCAGGGCCAGACCACCGGCGACACCGATCATGGCCTGCTCTCGAATGCCGACGTTGATCACCCGAGATCGAATACCGGCGGTGAGGTGCGGTTCGAGATATCCAACTCCGATCTCCGCCAGCACCAACGCTGTTCGCTCGTTCTGCGCCAACAGATCGGGCAGCAGGCGGTAGAAGTGCTCGCGTTGGTCCAGCGTTGCATTCATCAGCTCTCCTTCTTTTCGACGTGCGCGACCACCACGTGCGGCCCCTGTGGATGATGGAGGCGAAACGCGCGCCTGAGAGCGGTGTGATCTCGGCCGTCGACGTCGGAAGTGGACCACCCCTCGACCGCGAACCGCGACGCGATACCGCCGGGCCATCCCAGGCCGGCAGAGTCGTTGTCGATCACCACCGCGGTCAGATTGCCCAGATTCGATCGCGCAGCGAATTGAACGGCTTCCATATTGCTGCCCTCGTCGAGCTCGGCGTCGCCGATCAGTACGAAAACTCGGGCAATACTGTTCTGAATCCGCAGCGCAACAGCAGTTCCGGCGGCCAGAGCCACGCCATGACCGAGCGATCCCGATCCGATATCGACCCCGCGTGCCAGCGTGCGATCCGGGTGATTTCCCAGCGGTGAGTCGTAGCTGCCGAACGACGCGAGCTCGTGCGGCGTCAAGAATCCCCGTGCCGCAAGCACGGCGTAGTACGCCATCGGCCCGTGACCCTTGGACAGGTAGAACCGATCACGGTCCGGGTCGTCAGGATCGGCTGGGTCCAGGCTCAGAATGTCGGAGTACAACACCCACAACACATCGAGTGTCGAAGTCGCGCTGGTGCTGTGCTTTTCGTCGCCCGTCATCAGAGTCATGAGCCGAGGCAACTCGTCGAATGTCATCTGCATGACCCCACCCTGCAACCTTGAGCGCACTCGAGGTCAAGCCCTGCGGGGGAGGTGATGTGAGTGTCCGACATTCCCGGGCGGGACGACGATTTCCGCTTCTCGAGCCAAATTGTGGACACTGACGGCACCACCGACCGTAGTCTCCAGATATGCCGCGAAACCCCCTCGCTATAGCGGGGACGTCCATCGACTGCGCCGATCCGGCGGAACTAGCGCGCTTCTATCTCGCGCTTCTCGGCGGCGAGTTGTTGTGGGAGAACTCCGAGAGCGTTGGGATCCGCACACAATCCGGCCTGAACATCGTTGCGCAGAAAGTCACGAACTACATTCCGCCCCAATGGCCGTCGACATCCATCGTGCACTTCGATCTGGACGCTGGAGCCGACCTGGCCGATTCCGTCGCCTTTGCAGTCGAATGCGGGGCCAAGGAGGCAGCAGAGCAGCCGGACCCCCGATGGCGAGTTCTGCTCGACCCCGCCGGGCACCCCTTCTGCATCACCACGGAGGTGTACGACGGTTGACGAGGGCAATAGCCTGAGATGGTGCGCAATCTCGTCATCGTTCTGCTGCTGTTCGGATTCATCGTCGGATTGGTGCCGTTGGGCTGGTACCTGATGGGCGAGATGACCACCAACGCGAATGGCGTCGTGTATTCCGGTGGCTATCAAGCCCTGAACGGTGTCACGATGGACGACGAATTCGTCGGTGACATGAACGATTCGTTCGACCGAAGAACTCGAGGCCTGTCCATGCTGTGGCTGTACGTAGTGCCTGTGTGTACCGCAGCTCTCGGTGCACTGGCCGGATTCGTTCTCGGCAAGTTCGGATTCGTACTCACGCGCAAGCGAACTCGAGAGGCATGAGGTGGCTGGGCCTGCCCAAGTGGAGCTGAGCACCGACGACATTCGACACGTGACGGCCTTTGCGGCTACCTGCGCCCGACGGGCATTACCGATCTACGAGATGGCCCACCCCGGGGATGCGCGTCCACGCTCGGCGATCGAGGGTGCCGAGGCATTCGCCGAGACCGGCCACCGGACGGCGGAGTTACGCAGGCTCGCCTGGGACGCGCACAAAGCGGCCCGCGAACTGCCGACTTCAGCGGCCACGGACGCAGCACTGTCCGCAATGCACGCGGCCGGCTCTGTGTTTCTCCATCCGCTGTACAGCCCCCATCAGATCAAACACATTCTCGGTTCTGCCGTGCACCTGGTGCTCGCCGACCCCGAATCTGCTGCAGAACAGATCGAATGGATCGACGCGCAGTCCGATGCGACTGTGCGAGCGGTTTTGCGTCGGTTTCCGCCACCGATCGCCGGGCGCACGAGGTTCGGCGTGCTCATGGCCCGACTCGATACCGAATTGCGCCGTTGAGCCGTTGCCTCGATTGGAGTGCGGTGACAGCATGGGAAAGATGAAGGCACATGAACGCCCGTGGAAGCGTTATGCAATTGCCGCGTTGCTGGCCTTCCTCGCATTCTCGACAATCAGCGACATCGTGTCCGATCCTTCTGCCTGGAACTGGTCGAAGCTGGCTGTGCTGGCTGTGGCCGCTGTGTTCATCTGGTACGGAGAGCGCCGAACCTGGACGTCTCCGGACAAGATCGGACCCGAAGCCGTACCCGCCGGGGATGTCGAAGCGGTGGTCGCAGAATCCGGCAGAACTGTCCACGCCATCAAAGCGTTACGAGAGATGCATCCCGGTCTCGGTCTGCGTGACGCCAAGAATCTCGTTCGACCGGATCACTGACCGAGGAGAAGGCGATGTCGTCAGTCAGCGGTACACGTGCCGTCCAGGATCCCGCCGGACTGACCGAGGCCGCAATTCTGTTGATCGACTTCAATCGCGAGTACGACTACCCGGTGCCCGAGTCGGATTGGCTTGCAGCTCATCTCGATACTCTGGTGAAATCCGGCGATACCAGCGTGCTGACATTCGGGACTCCCGCCATCGGTGTGGCGATTCTGCGATTTCGGGCCGGCACTCTGAGCGCAGATATCGAGGCCTATCTCGCCGAGTTCTACGTCCGGCCTGGCCTACGCGGGAAGGGCTACGGAACAACCTTTCTCGACGACGTCATCGAGCACGCACGCGGCAGGGGTGCCACCTACATGGACCTCAACACTTCCGAGGACGACGAGGCGGCGCGACACGTGTACGAAAAGCGTGGCTTCGACTGCCACGAAGGCCGTGGCGAGGGACCCAAAGCTCTGTATTACGAACTCGAGCTGAACTGACGCAAGAGATGTAGCCTGGCCATATGGTTAGCCGAGATAACAGCTCTACATCGTTCGGGACCGTCGCCGACGTGTACGAATCTGCTCGCCCCGAATACCCGTCGGCCGCGGTCGAGTGGATGCTTGAACCCGTACTCGAGTCGGGCGGGCGGCCTCTTGTCGCCGACGTCGGTGCCGGGACCGGCAAGCTCACCCGCATCATCGTCGCCGCCGGGTGCGACGCCGTCGCGGTCGATCCTGATCCCGCCATGCTCGACGCCCTGCGCGTTGCAGTGCCCGGAGTTCCCGCCCACGTCGGCACTGCCGAGTCCCTGCCGCTGGATGATGAGAGCGTCGATGCCGTCCTGCTCGGACAGACGTGGCACTGGGTCGAGCCGGTGGCCGCGTCACGCGAGATCGGCCGGGTTCTCCGCCCAGGTGGCACCCTGGGACTCATCTGGAACATTCGCGACGAGTCGCACTCGTGGGTTCGGCGACTGAACTCGGTGGTCTCGCGCGGTGGAGCGCTGACCATGTTCGACGACGGTCCACCGCCGATCGCAGAACCGTTCCGCCGGCTCGACGAGGAGCGGTGGGCGTGGTCGCGCACGGTGAGCCGGTCCCAGTTGACCGATCTGGTTCGGTCGCGCAGCTTCTACATCACCGCGACCCCCGATGAGCGCAACCGCATCGATCGGGATCTCACTGCACTGTTCGACGAATTGGGTCTCGAGGGATCGAGGACGATCGAACTGCCCTATGTCACAAGGGCTTTCCGCACCACGAAGCCGAGCCGGTGAGACGCCCCAACCCCGGGAGTCGCCACATCCGAGCAAAACGAATATGATTCCCAATAAGTGGGTGCAGGTTCGACTTCGAGGAGCTACAACATGGCGTTTCCGATCATCGTCGCGAAAGCAGTATCGACGGTCGTAACAGGCGCAGTCGGCGTCGCCGCGTACAACGGTGCCAAGAAGCTGTACGACAAGGCTCCCGTCCGCAAGGTCGCGGTGTCGGCAACCGAGCTCGGTCTCCGTGCCGCACGAAAGGCCGAAATCCACGCCGAGTCAGCACGTCTGGCCGTGTCCGATGTTGTTGCGGAGGCGCGGGACCGGCTCGGCGAAGAAGTGCCGCCACCCTCGGCCACCGAAGTCGGCCACGGCCACTCGCACTGATCACGGCAGTCGGCCGAACATGACGATGCTCGTCGAACATTCCCTCGATGCAGCTCCCGACCGCGCGGATGGCATCGAGATCCTGTCCGATGCCGCCGGCCGCATGCGGCTTCGCGTCGACTGGCTTCGATCGAGTCCGGGTCGCGCGGTCGCCGTCGAAGATCACGTCGACAAGATTCGCGGCGTTCGAGCTGTCCACGCGTACCCCCGCACCGCATCGGTCGTCATCTGGTACTCCCGCTCGCGCATCGACCGGGCCGAGCTGTTCGATGCCGTGAACGCAGGTCGCACCACCGACTGGGGACTTGTGCCCGTCCGAAGCCCACGCTCTGCGGACGTCACCAGCGGTGATGTCCTACGCATGACCATCGGCGGAGCGGCCCTGGTCCTGCTCGGCTTCCGTCGCTACGCCTTCCGACGGCCGCCCCTCCTCGGACCCACCAGCCGCGTCGTGGCGACCGGCGCCACCATCTTCACCGGCTATCCATTCCTGAAGGGAGCGCTGCGCTCGCTGACCGGAAACCGGTCCGCCGGGACCGACGCACTCGTCAGCGCCGCCACCGTGGCCAGTCTGGTGCTCCGTGAGAACGTTGTTGCCCTGACCGTGCTGTGGCTGCTCAACATCGGTGAATATCTGCAGGAGCTGACGCTCAAGCGCACTCGTCGCGCGATCTCCGATCTCCTGACCGGCACGCAGGACACCGCGTGGATTCGCCTTCCGGCCGGTTCCGAGATCTCCGTCGACGTCGACCGGCTGGAGATCGGCGACGAAGTCGTCGTGCACGATCACGTCGGCGTGCCCGTTGACGGGACCGTCGTAGACGGTGACGCGGTGGTCGACCAATCCGCCATCACCGGTGAGACATTGCCGGTGTCGATAGCTGCAGGCGACAGGATCCATGCCGGGTCCGTCGTTGTCCGTGGACGCATCGTCGTCCGCGCGTCTGCGGTAGGCCGCGATACGACGATCGGCCGCATCATCTCGCGCGTCGAGGAGGCACAGGAAGACCGCGCCCCGATTCAGACTGTGGGAGAGAACTTCTCACGCCGCTTCGTACCCGCGTCGTTCATCCTGTCGGGCCTCACGCTCCTGGTCACCCGCGATGTCCGACGGGCGATGACCATGCTGCTCGTCGCGTGCCCGTGTGCGGTGGGTCTGTCGACTCCGACGGCCATCAGCGCCGCCATCGGAAACGGTGCTCGCCGGGGGATTCTCATCAAGGGCGGATCGCACCTGGAACAAGCAGGCAGGGTCGATGCCTTCGTGTTCGACAAGACCGGGACCCTCACCGTCGGACGCCCGGTCGTCACCAATGTCGTGTCATTCCAGGACGACTGGGAGCCGGAGCAGGTGCTGGCGTATGCCGCCAGTTCCGAGATCCACTCTCGGCATCCGTTGGCGGAGGCCGTGATTCGCAGCACCGAGGAACGCCATATCGTGATTCCTCCGCACGAGGAATGCGAAGTACTCGTCGGCCTCGGCATGCGTACCGTCGCAGACGGTCGGACTCTGCTGCTGGGCAGCCCGTCACTGCTGCGCAGCGAGAACGTCACCGTCTCCGACCATGCGGCCGAATGGGTTTCGCGCTTGCAGCGTGAGGCCGAGACTCCGCTGCTGCTGGCGGTGGACGGCGTACTGGTCGGGTTGATCAGCCTGCGTGACGAGGTCCGATCCAATGCTCTGGACGTATTGAACGCGCTCCGCGCCGACGGTGTGGAACGGATCGTCATGCTCACCGGAGATCACCCGGAGACCGCCGCGGCCGTCGCCGCCGAACTGGGCATCGCCGAGTGGCGAGCCGAGGTGATGCCCGACGACAAACTCGACGCCGTCCGCAAACTCCAAGAAGAGGGATACGTCGTCGCGATGGTCGGAGACGGCACCAACGACGCTCCCGCGCTCGCCGTCGCAGATATCGGTATCGCAATGGGATTGGCGGGCACCGATGTTGCCGTCGAAACGGCCGACGTAGCTCTGGCCAGCGACGACCTGACACGGTTGCTCGACGTTCGCGATCTCGGTCGGCACTCGGTATCGGTGATCCGGCAGAACTACGGAATGTCGATCGCCGTGAACGCTCTGGGCCTCCTGGTCAGCGCCGGTGGAGCACTCTCTCCGGTGCTCGCCGCGATCCTGCACAACGCGTCCTCGGTCGCGGTGGTCGGCAACAGCTCCCGACTGATCCGATACCGAATCTGATCAGTAAAGCTCCGACACGAGGGCGACGTTGTGTCCGCCGAACCCGATCGACGTACTCAATGCATAGTCGATCTTCTGGCTCCGCCTCGAACGAACGACATCGAGATCGATTGCAGGGTCCTGATTGTCGAGGTTCAGAGTGGGCGGCACCACCGAATCTCTGATCGAGAGCATTGTCAGGATCGCCTCCAGTGCGCCGACAGCACCGATGGAATGACCGAGTGCGGACTTCGGTGCGTAGACGCACGCGTGACCCACAGTGGCGGCAATAGCCTTGGCCTCCGACAGATCACCTACTGGAGTCGCAGTTGCATGTGCATTGACGTGACCGATGTCCTGAGCACTCAAACCCGCTGTGTCGATGGCCTTTTCCATTGCCTTGCGAATTCCCCGACCCTCCGGATCCGGTGCCACGATATGAAACCCGTCCGAGGTGATGCCGGCACCGAGAAGGCGGCCGTGAATATGCGCACCGCGAGCTACTGCATGCCGCTCCGACTCCACGATCAGCAACGCCCCGGCTTCACCGAACACGAAACCGTCACGGTCACGATCGAAAGGCCTCGAAGCGCGCGTCGGCTCGTCGTTGCGGGTGCTCATCGCGCGCATCATCGAGAAGCCGGCTATCGGCACCGCATCGATATGTCCTTCGACGCCTCCAGTGATCACGACGTCTGCCTCACCCGTCGCGATCAGTCTCCATGCGTGAGCCAACGCCTCCGAACCCGACGAGCATGCCGACACCGGAGTGAACACCCCCGCCCGCGCGCCGACCTCGAGTCCGATGTGCGCGGCAGGTCCGTTGGGCATCACCATCGGTACCGACATCGGCGACACCTTTCGGTAGCCACCTGCCCTCATGGCGTCGACTGCACCGATCAGAGCGTCGCCGCCGCCCAATCCGGTGCCCACTGCCACGGCAAGTCGATCCGGGTCCATATCAGCGAGCCCGGAATCACTCCACAGACGCCGTCCGAGCACTACCGCCAACTGCCCGACGAAGGACAGTCTCCGCTGCTCCACGCGGGTCAGATGATCGGAGAGCGCCATCTGCAAAACGCCTCCGATGCGAACCGGCAGATCGTATTCCGACACGAAGTCGTTCTCGAGGCGGCCAATGCCGCTCTGGCCGTCGAGCAGACGCTTCCAGGTTTCATCGGCGTCGTCGGCCAGTGCCGTCGAGGCTACGTACCCGGTCACGACCGCATTGCGTGGATGCGTTTGTGTAGCGATCGGTTCACTCATACCCACCATCAGTACATGTAGCGACCGGTACAGTCAACTCATGGCCCGTCCCCTCGATCACGACAAGCGTGCCGAACTGCTCGGCCGCGTCGTCGACTACATCGGCACTCACGGTCTCGACGATCTGACCCTTCGCCCCCTGGCCGCCGAACTCGGCACCAGCTCGCGAATGTTGATCTACTACTTCGATTCTCGTGAGAACTTGATCGTGCAGGCACTGACCAGCCAGCGGCCGGCATTCGCGGAAATGTTCGGCGACGTCGACACTGCCGACCAACTCGAGAGGCGACTGCTCGAATTGTGGAAGTCGATGTCCGAGGGTGAAGACGCGGTCAGCTCACGAATCCTTATGCAGGTCATCGGCATTGCGTCCATCAAGTCCGGCGTTCTCGCGGACTTCGCACGCGAGAGCGTTCGGGCACTGACCGACGCTTTGGCCAGTGCGATGGCACGCTGCGGGATGGACTCGACCGCGGCCTCGGTTCAGGCGACAATCGTCGGGGCCGGATTCCGAGGGCTGCTGCTCGACCGCTTCACCACGGAGGATTCCGCGCGCACCGACGCGGCCGCCGCGATGCTCTTTCGCGCTGCAGCGCGTGTTTGAAGGACCGCCTAGTTACATTGGTGCCGGACTATGACGAGATCTGTATGGCCGCGACTGGTCGCAGCCCCGGACCTGAACGTCGAAGACCGCTATTTCGCGTCGCGGAAGTACGGTTCGACCGTGCCCTTGAGCTTGACGAGCATGGGATTTCCGTAGCGATCCTTCGCGGTGGGGACTTCGACTCGCACCCAACCCTCGGTCACGTTGTATTCGCGAACACTGGTCTTCTCGACGCCGTTGAAGCGAATACCGACGTCCCGGCGAAGAACCTCTTCGTTGTAGAAGGGGCTCCGCGGATCGATCGCGAGGTGATTCGGTGGAACGTCTGTGTGCTGGTCCTCTGACATGAATTACTTTCGTCGAATGCTGAGATAAGGGCTTGGTTGATTCCTGAAGAGAATACGCGACCCAGCGCTGTCGGCCCTAGCCCCGCGCCATGTCCACGAATCTGGACAAGTGAAGTTGGTGTGCCACAGTGATTGTCGCGGTCGGGCCGTTACGGTGCTTACCGAGAATCAGGTCGGCCTCACCGCCACGAGGGTCGTCGCGCTCGATTGCGTCGGGGCGGTGCAGCAGAATCACCATGTCGGCGTCCTGCTCCAGTGAGCCGGACTCACGGAGGTCCGAGACCATCGGCTTCTTGTCGGTTCGCTGCTCCGGGCCACGGTTGAGCTGGCAGACCGCGACCACCGGGCATTCGAGTTCCTTGGCCAACAGCTTGAGCTGACGGGAGAAGTCCGAGACCTCCTGCTGACGGGATTCGACCTTCTTGCCGGACGACATCAGCTGAAGGTAGTCCACCACAATGAGCTTCAGTCCGTTGCGCTGCTTGAGGCGACGTGCCTTGGCACGGATCTCCATCATCGTCAGGTTCGGGGAGTCGTCGACGAAGAGCGGTGCTTCGCTGATCTCGCTCATGCGCCGGGCCAGCTTGGTCCAGTCGTCGTCGGTCATCTTTCCCGAACGCATGTCACCGAGCTTGATCTTCGCCTCGGCGGACAACAGTCGCATGACGATCTCGGTACGACTCATTTCCAGGGAGAAAATGACACTGGGCATGCCGTGCTTGATCGAGCACGAACGCATGAAATCCATACTTAGGGTCGACTTACCCACGCCGGGCCTCGCCGCCACGATGATCATCTGACCCGGGTGCAGGCCGTTGGTGATTTCGTCGAGTTCGGCGAATCCTGTTGGTACGCCGAGGGATATGCCGCCACGGCTAGCGATGGAGTCGATTTCGTCCATCGTGGGCTGCAGCAACTCCTCGAGGGGGAGGAAGTCCTCGGAGGTGCGGCGTTCGGTGACCTCGTACACCTCGGCCTGCGCACGGTCGACCACCTCGGCCACGTCCTGGCCGTCGGCTCCGGCGTAGCCGAACTGCACGATGCGGGTACCGGCCTGCACGAGCCGGCGCAGAATCGACTTCTCCGCGACGATCTCGGCGTAGTACCCGGCATTGGCTGCCGTCGGCGTCGTCTGCGTCAGGGTGATCAGGTACGGGGGGCCGCCGATGCGCTTGAGCTCACCGCGACGGTCCAGCTCGGCCGATACGGTGACCGGGTCGGCAGGCTCACCGCGGCTGTAGAGGTCGAGGATCGCGTCGTACACGTTCTGGTGGGCCGGGCGATAGAAATCGCCGGGACGGAGCACTTCGAGCACATCGGCAATCGCGTCCTTGCTCAGCAGCATGCCGCCGAGTACGGACTGTTCGGCCGCCATGTCCTGTGGGGGCTGGCGACCGAAATCCTCGCCGGGTCCCTCGCTGGAGGAGGGGCCGGAGTAGTCGGACTGTCCTCGATCGTCCACAACTGCCACGCGAACCGGCCGTCCTCTCCCCATTGTCGTCGGCACCGTGGAATATCACCCGGCGGTGCTGTGTAGCAAGTTCTACCCCCGGGCACCGACAGGTCCTGCTCGGCACCGGATACGCACTCTCCGGAGGCCGCTGCACGGCATCGAGAGAGACGCTGCACGGACGTTAAGCGCTATCGGCAGGAGTCACAACATGGCCTGTGGATGGAACTGTGGATGAAATGTGGATGGTGTTGAACAACGGTGTTGACCATCTGTGGACAACCTGGGTATAACTTTCCGGTTTTCAGGTTCTTCGCCAGGTCAAGGGGTGTACATAAAGTTTTCTTCCTGTGCATCGATTCGGGAGCGGCGTGTCGGCCGAATTGACAACTCGGGCGTGTTGAGTAAATGCCAGGTGAACCCAGGGGTGAATTGGGTCACACCGACTGGGATCACTCACAGAAACAGACCACTCTCCCGTTTAGACGCGAGAGGCCCGATCCCATTCTTGGAATCGGGCCCCTCGACACTCACGCCGAGACGTCAGGAGTCACTCTTCTGCGGGCAGTCCGCCGGGTCGAGGACCGTGATCTCCTGGGTACCAATCTGCAGAACTCGTGCCGACGGAATGTCGAAGAAGAGGCCGGTGATTCGTAGGCGCCCCTCGGCGTTGGCACGACCGACGACTCGATGCCGCGTGAGCGTCTGCAGCTGCACTGCGACGTTCACCATCGCCAGTTGGTCCGCCTCTCCGAAACCGAGCTCCGCCGCCTGACGACCGACCACGTGCCCGCTGCGATACGCGTCGAGGCTTGCCATCCCGTAACCCAACCACTCGGCGACGGAGGCGTCCGCGGCGTTCTCAGGGCCGCTGAGTACCGCTTTCATGGCACCGCAGCCCGAGTGCCCACAGACCACGACCGACGAGGTCCCGAGTTGATCGACACCGAACGCCAGCGCCGCCTCCACCGAGCAGTCCTGCCCCTGAGCGGGAACGAGGTTGCCCATGTTGCGGACGGTGAACAGGTCACCCGGGCCGCTGCTGGTGATCGTGTTCGGCATGACTCGCGAATCCACACAGCACAGAAACAGAGTGTCCGGATCCTGGCTGTCGGTCAGTCCCTCGAGGTGCGGACGGATGTTGGGAGCATGCGTGCGGTGGTACTCCGCAACGCCGCTCAACACCGGCCGCAGCGCCGCGGGCGAGTCCTCCTGCGCGACATCGCTCTTGAGCTGCCAGGCGCGCCACGGTGCCAACGAACTGCGTACCGTCGCCGATCCACGCTTGGGTGGCCCTTCGGCAGCCGCCGCCATGGACGCCGTACCCACTTCTTCGACTTTCACTGTGCCGCCGCCGAGTTCGTGCTGACGCATCCACTCGTTCAAGGCGTCGTGCACGGCATGGTCGAGGAAGTCTACGCCGAGGTGGACCGTGACGGCCGTGCCTGCCGGGACAGTGGACAGCACATGCGTCAACCGGGGGAGCGCGAGGAAGCTCAACGACCCCTCGGTGGTGACACGCCAGGTGCCGTCGACGGTTTCCTCGGCCCTGACCTTCGCCCACACCACCCGACGCAGCACGAGGATGATCGACAGTGCCAAACCGATCAACACACCCTCGAGCAGGTTGAGCGCCACCACTCCGACGACCGTGACCGCATAGACCGCGATGTCTCCGGTCTTGTTCGCAATCTTGATGTCCGCCAGCTTGATCAGCTGCACACCGATCATCACCAGCAACCCGGCCAGAGCTGCGAAGGGAACCAGTTCGACGATCGAGATGAACAGTACGGAGAAGATCAGAATCCACACGCCGTGCAGAATCGCCGATGCCCGAGACTTGGCACCGACCTTGACGTTGGTGGCACTGCGCACGATCACCCCGGTGATCGGCAGACCGCCGATGGCGCCTGAGGCCATGTTGCCGGCACCCTGAGCCATCAATTCACGGTCGAAGTTGGTGCGCTCACCGCTGTGCATCTTGTCGACGGCCACCGCGGAGAGCAGACTCTCGACACTGGCGATCAACGCGATGGTGATGACGCCGGTGACGAACGCACTCCACTGCCCGTCGGGCATGACCGGCAGGCTCAAGGACTCGATCAGGTTGCCGGGCAATTCGATTCGTTCGACATCGAGTGAGAAGAAGATCGAGACCGCGGTGGCGGTGACCACTGCGACCAGGGCGGCCGGCACCTTGGTGACCTTGGCCAGCACGCCGGACAACTCGCTCAACCGTGGCCAGGCGAACATCAGCACGACCACAATTCCGCCGACGACGATCGACGGCCACTGGCCGTTCGCGACGGATGTAGGGATGGCGAGGACGTTCTGGACCGCAGAACTTTCGGATTCCCCACCGAGAAGCACGTGAATCTGTTGCAGCGCAATGGTTATACCGATTCCGGCGAGCATCGCATGCACCACGACGGGCGAGATGGCCAACGCACTGCGCGCAATCCGGCTCATTCCCAGCAGGATCTGCACAGCACCGGCCAGGACGGTGATGGCGCACGTTACGCCCCACCCGAATTGGTTGACCAACTCGGCAACCACGACGGTCAGGCCTGCCGCGGGACCACTGACCTGCAGCGGTGATCCGCCGAGTATGCCGGCAAGAATGCCGCCGACCACAGCGGCAATGAGACCGGCCATGATCGGCGCGCCCGATGCGACGGCGATACCGATCGAAAGTGGCACTGCAACAAGGAAAACGACCAACGAGGCCGGTACGTCGTATTTCAGGATCGACCCGACGCGAGACTGCGGCTCGAGTCGGGTCTCGGGACTGGGGTCGGAATCGGGTTCCACGGTCGTGGTCACGGCAGCGTTCCTCCGGGCGTCTAGGCGTCAGGTCGGGTGAATCCAGTTGGTGATGATGTTCGATGTCGCCCCGCCTAAAGAGTACGCAAAGCTTTGCTCACGAACGTCCGAAGAGAGATGCTTCACAAATCGGAACCCATTGCGACAGTTGATCTTTGTGAGAAGACACGAAAAAGCCCCACGAACCGAGGTTCGTGGGGCTTTGTTCGACCGAAACGGGCCGAAAGCTGAAATCAGCTTCCGACGACATCCAGCTTGAACTTGGCGGTCACGTCGGGGTGCAGGTTCACGACGATGTCGTGCTTGCCCGTGCTCTTGACGTGAGCCTTCGGCAGATCGATGCTGCGCTTGTCGACGACCGGGCCACCGGCAGCCTTCAGAGCAGAAGCGACGTCCGACGCGGTGACCGAGCCGAACAGCTTGCCCGAGTCGCCCGCGGTCTTCACGGAGAGCGTGACGGCCTCGAGGCCTTCGATGGCCTGCTTGAGCTCGTTGGCGTGCTCGAGGCCGCGGACGGCACGAGCTTCCTGAGCGCGGCGGATGCCGTCGACCTGCTTCTGAGCTCCACGGGTGGCCTGGATGGCCAATCCGCGGGGCAGCAGGAAGTTACGGCCGTAGCCGTCCTTGACCTCTACGGTGTCGCCAGGCGCACCGAGGTTGTCCACATCAGCGGTGAGGATCAGTTTCATACCAATCGCCCCTTTCTATCGAGCCGTCGCGGCGTAAGGCAGCAGTGCTACCTCACGCGAGTTCTTCACGGCAACGGCCACGTCACGCTGATGCTGGACGCAGTTGCCGGTGACACGGCGAGCACGGATCTTTCCGCGATCGCTGACGTACTTACGCAGCAACGTCGTGTCCTTGTAATCGATCGACGTGTTCTTTTCCTTGCAGAAGGAACACGCTTTCTTCTTGAGCACCTTGTCGCGCAATGGCGGTTTGGGCATGGGTCTTTCTCCGTTACATCTGGTTGTTCTCGATCGAAGGATCTAGAACGGTGGCTCTTCGTCTCCGCCACGTCCGCCGAAGGAGCCCGACGCCGCCGGGGCACTGCCCCAGGGATCGTCTCCGCCGGAACCGGAGTTGGACGAGGAGTTCGAGCGGCCGCCGCTCGATCCGCCGGAGGAACCGGAGCCGGAGCCGGAGTTGAAGCCGCCTCCGCCGCCACCTCCACCGCGGTTGGCCTTGTTGACCTTTGCGGTGGCGTAGCGGAGTGAAGGTCCGATCTCGTCTACCTCGAGCTCGACGACTGTCCGCTTCTCACCCTCACGCGTCTCGTACGAGCGCTGCCGCAGCCGTCCGCTCACGATCACTCGCGAGCCTCGGGTCAAGCTCTCGGCAACGTTCTCCGCTGCCTCGCGCCAGATGTTGCAGCGCATGAAGAGCGCGTCGCCGTCTTTCCACTCGTTCGTCTGACGATCGAATGTGCGCGGGGTGGATGCAACCGTGAAGTTGGCAACCGCCGCGCCGGCGGGGGTGAATCGAAGTTCTGGATCAGCCGTCAAGTTTCCGATGACGGTGATGACGGTCTCGCCTGCCATGGTTCCTCTTTCAGTAGTAAGCGTTGTAGATGCCAGCCTAGAGGCGGGCAACGACAATTACTTGCCCTGTCGCAGGACCTTCGTGCGCAGAACGGACTCGTTGAGTCCGAGCTGACGATCGAGCTCGCTGACGGTGGCAGGCTCGGCGTTGAGGTTCACAACGGCGTAGATGCCCTCGGCATGCTTGAGGATTTCGTAGGCCAGACGACGCTTGCCCCACACATCGACCTTGTCGACGGTGCCGCCATCCTTGCGAACGACGTTGAGGAACGTGTCGAGCGACGGAGCGACAGTGCGCTCGTCCAGATTGGGGTCGAGAATGACCATCAATTCGTAATGACGCATAAGACCTCATCACCTCCTGTGGACTAGTGAAAACGGCCACGGACTGTCCGTGGCAGGAGGGTCGTTGCGTCAGCAACCCCTCGAAGATACACGACAGGGCCCTGACCTGCTAATTCGCGTCGGGCGCACGGTCCGGCCCTCACGCGTCATACTCTTGCACCATGCGATCCGGGGTCCGCGCCAATCCGATGACGGTCGTCGTGGTCGTCGCGATGGCTGCGCTGGGATTGATTCTGGGATATCTGAACAAGGCCCGATGCGCGGTCGCGCCGTTCGACGCCTCCGGACGCAGCACGGTGTTCGACGCCATCAAGGATTCCTCGGTCTGCTACTCCGACATCCAATTCCTGTGGCTCGGCCGAGACATCGACAATCACATCTTTCCCTACATTCACGGTGCCATCACCAGCGACGGGATCCTCACCGGCGGGACAGTGGAGTATCCCGTCCTCAGTGGGTTGCTGATGTGGCTCGGAGCAATCCCGGCTCACACCGATGCACAGTTCCTGCTGACCTCGGCGTTGATTCTGGCACCGTTCGGTCTGCTCACCGCCTGGATGCTCGGGCGGATGGCCGGCTGGTCCGCGTTGCTGTGGTCGATCGGCCCACCTGTGGTGATGTACGCCTTCCACAACTGGGAACTTCCGGTCGTGGCCGCTGCCGTCGGCGCGATCTTCGTCATGACCCTGCCGATGCCGCTGCGGCGCAGAGCGATTCTCGCGTCTGTGCTGTTGGCCGTCGGATTCTGCCTCAAGCTCTACCCGGGAGCTTTCGTATTGCCCCTGATCGCGTACGTGGTCACCGGCGGCATCGACGGGCGCGAGTCCGCCGACACCATCCGGGGTCGCTGGGACGTCCGCGGCGGTCTGATGGTCGCCGGTGCCGCGATCGGCACGGTCGTCGCAATCAACCTGCCGTTCGCAGTGCTCGGTTACGAGGGGTGGCGTGCATCCTTCACCTTCCAGTCGCTGAGGCAGGCAGACCTGACGACCAACTCCATCTGGTACTGGGGACTGCGCCACTTCTACATCAGCGACCAGATGACTCCCGATGCCTACGCGGAGGCCGACGCGTCCTTCCAGGATGTGGTCGATGTCGCGTCGCCGCTGCTGGTGTTCGCCGCGTTCGCACTTGCGCTGTGGCTCGGCTGGCGTCGGGCAAAGGTTTTCGGAACGTACCCGTGGGTCGCGGTGAGCGGGTCGATGCTGTGCGGATTCATGCTGCTGCACAAGGTGCACTCGCCGCAGTACACGCTGTGGCTGCTGCCGTTCCTGGTGTTGCTTCGGGTCCCGTGGGCGCTCGTCGCCGCGTATCTGGTCGTGGACCTGTCGATGGGAATCGGCGTGTTCAAGTACTTCGCCGCATTGGCCTCCGGGGTGGACGCCGAGGACGAGGAGTTCTTCGTTCTGGTGGGGGTGTGGGGACGGGCGCTGCTGCTGGTGGTGCTGTTCGTGCTGTTCATCCGTACGCGCATGCGGATTCCGATGCGCGGCAAAACAGACCGGGAGTCGGTATCATCGCGCCGACCAGCAGCGACATCGCTGACGGGATCACCGGGGCAGTAGGGCGCAGAGCGGGGCGGGGACATGACACAGGTGTCGCGATCACAGGAAAGCACAGAAAATCGGGCCACCGAAGTACGACGTGTCGGCCTCGTCGAGGACCACGAATCGGTAGCGCTCGGACTCAAGGCCATGCTCGCCGACGAACCCGACCTGGAACTGGTGTCCACCGCCGCCACCGTCGCAGAGTTGCTCGCCCAGCAGCCCACACTCGATCTGGTGGTACTCGATCTTCGGCTCGGTGACGGGTCCTCACCCCGCTCCAACGTGGAGCAACTGCACGCCGCCGGTGCGCGCGTCCTCGTCTACACCGGTGCCGAGAACGCCTTTCTGGTTCGCTCGGCAGCTCGTGCGGGCGTACTGGGCGTAGTTCGCAAGTCGGCACCGGCCGCAGCGATCGTCTCCGCGATCCGGCGCGCCGCGAGCGGGGGACAGGTCGTCACGACGGACTGGGCTGCCGCGATCGACGGCGATCCCCAGCTTCCGGACGTGGGACTCAGTCCACGCCAACGCGAAGTACTCGCCCTCTACGCGTCGGGCGAGAAAGCCGGACGCGTCGCCCGCCTGGCCGGACTGTCCGAGCAGACCGTCAACGACTACTTGGTGCGGATCCGCAACAAATACGCCGAGGCGGGGCGTCCGGCACCGACGAAGACCGATCTGTACAAGCGTGCGGTCGAGGACGGCTGGCTCCCCATGCCCGAGCTACCTCCACAGGATTGATGCAGGCCCCACTCGAAAAAATCGCCAGCGGGTCCGGTCTCGATACCGCCGAACGGCAGGCCTGCGGACTTCTCGAAGCAACTCTGCCGGATCGACTGCGGGCACCGGGACTGACGACGGACGAGGTCGCCGCGCACGCGCGGGCTGCCAGGGCACGGGGAGTGCAGGTGATTCTGCTCGACGACGGCGGGCTCACTATGGCTCATCCCACAATTTCGGACAGAGTGAGCACCGCGGTGTCCGACGCGATCAGCGGTGCGACAGGCGGGGTGGTGACCGCTCGGATACTGCCGCCTGGACGCGCGAAGATCGTATTCATCCTGGTCAGCGGCTTGAGCGCCGATGTGCGGATCGAACTCGATGCAGTCGGAGAGAAGTCTGTCGTAGCCTCGTGACACTCTGACAGGACGGTTGACGGTTCAATGCCCCAAATAATAAGGGCAGAAAACCTGCGAATTACCTGTGAGAATCGACCGCATTGGTTTAGTCGGTCTCAACTCACTTCGGCGTCCGGGAGATTAGATGTCTGCACTGCTCGAACCCTTGCCCTCCGCGAACGACTCCGGAGTCCCGACGACGCGCCGTTCACGCGGTCCGATCAGCCTCGTTCCACCCCCGATGCAGATACATCCCGTTCCCGCCGCCACGAGCCCCTTCCCGCCGCGACCGGATCTGACCGGCCGCGAGATCGAGGTGCTGCTCTGCTGGATTCGACACGACTCGAAGACCGAAGTGGCAAAGGCACTGTTTCTCTCGCTCGGCACCGTCAACACCCACCTCACCCGGATTCGGGCCAAGTACACCTCCGTCGGACGGCCGGCACCGACCAAGGCGGCCCTCGTCGCGCGCGCCCTGCAGGACGGGCTCGTCGATATCTCGGAGCTGTGAACCAGGGTCGGTGATGCCGTCGGTCAGACGCTGACGGCAGTGTCCACGCCCTCGTTCTCGAGGCGTTTGTTGCGTCGAATACTGCTCAGCAGGGCGGCCCCGATGAACAGGATTCCCACGAAGCCGGTGATCAGCTCGTTGATGTGTACACCGATCGAAACCAGCAGGATGATGGACAACGCACCGATCGCCCAGTGCGCACCGTGCTCGAGGTACACGTAATCGGACAACGTTCCCTTGCGAACCAGGAAGACCGTGATCGAGCGGACGAACATCGCACCGATGAAGCCCAGGCCGAGCGCGATGATGATCGGGTCTGCGGTGATGGCGAACGCACCGATGACACCGTCGAACGAGAACGATGCGTCGAGCACCTCGAGGTAGAGGAACAGGAAGAACCCGGCCTTACCCGTCGCCTTCGCCAGTTCGCTCGGCCCGCCGGAGGACTCTTCGCCCTCTTCTTCGACGTGGAAGAGTTCACCGAGTCCGTTCACTGCAATGTAGGTGATCATGCCCAGCACGCCGGAGACCATGACGGTGGAGATCTTGTCGTCCTCGGCGAGGAATTCGGCGCTCAGGACCAGCAGCAGGCCTGCGACGACCACGGAGAGCTGATCGAGGCGACCGATGCGGGCGAGCGGCTTTTCGAGCCAACTCAACCAGGTGATCTCGCGATCCTCGAAGATGAATCCGAGGAAGAGCATCAGCAGGAACATGCCACCGAATGCAGCGATCTGCGGATGCGCGTCGGTGAGGAGCGTCTCGTAGCTAGGTGAACCGTCCGGGAACGTTGCGGCACCGTCGGCGGGCGGGTTGAGGGCCAGGTCGATCGCGGCGACCGGACCGAGGCCCGACGCAGCCCAGACGATGACCAGCGGGAACAGCAGCCGCATGCCGAACACGGCGATGATGATGCCGATGGTGAGGAAGATCTTCTGCCAGAACTCGCTCATGCGTCGCAACACGGTGGCGTTGATGACGGCATTGTCGAAGGACAGCGACACCTCGAGTACACCGAGGATGAGGACGAGGATCATCGCCTCGATCCCGCCGTACAGAAAAGCCACGATGACGGACACGATGGTGACCGCGATCGACCATCCGAAGATCTTGACAACCACAGTCGTGGCCCTTCTCGAGACAAAGACGGAAAAACCCCCGCCCATCATGGATGACGAGGCGGGGGTACTCCCAATCTTGAGGAGGCCTTTACTACACGTTTACTCCGAAATCGCGAGCGATTCCTGCGAGTCCCGAGGCGTAGCCCTGACCGACCGCGCGGAACTTCCACTCCGCGCCGTTGCGGTACAGCTCACCGAAGACCATGGCGGTCTCGGTGGAGGCGTCCTCGCTGAGGTCGTAGCGTGCGAGCTCGGAGTTGTCGGCCTGGTTGATGACGCGGATGAACGCGTTGCGCACCTGACCGAACGACTGCGAGCGTGCGTCCGCATCGTAGATGGACACGGGGAAGACGATGGTCTCGATCTCCGGCGGTACTGCGGCGAGATCGACCTTGATCTGCTCGTCGTCTCCGTCGCCCTCACCCGTGGTGTTGTCCCCGGTGTGCTCGATGGAGCCGTCGGGAGACTTCAGGTTGTTGAAGAACACGAAGTGCCCGTCGCTCAAGGCCTTCTTCGTCGAATTCAGAGCGATGGCGCTGGCGTCGAGATCGAAGTCGGTGCCGGTCGTCGTGCGGATGTCCCATCCGAGACCGACCACGACCGCGGTCAGGTTCGGAGCTGCCTTGGTGAGCGAGACATTGCCACCCTTGCTGAGGCTGACGCCCATTGAGAGGTCCTTTCGCAATTGGTTTCCCGTTACGGGGTCAACCGTAGTGGGAATGTCCGGTTCTTGGACGTACTCAGCCAACGACTGCGACATCGCCAGGGTTCCCGTCAGTACTATCGAGCACGTGACAAGTCGCTGGCCTGGGGTGTTCCGCCGGGGTGCCGAATCGGACGCCGCCGCGCGTCGATCCCAGGACAACGCTGTCGCCGCGTTCCTCGACATGGACAAGCGTCAGTCCATCGCGTCGGCCGGCGTCGAGGCCTCCACCGCACTGCGCCCTCAGGATCGACTCGCAGGCCGATGGTCCGACACCGAGAAGCAATGTTTCGACGCCGGAGCCGCCTACCTCGCCGCCGTCGAGCAGTTCGACGGAATCACCACCCCTGCCGCCAGATCGGCGTTCGACCGAGCGACCGCGCTTCTGCACGATGCCAGCACTGCCGTCGATCGGTTCTACGACGCCCATCGAGGCACGCTCGAGCAGGCATCTGCTCAGTTCGCCGCGACCCCGCGCCTGGTCCAGGACGCGTTGGCCGAGGCAGACGCAGCCCGCTCCACCGTCGACGAGCAGTTCGCCGCCTACCCCTCACTTCGCCAGGCGTGGCGCGAACTCGATTCGGCAACAACACAATTGCAGGCCGATCAGCGCGACCCTCTGCGCGCCCGAGAGCACGCCGCCCAAGTCCGCGACCGTGCGGCCGCGCTGCGTGCTGCCGTGGACTCGGCCCCGGGACGCCTTCAGGAGGCCCGAACCGCGCTGGCCTCCGTGCGCACCCGAATCGAGGCGGTGCGAACCAGATCCGAGGGTATTGGGCCTGCCTTCTCGAGCTTGCTTCGTGAATTCAACGCCAAGAGCTCGGCGGATCTGTCCCGAAACGAACGATCCAGTGCGCGCCACATCGAGCAGGCCGACGAGGACCTGCGCGCGGCGCGTTCGGCGCTCGATTCGGGCAATCCCGAGCAGTCACTGGATCTGGTCACCCAGGCGCGCCAACACCTGAGCGATGCCGAACAACTGGTCGACGCGGTCACCGACCGAGTTCGACTGCTGCGCGCGGTCAGGGCCGATCCGAAAGAGACCGAGAACAAGGTGCGGTTCAAACTTCGTGACGCTCAACAACTCGCGATCAATCGTGGTCTGGTTGCCGAATGGGGCTCGGTGTTGGATGCTCAGCTCGCCCGGATCGACAGGGCGAGCACAGCGCTGACGGGTACCCACCCGGACTACTGGTCATATCTGCAGGATCTGGATACCATTTCGGACTTCATCGCAGGCGTGATCGACCGCATGCGAACCTCGCACTGACTACATTCACACGAAGGACAGTGGTGCAACACTTTCGCCATCTCGACGCAGACACTCGCCGACGAGTGTTCTTCATGCAACCGGAAGACATCGAGACGAGCGACGGAAACGACCTCGTGGCAACGGCTCTCGGCGCAACGCTGTACATCCCGGCCACGCGTCCGGACCTGACGGCAACGGTGAACAAACGCACCGACGAGGGTGTGCGGTCCATCGTCATCGATCTCGAAGACGCTGTCGCAGATCATGATCTGGAAGAAGCGTTGGCCAACACCGTGCGAACTCTGAACGAACTCTCGGGTTCGGGATCGCTGGTGTTCGTTCGGGCTCGTACCGCCGCCCACATCCGCAGCATCTGCGACGGCCTCGACCACGGTGCCGTAGGGCTGGCCGGATTCGTCGTACCGAAGTTCACGGCAGCACGCGGAGCCGAGTTCCTCGACGAGATCGTCGCTGCGTCGAAGACACACGGCACCCGTCTGTTCGCCATGCCGGTCCTCGAATCACCGGAGGTGGTGCACCGGGAGACCCGCGACGCGGAACTGGTTGCCATTCGCGAACTGCTCGGTGAGTACCGCGACGTCGTACTGGCGGTGCGAATCGGTGCCACCGACATGTGCGGCACGTTCGGCATCCGCCGCGACCGGGACCTGACGATCTACGACGTCCGCGTCGTCGCCGACGTCATCAGCGCGATCGTCAATCACCTGGGCCGCTACGACGGTTCGGGATTCGTCATCACCGGACCGGTGTGGGAGTACTTCGCAGACCACGAACGCATGTTCCGTCCCCTGCTGCGTCAGACGCCGTTCGTCGATCAACAGGCCGTACGCTTCCGCCAGCAACTGGTCAGCAGCGACCTCGACGCCCTGCTGCGCGAGGTGGCACTCGACCGCGCGAACGGCATTCAGGGCAAGACCGTCATCCACCCCTCGCACGTACCTGCCGTGCACGCACTGTCCGCGGTGACGCACGAGGAATACCACGATGCACTCGACATTCTCTCCTCCGACCAGGGCGGCGTCCAGGCGTCCGGCTACCGCAACAAGATGAACGAGCTCGGCCCGCACCGCAACTGGGCGAAGCAGACGGTGGTGCGGGCCAGGGCGTTCGGCGTCACCAACGAGGGAATCACGTTCGTGGATCTACTGACCGCACTGGCACAGCGATGAACACGAACCCGGCCGACGGAATCGCGCTCACCGACACCGGTTCGTCGTCGTCCTGGTCGGCCACGCAGTTGGTGCGGCCAGGTCTGCGTCGCAATCCCCGCCGCGCCCATCTGTTGGTCTCGACCGTGCTCGGCAAACACATCCCTGTGGATCCGGACGTCGTGATCGCCGCAGGCACCGAACTGGCCGCCCTGGTGCACACCGCGGTGGACGGTTCCGATGTCGACGTTCTCGGATTCGCCGAGACCGCAACGGGATTGGGCCACACGGTCGCAACGGCTCTGGGCGCGCACTGCTACCTGCACTCGACGCGCCGCGGCGTTCCCGGCATGACGGTGCACGGCGAGTTCGAGGAGGGTCACTCGCACGCCACCGACCACCTGCTGATGCCCACTTCGGCCGACCTTCTCGCCGGCGACCTGCCGTTGATACTGGTCGACGACGAGATCTCGACCGGAGCGACCGCATTGGATGCGTTGCGACAGATTCACTCCACGGCCGGGCGCGCGCACTACGTCATCGCATCCCTGGTGGACATGCGCACCGCCGAGCATCTCGCTGCAGCTGCCGCGGTGGCAACAGAACTCGGCGTTCGGATCGACAACGTGAGCCTGGCACAGGGATCCGTCGAGCTGGAGCCCGGACTGACGCAGACGGTGCTGGACCTGCCGGATCCGGTATTCAATCCCATTGCTGCACAGCCTGGTTCGGTTCATCGAGTCGACGCCCACTGGCCGGCCACCCTGCCCGACGGCGGACGCCACGGATTCCTCCGATCCGATTCGGCAGGTTTCGACTCCGCGATCGACGCCCTCGCAGCCACCGTGGATGCGTCGCTCTCCGAATCGACACCGGTGGTCGTCATCGGCCACGAGGAGCTCATGTATCTGCCGCTTCGGCTGGCGGCGGCCCTGCAGAAACTGGGGCACCGTGCGCTGTTCCAGACCACGACCCGGTCACCGGCGTACGTGCTGGACGTGCCCGACTACCCCCTGCGCCGTGGCTTCGAATTCGCTGCACCCGAGGACGAATCGGGACTGCGCTACCTCTACAACGCGTCCGCCCCGCACGAGACCACACTGGTGCTCGTGGCCGACGCCCCCGCCGACACCGACGCTCTCGCCGCCGCGGCGGAGACACTGGCAGCCTCGGGCACCGACGTACTCCTGGTGGTCGTGACGGGAGCCGACCCGGTGGCGCTCGAGGTTTCCCGGCGCGCACGCCCGCTCCGCGGACCCGAATTCGGCTCCTACGCAGCGGACGAAGTCACGTGGCTGCTCAAAGACCTCTCGTCGGTCTCCCTCGAAGCAGGAATCGAGGAGCGGGAGCAGCGCATTCAAGCCGGCGAGGCCCATTACGCCGAATCGCTTCCGGTCGAGTACCAGCCGGATCTGGCCTACCGCGAATTGTTCGAGAAAGTGCTGCAGGAAAGCGCGTCACGGCTGGCGGTCGCGGTCGGAACCGTCACCGAGGTCGTGCTGGCCGAGCGCGGGCACGACATCGCACTCGCGTCATTGGCTCGGGCGGGTACACCCGTCGGAATTCTGATGCGCCGCTGGGCATTCGCGGCCCACGGCATCGAGCTTCCCCACTACGCCGTCTCGATCGTGCGTGATCGAGGCATCGACGCCGTGGCACTGCGCTACCTCGCCGAACACCATGACTCGCGCTCGGTGGTGTTCGTCGACGGCTGGACCGGCAAGGGTGCGATCGCCCGCGAACTCACCGCCGCCCTCCGCGACTTTCCCGGTGCCGAGTTCGACGACGACCTCGCCGTGCTCGCCGATCCTGGCAACTGCGCGCGCACGTACGGCACCCGCGACGACTTCCTCATCGCGTCCGCCTGTCTCAATTCGACGGTCTCGGGCCTGGTTTCACGAACCGTGCTCAACGACAGTCTGATTCGTCCCGGGGACTTCCACGGCGCGAAGTACTACGCCGATCTCGCCCCCGACGACGTCTCGCGGCACCTGCTCGACACCGTCGCTGCGCGGTTCGACGATGTCCGCGGTGAGGTCGATGCCTCGGTGGCTGCGGTGTTGGGCTCCGACCGAACCCCCACCTGGACCGGATGGGCATCGGTGGAGAAGGTGCGTGAAGAGTACGGAATCTCGCACGTCAACTTCGTCAAACCGGGCGTCGGCGAGACCACCCGGGTGTTGCTGCGTCGTGTCCCGTGGCGGGTACTGGTGCGGGACGCCGATGCGCCCGAGCACGAACACATTCGGATGCTCGCCGCAGCCAGGGGCGTGCCGGTGGACGTGGTGCCCGACCTCGCCTATTCGTGCATGGGGCTGATCAAGAACGTCTCGAACGGGGACCCGTCGTGAGCGCTGTCGTCGCGGTGGATCTCGACCGTACGATGATCTTCTCCGAGGGCGCACTCGGGGTTCCCCTGGACGATTCGTTCGAGTGCGTCGAGATGTACGAGGGAAAACCACTGTCCTACATGAGCTCTCGCGCGGTGTCCTTGCTTCGGGAGTTGAGCGAGACCACGGTCGTGGTGCCGACCACCACGCGGACCATCGAGCAGTTTCGGCGGATCGCGTTGCCCGGGGCACCCTGGCGGTATGCCATCACCAGCAACGGGGGCAACATCCTCGTCGACGGTGTGCCGGATATGCAGTGGCGCAGCAGGTTCGAGCTGGATCTGGTAGGCATCGGCGCAGAGTTGAGATCACGGGTCTCCGAGGACTGGGTCCTCAAGTACCGCGAGGCGGACGGGCTGTTCTGCTACCTGGTGGTGAACACGTCCGCCGTGCCCGAGGGCTTCGTCGCGCAGTGGTCGCAGTGGTGCGCCGCTCGGGACTGGAACGTCTCGCAGCAGGGTCGAAAGATCTACACGATGCCCAACGCGGTGTGCAAGAGCTCTGCGGTGGCCGAGGTACGGTCTCGGCTGATCCAGGACGGCACGCTGGAGGCCGACGCTCGACTGTTCGCCGCCGGTGACGGCGCACTCGATGCCGAGATGCTCATGGCCGCAGACTCGGCCGTTCGACCACGGCACGGCGAACTCGAGCTGCTCGGATTCACCCGGCCGGGCTTGACCGTCACCGACTCCTCCGGCGTCCGGGCCAGCGAGGAGATTCTCGAGTGGCTGCGGAACCGAAGTGCCGTGCGCCGCGTCTAACTGTTCGTCGGGGAGACAGGCAGTGGGGCAAGGGGTGGGCATGACGGATCCGTACGAGGAACTCGCAGCGACGATCGACAACATCGTCACCAGTGCGTTCGTGACGCCGGTCGGCCCCGAATTTCTCGGCTCCGTTCTGCAAGCGGCATTCGAGAAGGCGAACGTGGCCCTCGACTACCGCGGCGAGTTCGAGCCGACCGAGGTGGTCATCACCGAGGCGTTCGAGGTGATGCCGCACGAGGAGATCGTGGCCATGGTCGGATCGCTGGGAACCGAGACCATCGGGAACTCGTCCAAGAACTGGAACGACTTGTCCGCTGCCGCTACCACCGGATCCGACGCCTTCCGGTCCGGCATCGAGGCGGCCATGACGTCGGGCTGGTCGGGACCGACAGCCGACGCCGT
This sequence comes from Rhodococcus sp. 06-470-2, assembly GCF_002258235.1. Lineage (NCBI taxonomy): Bacteria > Bacillati > Actinomycetota > Actinomycetes > Mycobacteriales > Nocardiaceae > Rhodococcus > Rhodococcus sp. 06-470-2. The sequence continues at coordinate 217,598 of NZ_NOYB01000016.1, read as the reverse complement.
CCGTGGCGGCGTGGCCGACTACGTGTCGTCTGCGACCGCGCTGTCCACCTCGATGAGCCTGATCAGCAACAAATTACTCGAGGCGCATTCCGGATTCACGCAGACGCAATCGAGGATGCCGCCGGTGGTTGCGGCACCCGTGAGCAGCATGATCGATTCCCTTCTGCCCATTCCCTTCGCCGCGAAGGACGCAGCGTCCGCCCGCGAGGAGCAGCAGGAAGAAGCTCGTCGAATCATGCGCTCGGTCTACGTACCAGGGGTGTTGCAGTCCGATTCCGAGGTGCCGGTGCTACCGGCAGCGCACAACCCGGTCGCAGACAGTGCCCCCTCCAGCGGAGGCTGGGGACTCGGGAACTCCGCGGGGGACGGCAGCCTCGGCTTGAGTTCCCGAAACCGGAGCGCGAACGGAACAGATTCGGCGGCCCCGACGGCTGCAACACAGGCACCACCCGGCGGCGCCGAAGGTGCCGATACGGGTCGGACCGGTACGCCGTCGGAGCAGGCGGGGGCCGGCGGTTCGGGTTCCTTGCCTCCTGCCGACAACTCCGGTGACACTCGGGCCGCATCGGCCACCGAGCCCGGCGCTTCCGGTGGTGCGGGTTCCGGGCTGGGCGCAGGTCCCGGCAGCGGCTACGGCGGAACAGGACCGGGCAGTGGCGGCTTCGCGGGATCCAATGGTTCGGGCTACGGCGGCGCGGGATACCCAGGTGGATCCGGAAACGGTTCCGGTGCCGGATCAGGTTACGGCAGCTCGGTTCTCGGCCCTCCGATCGGCGGCGGGACGGGCGGCGGCGGGGCAGGCAGCAATGGGGCGGGCGGCGGACTCGGCAGCGCAGCAGCGGCCGGCCGCGCGGGAGCGCACGGTATGCCGGGAATGGGTGCCGTGGGCGCACCGGGCACACGGGGAGCGGGCGACAACGACGGCGAACACGCGACTCCCGGTTACCTGGTGGACGTGAGCAACGGCAGCGAACTGATCGGCGATCTGCCCCTCGTCGCACCTCCGGTACTCGGCGGCTGACGATGACGACCTGGACCATGCCCGGCATCGATTTCATGATGCTGTGCAGTCGATTCGGACGCGACCGACTGCCGTACCCCCTGGCGGTCACCATCGACGTCGATACCGTGGACGAACTGCGACAACTGCGGCTCGAGGCGTCGGCAAGGATCGACGCGATGGTGGACGAGGAGCTCGGCGCAGCTGTTCGGAGCGTCGTCGACCCGATGGTTCGTATCGAATGTCGCGGCGAGACAACCGATTCCCCCAACGCAACCGTGCGCAGCCACGCAGCGATTCGCCACGACACGGCCGCGGTACTGACTCAGCAACCGGGGCCCGACGCCTCCTGCGGTGGTGCCGTCACCATCGAACTGACCGGCCCGGCCCGTGCCCCCGCCCTGGTTCTCGGGCCCGTGCCGAGTATCACGGCCGGCCACCGACCGGCCGAGCGACTCGAACGTGCCACTGCCGCAGCGACATCGGGTGGCACGCATCTGTCCACCGCAACGCGAGGCGCGACCGCGGACGAGCAGTTCCGGTCGTTCTTCGACCGCCCACGGTCGGCAGTCGGCGAGATCATCGTCGCGCGCGGCAAGACCTACGACAACCGCCGCGACACCGACGCCGTCTCGTTCTTCTGGATGGACTTCGATCGGGACGGCCGGTACATCGTGCACTCCGCCGAGTCGATCGAGATAGCGCCTGCCGATACCGCCGGCTTGGCGTCGGAGATCGAAGGGCACGTGGCGGTCGCGCTGAGGCAATGACTGCGCGCCCTTGACACCGTATCGATTTTCGATAGGTTATCGATATTCGTTGTTATCGACTATCGATATGGAGGCGGCGGGATGGCATACGGACTGGGCTCGGCACGAGCCAACAAATGGGCTATGGCGTTCTACGCGGCTGCGGCTGTGGTGTGGTCGGGGAGGAGGCTGTGGCAGTACCACTCGTCTGAGGACGTCCTCGCGCGGTTGGAACTGCAATCGGGCACACCACCAGCCGAGTTGTTCGGCGGTCGGTTGGAACCGGGCAACTCGATCGAGCTCAGCGTGCCCAAAGCGGACCTGACCCGACTGATGGGCATCATCGACTTCATGCGCTACGGGTCCATCGTCGTAGGGATGGTCATCATTCTGGTCGGGCTGCTGTTCGTCTACCGATTCTGCGACCGCGTCATCATGGGCAACCCGTTCACCAACGCCGCCCGCACCGACGTGGTGATGATCGGCGTCTGCATCGCCGTCTATCCCGCCATCACCGGCTTCATGAATCTGCTGGGCACGAACAGTGTCGTCGGCGCACTGGAGCTATCGGACGTCGCAACGTCGTCGATATCGACCGTCGGCCTCTACGTTGCAGTCGTAGTAGCGGTGTTTCTGCAGTTCGTCTACGCCACCATCACCCAGGGCACCAAGCTCGCTCGCGATGCCGAGGGCCTGGTCTGATGGTGGAGGAGTTCGTCGACCACCTGGTCGTCTGCCATCTGGGCGAAATTCTCGACGCCCGCGGGATGACGCTCGCCGAGCTCTCGCGTCTGGCCGGAGTCAGCGTGGTCAATCTGTCGGTGCTCAAGAACGACCGCGCCAAGGCAATCCGATTCTCGACCCTCACCGCCGTGTGCCGCGCCCTCGACTGCACACCCGGCGACCTGTTCACCCTGCGCCAGGTCTGACGGCCGCCGAATCCCAGTGACGCCAGTCGGACAAATCGAACAAGTACATTGGAGGGCGGTAACCAGCACTACGAGAGAGAGTCCATCACATTGTCTGCTCCGGCCGGTCAACCGTTGTCCAAGGGTCAGAACGGCCCACTCACCGTCGGTGACGTCGTCGTCTCCATCTCGCTGGCCGTACCCGCGGACCTGTCCGCGCTACTGGTCACCGACGCCGGAAAAGTGCGCACCGACGCCGATTTCGTGTTCTTCAACCAGCCCACCGGCCCCGGTGTACGCCTCGAGCCCGGCCAGGGCGGACCGGCCCGGCTCGCCGTATCGCTCGCCGCAGTTCCCGCCGACATCGAGCAGATCCGCGCTGTCATCACCCTCGACGACGCGTCGAGCAACTTCGGTCGATCCGCCGCTCCCGTCGCCCGAGTGAGCGACGCGACCGGAAATGTGTTGTACGAGTACACGATCGACGGCTTGAGCTCGGAGTCGATCGTGATCGCACTGGAGATCTACCGACGTCAGGGAAGTTGGAAAGTGCGAGCCGTCGGGCAGGGTTACGCAGGTGGCTTCGCCGCACTGGTGACCGACCACGGTGTGTCCGTGGACGACGCCCCCGCACCCGCACCGACGCCTGCTCCCGCACCCGCGACTCCACCGCCGCCTGCTGCGCCTCCCGCACCACCCGCCGCCCCGGTCCGTTCCGAGGCTCCGGAAGTCAGCCTCACCAAGTCCAAGCCCGTCAGCCTCACCAAGGGTCAGAAAGTCACCCTGCGCAAGGACGGCGGGGTGGCTCTGACGGTCATCCGCATGGGCCTCGGCTGGGATCCGGTGACCACTCCGAAGAAGGGCGGACTGTTCGGTGGCGGAGGCCGAGCCGCGAACATCGACCTGGACGCGTCGGCGATCATGCTCGCCGACCGCAACGTCAACGATGTCGTCTACTACGGGCAGCTCGAGGCCAAGGACGGCTCGATCGTGCACCAGGGCGACAACCTCACCGGCGAAGGCGAGGGCGATGACGAGGTGATCGTGGTCGACCTGACGCGGGTACCCAAGCACGTGACCGGCATCGTCTTCACCGTCACCTCGTACCGCGGTCAGACGTTCGAGCAGGTCGCGAACGCATTCTGCCGTCTGGTCGACAACACCACCAACACCGAACTCGCCCGCTTCACCCTGCAGGGCGGCATGCCGTTCACGGGTCTGGTGATGGCCAAGGTGTATCGCCAGGGCAGTGAGTGGAAGCTCCAGGCGATCGGCGACGGCATCCAGGCCAAGCACGCCGGTGAAGCCGTCAAACAGCTCGGCCGCTATATGTAACCTTTCGGGCCCCGGTCCGATCCGAGATGGTCCGATCTGCAGCGCCGTCGAGCACGCCACCGAGCGGGTCGACGGCGCTGCCGTTTCTGATGAGGTCTTCGGACGGTCGGTAGATCTGCCGAACGATCAACGCGCACAATCCGATCACGGCGACATCGCGCACCACGACGGTCGCGGTGAACCACTGTTCGGGAAGGCCCTTGTTCTCCACACCCAGGTAGTAGTACATCCGCGGGAACCAGACGAATGCGTCGATCGTCATCCACGCCAACAGAATTCGCCGATGCGGCAGCGCCAGCACGGCCAACGGAACCAGCCACAGCGAATACTGCGGGCTCCATACCTTGTTGGTGAGCAGGAACCCGGCCACCACCAGGAACACCAGTTGCGCGAGACGCGGCCGCGTCGGTGCCGTCGTACCGATGTATGCGATCAGCGCACACACGATGGCGAACAACACGAGTGTCACGGCGTTGAGGACCAACGGTTTGTCGCCCGGGTAGAGGGGGCCGTCGAAACCGGTCCAGCCGGTGAACGAGGTGACGACGTTGTACAGCGAATCCGGGTCGGCACCGCGCTCGGAATTGAGCCGGAAGAATTCGTACCATCCCGACGGATACAGCAGCGCGAGAGGGAGATTGACCGCCAGCCAGGCACCGAGCGCCGCGCAGGCGGTGATGCCCCACTCGCGCATCTTTCCGGTGCGCCAGCACAGCACCAGCAGGGGTCCGAGGAACAGCAGGGGATAGAGCTTGGTGGCACCGCCGAGACCGATCAGAACTCCGGCCAGAACCGGCCGCTTCTTGGCCCACGCCAGCAATCCGGTGAGAGCGAAAGCCGTTGCGAGAGCGTCGAAATTGGTGAATCCGTGCACGATCACCAGCGGCGAGGCCGCCACGAGCGCGGCATCCCAGATGCGGCGTCCGGCAGCTATCGCGGTGGCCCACACGGTGACCAGCCAGGCGACCGCCAATCCCAGGGCAACCACGTTGAAGTAGACCACGACCGGCAGCGCCTGCGGCAGGAAACTCAGTGAGTTCCAGGCTTTTCCGACGACCATCGAGCCGTACTGGTACAACCCCGCGAGCACCGGGTACTCCATGTACCTGATCTGACTGGACCCGTCCGCCTTGGTTTCTTCCCAGGACTTCTTGTACGGGAAAGCACCTTGATCGAGTCGCTCCGCCCCGTAGAGCGGCACGGTGTCGGAATAGCACATCGCCACGTACTGACGACTGCCACTCCAGTCGAGTCCTAGCTCGCCGCCCGGTCCCACCGGTGCCTGCTGGATACAGGCTGCCTTGGCGAACCAACCGAAGCACAGGAAGACCACCGCCAGCAGCAGAATCACCCGTAGTGCGGTGAACCAGCGCTGCCGACCGATCAGCGCGTGCTTGCCGACCGGCCCGCCGATGACCGAGGACAGTTCCTCGGTCATCGGATCGGTACGACTGGGCAGATCGCGGTCTGCTGCGCTCGCGGGGTCGAGCCGACCGGGGCTGGCCACTGCTCGACCCTTGCGCTCGGGTTCGGTCGTCACCGCTGGAGTCGTTACTGCCCGGGTGCCGCTGGTTCGGGCGCGGCGGGTTCGGGTGCCGCCGGTTCGGGTTCCGCGGGCTGCGCCGGTGCCAGTCCTGGCAGCGGGATGGTGACGCCGGGCAGAATCTCGACCTGCCGCGGAGTGATGACCACCGGCGGCGAGATCTCCGTCGGAATCGGCAGGGTCACCTGCGGCGGAGCTGTCGACGGTGCCACCGTCGCCGTGGGGGCCGGTGCCGAGTACTGCGGCACCCCGGCCTGACCTGCGATGGCCTCCGGCGTCGGGAAGGTCTCGTTCGAGGTGCCCTCCAACGTGCCGTCCATCGTGTCTTTCCAGATGTCCGACGGTATGCCCGATCCGTAGATCGGTCCGCCGTAACTGTTCTCGAGCGGCAGACCCTGCTCGGTGCCGACCCACACGGCCGTAGACAGTGACGGCGTGTAACCGACCATCCAGGCGTCCTTGTTCTGCCCGGTGTCTCCGAGCTGAGCGGTACCGGTCTTGGCCGCCGACTGACGACCGCCGGCGAGGTTGTGACCGTTGGAGTAGCCGGCGATCGGACGCATCGCCGAGGTCACGTTGTCCGCGACCGCGGCCGAGACGACCTGCTGGCCCGCTTCGGGAGCGCGGTCGAGAAGGACCGTGCCGTCGGCGGTGACGACCTTCTGCACGAAGTGCGGGGTGTGATAGACGCCCGACGCAGCCAAGGTCGCGTAGGCCGAAGCCATGTCGATGACGCGAGACTGGTACTGGCCGAGCACGACTCCGTAGTTGGGGCCTGCGTTGTCGGGCTCGGTGAGAGTGGGTCCGACGCCGTCGATCTCCTGCGGGATGCCGAGCTTGTGCGCCATGTCCGCGATGGCCTGCGGACCGTTGTCCATGCCGAGCATCATGCGATAGAAGCTCGTGTTGAGCGAGCGCTTGAGTGCTTCGGCGATGGTGCACGTTCCACAGGAGGCACCCTCGACGTTGCTGATCTCGATGCCGTTGACGTCGAGCGGCGAGCTGTCGTACATCTTCGAGAGCGGAATGCCCTGATCCAGCGCAGCGGCCAGACCGAACACCTTGAACGAGGACCCGGTCTGCAAGCCGGACTGCGCGAAGTCGAATCCTCGTCCGTCCGCGCCGCCGTAGTACGAGCGGACCGCACCGGTACGGGGATCGATGGACACCGAAGCCGTGCGCAGCTCGGACGGTTCGTTCTCGAGATTGCTGTTCACGGCATCGACCGCAGCCGCCTGGGCTTTCGGATCGATGGTCGTCGTGATCTGCAGTCCCTCGGTGTTGAGGTCCTGCTCACTGACCCCGGCAGCGGACAGCTCGCGCAGCACCTGGGCCTTGATCAGACCGTTCGGACCGGCGTCGTCGGCGTCACCGGAGTCCACCTGTGACGTAGGGACCACCACCGGGAACATCATCGCGGCCCGCTGGGTCGCGTCGAGCTGACCCTGCGAGACCATGCCGTCGAGCACGTAGTCCCAACGAGCTTGCGCGCCGGTGGGGTTGGTTTCGGGATCGAGATTGGAAGGCTGCTGAATGACCGCCGCGAGGACGGCACCCTCCTCGACGGAGAGCTGATCGACGGACTTACCGAAGTACGCCGTCGACGCGGCAGCGATACCGTACGCACCACGGCCGAAGTAGATGGTGTTGAGATACGCGGCGAGGATGTCGTCCTTCGACCACTGACGCGCCATCTTCGAGGAGATGACGAGCTCACGCATCTTGCGGGTCAGCGTCCGATCGTTTCCGACCAACGCGTTCTTCACGTACTGCTGGGTGATGGTCGAACCGCCGCCTGCGCTGTCGCGTCCGAGCACGTTGTCACGGAGCGCTCGACCGAAGCCGGTCACCGAGAATCCGGGATTGGAGTAGAAATCGCGATCCTCGGCCGAGAGCACGGCATTGCGCACATGCTCCGGAATCTGGTCGATCGTCACGTCGGTGCGGTTGCCCTCGGGCGGCACCACCTTGCCGAGCACACTCGCGCCGTCCGCGGCGAAGATCGTGGCGACCTGGTTGGTCCTGATGTCGCCGGGACGCGGCACGTCCTCGACGGTGTACGCCACCATGAAGGCCAGGATCGGCACGATCAGACCCAGGGCGATCAACGCGTACATCGTGCGTCGAACGACCCGCCACTTGGACTTCTTCTTCGTTTTCGCGGCGGGACCTCTTTCGGGCGGCTCGGGCGGTTCGCTACCCGAGGAGAGAACTGATGGATCGTTCGGTTCGTAGGGCGGTGGCACGGAGCCGGACCGAGTGACGGCCGTCGGGGCAGCAGACCGAACAGGAGGCGCGATGGGCGGCTCTCCGTAGCGACGTTCTCCGTAAGGACGCTCACCTGCGGGACGTCCACTGACCGGATCGACCGGCGGCCTGCCCTGAAAGGGTCGGCTCTGCGGCGGCATCGGTCGCTGGCCCGGAGGGGGTCCGGGTCGCTGCCCGGGAGGAGGTCCAGGACGTTGGCCGGGAGGAGGCATCGGGGGACGACCCTGCGGCGGCATCGGACGCTGCCCGGGAGGAGGCCCTGGTCGCTGCCCGGGAGGAGGTCCAGGACGCTGACCGGCAGGGGGCATCGGGGGACGACCCTGCGGCGGCATCGGACGCGGGCCGGGAGGAGGCACCGGGCGACGACCGGGAGGATCGGAATGTCGACTGCCGCGCGGCGGCCCGGGCACGTCGGGACGCCGTCCGGAGTCGCTACGGCCCGGTTCGTTGCTACCCGGGTTGTTGTCGTAGGGGGAACTCACGTACGAATCTCCAGTAATTTCGGCGGCCGCGTCGAACTCTCGGTGGATGGGACCAGCGGAGCGATTGTGTCACTCACTCGCTGTTCGACGGTTCGGTTGTCGGGAACCCGATCGCGGACGACGGGGTTGTTTGGGCGCGGGAACGGCCCCGAGGACATAGGACTGGACGAGGTGGTTCCAACTGCACGACCTACACACCTCGACCACATGGACCGAGAACTCCTCCTGGGTCGCCGCGAGGCGGACGAGTTCGTCCGCAGTTCTCGCCGACCCGGACAGCGCCCCGAGCTTCTCGCCGAACACCCAGGACACCAGCGTGAGCTGCTCCTTGCGGCAGATGGGGCACACCACGTCGCTGCCGCGCCCGTGGAACTTGGCAGCGCGCAGCAGGTACGGATCTGCATCACAGACCGCTGCGACACCCGTCTTACCGGAGTAGACCTCGGCCAGCAGCGACCGACGCTGAAGGGCGTAGTCCACCACCTGTCGCTGAAGTCGCACGAGGACCAGAGTACGTGCGGCCCCTCCGATGCGGACCTGCGAACCCCGCCTCGGCGACGAGCAGGTCCCATTTCGGCCTCGAGACACAGTGCTCCACCTGTTGCGACGCGATGATCCGTCGTTCGTGATCATGGACACTGTGCCGATCCTCGCCGTGGGCATCACCGTCCGGTCCCTACACTCGCCCACATGTTCGCCACATCGGGAATACACGTGCGGCCCCGACGGGACGGCGACCTGAGCACCCTCCTACCCATCCTGCAACGTACGCACGAAACACAGCGCTATCCCATGCGCGCAGCCGCGGTGCGCGGCGACTGGCTTGCCGCACCCAACGAACTCGCAGCCTGGGTCGCCGAGCACGAGGGCACCGTCGTCGGACACATAGCGCTGCATCCGACGGCGTCACCGGGACAGGATCCCGGTGCGGACGATGCGAGCGCGCAGTGGCAGCGAGCAACCGGGGTGGCTGCCGATCGACTCGCCGTCGTGTCGCGGTTGATGACCGACGGCTCCGTGCCGGGCAGCGGAACGGCGTTGCTCGCACACGCAGTGAATGCGGCACGGAGCGAGGGACGGGCACCGGTGCTGCTCGTCGATCCGAGTAGCGCCGCTCTCGGCTTCTACCGCCGGCGAGGCTGGCACCGAATCGGGACGGCTGCGCAGCAGTGGGGCGAGTACCGAGTCGACGCGGTGCTCATGGTGGCTCCGGTTCGCTGAACCGATAAGCCACTCCACGTTCACCCGCGCTCGGTCACGCCAACAGAGCAAACAGGGCACACACCACTGCACCGCAGAGACGTACGCGGTCTGCTGATCGCAGTCGACTCATCAAGTGTCCGTTGCGTCCCGCACGCCCTAGTTCGCCATGGACTGGAGCAGCCACGAATGCAGTCGCGAGCGCGGAGATCACTGCGCCGGCAACGCTGATCAGGGCAGCAAGGTGGGTCGAACCGGACACCAACACCCACAGACACGCAGCAGCGAGTAGTCCGTAGACCAGCCCGACTACGAGGGTGATGCGCCGCGAGTGAGCGTCGTGGGCACGCTGCCAGTCGTCGTCCGGCACCTCAGCCAACGCCGGGTAGACGACGGCGGTCACCACCAACTGAAAGCCCAGGTGGAGGGCGGCAGCGGCGGCGAGCGCGTCGACCGGGGTCATAAGTCGCAGGATACGTTCACGGCCGAGTTGTCAGAATATGTATCGGCGCGATACATTCTTCGATAGTGCGGTCAATCGCATCGCCATGATGTGATCGTTGGATTCGAGAAGGGGGAGTTGCATGCTCGAGCTCGCAATTCTCGGACTGCTTCTCGAATCACCCATGCACGGTTACGAGCTCCGCAAGCGGCTGACCGGCCTGCTCGGAGCTTTTCGAGCGTTTTCGTACGGATCGCTGTACCCGGCACTCCGTCGACTTCAAACCGACGGACTCATCGCCGAGGACGCCGGTCCCGACTTGCTCGTGAAGAGACGAGCGAAACGGGTGTATCAGCTCACCCCGCTCGGCAGGGAACGATTTGCCGAACTGGTGGCCGACACCGGACCGCAGAACTACACCGACGACGGTTTCGGCGTACATCTTGCCTTCTTCAGTCGGACTCCCGCGGAAGCTCGAGTCCGCATTCTCGAAGGCAGACGTCGCCAGGTCGAGGAGCGCCGAGAAGGGCTCCGCGACGCTGTGGCCAAGGCGAACGGGACACTCGACCGCTACACCAGGCAGCTACACCAGCTCGGACTCGAATCGAGCGAACGCGAGGTGCGCTGGCTCAACGAAGTCATCGCAGCCGAGCAGGCCGACCCCAACCCAGCACCGTCCCACACAGCACCAAACAGGACAGTCAAGACAGAAGGAGAACCCGACCATGGGTGAGAACAACAACGCAATCCGCGTGGCCATTGTGGGTGTGGGCAACTGCGCCTCATCCCTGGTCCAGGGTGTCGAGTACTACAAGGACGCGGACGAGAACGCCACCGTCCCCGGCCTCATGCACGTCATGTTCGGCAAGTACCACGTCCGCGACGTCGAATTCGTCGCCGCGTTCGACGTGGACGCCAAGAAGGTCGGCTTCGACCTCTCCGAAGCCATCTTCTCCAGCGAGAACAACACCATCAAGATCGCCGACGTACCCCCGAAGGACGTCCACGTCCTCCGCGGACCGACCCTCGATGGCCTCGGCAAGTACTACCGCGAGACCATCACCGAGGCCGACGGCGACGCCGTCGACGTAGCGCAGGCCCTGCGCGACGCCAAGGTGGACGTGCTCGTGTCCTACCTCCCCGTCGGATCCGAAGAAGCCGACAAGTTCTACGCACAGGCCGCCATCGACGCAGGCGTCGCCTTCGTCAACGCACTGCCCGTCTTCATCGCCAGCGATCCCGTCTGGGCCAAGAAGTTCGAGGACGCAGGCGTCCCCATCGTCGGCGACGACATCAAGAGCCAGGTCGGTGCCACCATCACCCACCGCGTCATGGCGAAGCTCTTCGAAGACCGCGGCGTGCAGCTCGACCGCACCATGCAGCTCAACGTCGGCGGCAACATGGACTTCCTCAACATGCTCGAGCGCACCCGCCTCGAGTCGAAGAAGATCTCCAAGACCCAGGCCGTCACGTCGAACCTGCAGAAGGAATTCAACGCCAAGGACGTCCACATCGGACCGTCCGACCACGTCGGCTGGCTCGACGACCGCAAGTGGGCCTACGTCCGCCTCGAAGGCCGCGCCTTCGGTGACGTACCCCTGAGCCTCGAGTACAAGCTCGAAGTGTGGGACTCGCCCAACTCCGCAGGCGTCATCATCGACGCAGTCCGCGCTGCGAAAATCGCCAAGGACCGCGGCATCGGTGGACCCGTCATCCCCGCTTCGGCCTACCTGATGAAGAGCCCGCCGAAGCAGCTGGCCGACGACGTCGCTCGCGAACAACTCGAAGCGTTCATCATCGACGCGTAGGGCCCGCAGCTAGACGCGAACTTCCGCCCGCCGGTCCACTCAATGTGACATTGACCCCCGAAAAGGCCACTGAATGTCACATTGAGTACCGGCGGGCGTTCGTCTATCCGGCCGCGGTGATTTCTCGTGGATCGAAGGTCACCTTGATATCCATGATTCTTCCGTTCTCGATTCGCTGCCAATTGGCGGTGCTCGCCGGGGATGCGATGGACGTATGCAGGTCGAACCACGTCAGTACGTTCGGGCCGTCCACGAAGACGTGGGCGATGTCGATATCGGTGACGATCGTCGACATTCCTTTCAATCCGGCCACACATTCCGCGCCGTTGTCTGCTGTGCCGAGTGGTCCCCGGAACGTCGCGTCCTCGTGCAGGATCGACGCGAGCGTGTCGAAATCCTTCGCGTTCCAGGCCTCGAAGTAGGTTGCTGCAACTTCTTTCGGTGTCTGTGTCATGACATCGAGTCTCGAACGCACCGGACCAGAAGTCCAACAGTTGATAGCGATGATCGATAGAAGTTCTACTCATAGCCGCAGCTGGAGTTCGCGCGCTATCGTGTGCTCGTGGCCATCGACCCCACTTCGAAGCATCCGGTCCTCGAACGTGTTCGCACGATGGCGTTCGCCTATCCCGAGGTGTCCGAGAAGATCTCCCATGGCCGGCCGACCTTCCGCACCGCCTCGGTGTTCGTCTACTTCGGCGGCGGTGTCAAAGGCCGCGACCAATACGACCTCTCGATCCTGGTCAAATGCGAGAGTGCCGAGGAGCAGCGCGCCTGCGAACTCGAACCCCGCTACTTCCACCCCGCGTACCTCGGCCCGGCCGGCTGGGTGGGCTTCGACCTGAGCGACGCCGACGACGACGTCTGGGCCGAGGCAGCCGAATTGATCGACTGCAGCTACCGCGTCACGGCCCCGAAGCGGAATATCGCCAGACTCGACGCCGGTGAGGGCCCGAATCTGGGAGTGCAGCAGTGGAATTGAGACAGTTGGAGTACTTCGTCGCAGTGGCCGAGGAAGCGAACTTCACTCGCGCCGCAGCCAGAGTGCACATCAGCCAATCAGGCGTCAGCGCACAGATCCGCGCGCTCGAACGCGAACTCGGTGCCGAATTGATCGACAGATCCGGTGGCACAGCAACATTGACCACCGCAGGTCAGGCCGCGCTGACACAAGCCCGCGCGACGCTGGCCGCCGCCGGCTCGGTCAGACAATCCGTCGACGACATCGCCGGACTCCTGCGTGGCTCGCTTCGCGTCGGGATGGTCACTGCCTGCACCGTCCCACAACTGTTCGACGCGTTGGCCCGCTTCCATTCGGCGCACCCCGGCGTCGAACTTGCTCTGCAGGAGGGTAATTCCGATCGTCTGGTGGCCGATGTGCGCGCAGGAGAACTCGACATCGCACTCGTAGGTGTCGCAGCTCGGGTCCCGGACGGATTGGAATCGATGGTGGTGATCGACGAACGTATCGTCGCAGCCGTTCCACCGCAGCATCCTCTGGCAGCACAGGGCGAGGCGACGTTGGCGCAGGTGTGCGAGCACCCGATCATCGCCCTTCCTCCCGGCACGGGCATCCGTGCGGTCTTCGACCGGGACTGTGCCGGAGTAGGACTCGCGCCGTCGATCGCGTTGCAGGCCACCGCCCCCGACGCCGTGGCCGACCTCGCTGCCCGCGGCCTGGGGGTGGCGATCCTCAGCGCATCGATGACGACGTCCTACGACGACACACTCGTTGCCGTGGAGCTCACGGACTCGCAGACCGCCGCGCTGCTGGCCCTGGTCTGGCGGCCCAGGATGAACGCGGCACTGACCGAATTGGTTTCGGTGGCAACGCGCAGCTTCAACGAATCTTTTTGACGCAGAACCACAGTGCGATCAACAGACCCAGCAGGGCCACCGACGGCAGCACGCCGGGATTGCCCCCGATGATCCCGGCTACCGCAAAGATCAGCGCCACGAGTGCGAAGAATCCCAGAATGCCCGCCAGCAACTGAAGATGGTCCTGAGCGGTCACGATTTGACGCCGCCCGCCGTCAGTCCGGAGATGATGCGACGCTGGAACAGCAGCACCATGATCACCAGTGGAATCGCCACGATGGTGCCCGCGGCCATGATCGCGGCATACGGCACCACCAACGGATCGTTGCCGGTGAACCGCGCGATGGCCACGGTGACCGGTTCGGTCCTGTCACTCGAGAGCTGACTGGCCAGCAGGTACTCGTTCACGGCTGCGATGAACGCGAGGATCGCGGTGGTGAACAGGGCAGGTGCGGCAAGTGGGAGCATCACCAGGCGGAATGCTTGGAAGCGCCCGGCACCGTCGATCCTTGCGGCTTCTTCGAGCTCCCAGGGCAATTCGGCGAAGAACGCGGCCAAGGTGTAGATCGTCAACGGCAGCACGAACGAGATGTTGGGGATGACCATCGCCTGGTAGCTGCCGATCCACCCGATGTTGGTGAAGAATTGGAACAGCGGGGTCACCAATGCGACGACGGGGAACATCGACGCACCCAGGATGATGCCTGTGACCACGTACTTGAAGCGGAAGTCGATGCGGGAGAGCGCGTATGCCGTGAAGACGCCGATGACCAACGCGATCAGCGTGGTCGCGCCGCCTACTATCAGACTGTTCCCTACCGCACGCAGGAAATTGTTGCCGTTCGCCGTCGACAACGCGTTCTCGAAGTTCTCCCACGTGACGTGCGTCGGCCACGGCGTCGTGTCGAAGGTGTAACGCGGGTCGCGGAATGCGGTGACGACCATCCAATAGAACGGTGCCAGTCCCCAGACGAGGATGACGACGACACCGAGATAGATGCGGGCCTGTTTCATCGCCCGGCCCCCTTGCGCTGATTCTCCTGGGTGGCAACGGCATTGGCACCGAGGAACTTCACCAGGATGAAGGCCACGATGAAGATCATGACGAACGAGATGGTCGACAGCGACGCAGCGCTGTTGAACCCCTGCCGGATCTGCTCCACCACCAGGATGGAGATGGTTCGCGTGGCGGGGTTGCCTTCGGTGAGGATGGCCGGCAAGTCGTACATGCGCAGTGCGTCCATGGTGCGGAACAGAATTGCCACCATGAGCGCCGGCTTGACCAGCGGCAGTGTGATCTTGGTGAACCGCTGCCACGCCGACGCCCCGTCGACGCGAGCAGCCTCGTAGACGTCGGTGGGAATCATCTGCAGCCCGGCCAGAATCAACAGCGCCATGAACGGCGTCGTCTTCCACACGTCGGCGATGATCACTGCAAAACGAGCGGGCCAGGCGTCGCCGGTCCACAGAATGTTCGTTCCCAGAATGCGATTGGCGATGCCGTCGTACGCGAAGATGAAGTACCAGAGCTTGGCGGTGACAGCCGTCGGGATGGCCCAGGGGATCAGGATCGCGGCGCGGAGCAGAGCGCGTCCGGCGAAGGTCTTGCCCATGATCACGGCCATCGCGAAGCCGATGACGACCTCGATGGACACCGTCACGACGGTGAAGAACGCCGTGTTACCGACCGCGCCCCAGAACTGGGACCCGAGAGTTCCCGGGGGGCAGGGCACTGACGTGCCCGAGGCCGAGGTGCACTGCTGCAGAATCCAATGCGTGTAGTTGTCGAAGCCGGCAGATCCGCCGGTGACGAACATGCCGGTGGCGGGATCGAGACCTGGGTCCTTGGAGAAGGACATCACCAGGGCTCGGATCACCGGGTAGACGATGACGATCGCGAGGATCACCATCGTCGGTGCGATCAGCAGCCAGGCCCGACCAGGCGTCAGGCCGAAGCGCTTGTTCTTGGACCGCACATGCCGACCGCGGCCGGGGGACGAGCCCCCGGCCGCGGTGGTTGCGCCGGCCCCACTGGTCACACCAGCAGGTACAGCCATTGGTTCTCCCGAAATCAGTTGGCGCCGGCGGTTTCGATACCGGCCTGCATGTCGGTGATCGCCTGGTCCACGCTCTTCTCGCCCTTGATGGCGGCAGACACGTTGTCCTGCAAAGCCTTCGAGACGGCCGGGTAGAACGGGGTGACAGGGCGCGGGACGGCATTCTCGATGGATGCCTTCAATGCGGGAAGGTACGGCATCGCGGCGATCAGTGCGGGATCGTCGTACAGCGACGAGAGCACGGGCGGCAGAGCGCCCTCGGCGATGATGCGCTGCGCCTTCTCGCCCTGCATGAAGCGCAGGAAGTCGGCAGCCGTGGCCTTGTTCTCGGAGTACGCGCTGATCGCGGCGTTGTATCCGCCGAGCGTCGACGTGCCGACGCCGGTGACCCCGGGAAGCGGTGCGACCGCGTACTTGCCGGCCACAGCGGAACCCTCCTCTGCGGCGGTGCCGTAAACGTACGGCCAGTTGCGCAGGAACAGTGTCTTTCCGTCCTGGAACGCCTGCTGGCTCTCGGACTCCTTGAATGTGGTGTCCTGGGCCGGGATGACGCCGGTCTCGAACGCGGTGACCAGGGTCTGCAGTCCGGCCTTGGCCTCCGGGCTGTCGACGGTGGGGGTCTTGCCGTCTTCGCCGACAATCGATCCGCCGTGCGCGTTGATGATCTCCGACGCGTTGGCCGTCAGACCCTCGTAGGGGGCGAATTGCCCTGCGTAGCAGTCGATGTTGTTGTCGCGCGCGACCTGGCAATCCTCGGTGAGCTCGGCCCAGGTGGTGGGTGCCTCGGGGAGCAGATCACTGCGGTAGTAGAGCAGTCCGCCGTTGGTGTTCTTCGGTGCGGCGTACTGCTTGCCGTTGTAGGTCGCGCTCGCGACGGTCGCGGGCAGAACGCCCGCGTTGTCGAGTGCGAATTCACCCTCGAGCGGCACGAGCCAGCCCTTGGCTGCGAACTCGGCGGTCCAGACGACGTCGAGTGCCATCACGTCGTAGTCGCTCTGCTGGGCCTGGAGCTGTTGAACGAAGTCGTCGTGGGCCTGATCGGCGTCGGCGGACTGTTCCTTGAAGGTGACCTGCTCATCGGGGTTGGCGGCGTTCCACTCCGAGATGATCTGCTGGACGACACCGGTCTCGGTGGTGTCCTGTCCCTCTACATAGGTGATAGGTCCACGGCCGTCGGCATTTTCGGACGCAGCGCCCGAATCGCCGCTCGATCCGCTGTCGCTCGAACATCCGGTGAGCGTCAGCAGCGTAGCTGCTGTCGCAACCACTGCCACCTTCGTGATCAAAGACGCCATTGTTCTCTCCACTTACTTCTACGCGGTGGTATGTGCCCGGAGTTGGGCACGCAGAATCTCGCTGTGATGCTCCCCCTGACACATATGTCGATGGGTACTGTGGCACACATCGCACCGCGCAGTGGTCATTTTTGCCTTCCTGAATCGGTCAACCCGGGGGTGTCGGAGGGGGCCGGTAGCCTCTCGCTCATGAGTTCGGACAAGATGCTGACGCGGATCGGTGGGCTGCTTCGCCAAGCCGAGTCCACCGACAACCCACACGAGGCCGAGGCCTTCATGGAGGCAGCTCAGCGTTTGGCGACGTCGGCATCGGTCGATCTGGCGGTGGCGCGCTCGCACAGTGCGTCCAGGGAGCGACAGGCGACGCCGACCCAGAAGGTCATCCCCATCGGAGAACCGGGCAAGCGTGGACTCAAGACCTACGTTCATCTGTTCGTGGCCATCGCGCACGCCAACGACGTTCAGTGCGATGTGTCTCGATCGTCGACGCAGGTGTTCGCCTACGGCTTCGACTCCGACATCGAGACCACCGAGGCGCTGTATTCCTCACTGTTGATCCAGATGGTGCGAGCATCGGACGCGTACATCAAATCCGGCGCGTACCGGTCCGAGACGGCCATCCGAACCGTCACCGAGATCAAGAATCGCCGACGCTACACCCGACGCGAGGAAGTGCCGGTCGCTGCGGTGACGGCTCGGCTGAACTTCCAGACCGCATTCGCGTCGCGCATCGGTCAACGGCTCGGCGACGTGAAGAAGGAGACCGAGGCCAAAGCCATCGAACAAGAACAACAGGGCGCGGGCACAGCACTGGTGTTGCGCAACAAGGAGATCGAGCTCCGGGACTACTACCGGCAGACCTCGACTGCTCGGGGACACTGGCGCGGCCAGAGCGCGAACGCCGGGTACTCCGAGGGTGCACGAAAGGCCGGCGACCGCGCGGGGCGAAACGCAAAGATCGGCGGTCATGCCGAAATAGACGGAGCAAGCAGGCAGCTGGGACGCTGACCACTGCGTTCGTGGTGAAGACGCGAGAAGTACCTTGCCCGGTGGTCCGGTGGTGTCGGTAACGGTCGCATCGATCTCGGCTATCGACGTACCGAACAATCGGAGCACCACGGCTGTATCGACCGTTTCGAAACCCGCTACGACCGAACCATGTTCGGTGAGTACAGCAGCACAGTCGAGTTCTGCGGGTCCCCGCAGCCGGCGAACCACCGAGCTTCAGGCCTCGCGGATAGCCGGTCGTTCGCGCAAACGCGCGCGCATTCGCCAGGTGCGCACGGATTCGCGTCGAATCGAGGGCGAATCTGCGCGCGGATGACAAACGCGCGCGCGTTTGCGGGAAACCGGGGGCACCGGGAAACTGGGGGCGCGGCGGGAATCGGTGGCAGCGCGGCGGAACTCGGGCGGAGCGGCGGGGTCAGTCGAGGCGGGAGAGCACCACGCGCAGGCCGATGACACTGGCGATGGGGAACAGGGCCGCGACCAGCCACGGGATGGCTGCGCCCCAACCGGTGGCGGGGGATGCGTCGATCACCACGCCGAGTGCGGTCGATCCGATGAGCACTCCGATGCCCCCGAGCGAGGCCATGAAACCGTAGTACGAACCGAGTCGACGTTCGGCGGCCATGCGCGGCACCAGATCCCGCGCTTGGGGCATTGCGATCATCTGCCCCAGCGCGAGCAGCAGCACGAAGAGCGCAGCCGGGATCAGCCCGAGCAGGCCTTTCAACTCCAGAGGACTGAATACCGCCACGAGCGCGAACGATGCTGCCATGACGGCGAATCCGATCGGCAGCGTGATTCGCGGTGATACCCCGGCGACGCGTCGGGTGATGGGCAGTTGCGCCGTCACCACGAGAACTGCCGAGATCGCGAAGAACCAGCCCAGCACGGTCTGCGAGCCCCAGGCGCGTTCGACCTCGAGTGGCAACAGCAGGTACAGCTGGTTGTAGGCCACCAACTGCGCGCTCATCGCCACCGCGAACAGCACGAAGGTCCGGTTGCGCACCACGTCGGTCCAACCCGAGAGCCATGGGTCGTCGCGATGTTCGCCGCGCTCACGCGGCAGCCACCGCACGTGAGCGGCGATGACCAGAACGAAGATGGCCGCAGCCACGAGGCACGCGATCCTGAAATCGACGAGCAACAGTACCGATCCGACGAGCGGGCCGGTGAAGGAGCCGATTTGGCTGCACACCGACATCAGCGCGAAGCTCTCGACGCGCGTGGCTCCGCCGTCGCGTTCGCTCTTGCCCGCTTCGATCGCCACTGCGGATTCGACTGCAGGGGAGAACAATGCGGCTGCGAATCCCACCAGCACCGTGGCGATCAGCACAGCAGGCAGCGAATCGGCGAAGGCGAGACCGACGAATCCCAGCACCCGCAACACACACCCGACGAGTACGACCGGCTTGATGCCCCACCGATCGGCGAGGGTGCCACCGACGAAGAACAGTCCCTGTTGCGAGAAGGTCCTGATCCCGAGGACCACACCGACGAGCGCGGCCCCGAGCCCGAGATCACTCGTCAGGTGCACCGACAGATACGGCAACACCATGAAAAAGCCGATGTTGAAGGTCATTTGAGTCAGGACGAGCAAGCGGACGGTAGGCGTGGCTCGCCGCAGATCGACCAGAAACGACCACCGCCACCGCGTCGGAGATCCGTCGGTCCTCGTGCTCACGTACTGCGTCCTCCTGCGTCGACTTTCTCGATGACGCTACCGGTCTTGCGCACCCGCCCCGAGGTGGCACCGGCGAGCGAGACTGCAAGAACGGCGAGTGCGATCAAGGACGCGAGTGGAGCAGCAGTGACCCACGGTGCCCGCTCGACGGCGGCGACCCCGTCGGACAGTATCAATCCCCAATCCGCAGTGGGGGGTTGCGGACCGAGGCCGAGGAAACCGAGAGCGGCCAGAGCGAGGGCGACACCGGGGAGCCGAATCATGGCGTGCCGCAGCACTACCGGGACGACGCTGGGCACGATGGACCCGAACAGGATTCGCGCAGTGCCTGCCCCGAGTGTCGGCAGGATGGAAATGTAGGGCCGAGCGCGGGTCTCCTCGACGAGAGCGGCTGTGTGCGCGGCGAGCGGAGCCCACGTGACGATGAGGACGGCAACGGCCGCCCCGCCTGCACTCGGACCCCAGATCGCTGCGATCAGAATGCCGGTGACGACGGGTGGTGCCGCATTGGTCACCTCGACCAGCCCACGGGAGGCCCGCGGAATCAGTCCCATCAGCACGCCGACCACCAGCGCCGCGAGCGTCACGGCAAGCGAGAGACCGATGGAACGCAGTGCGCCGTCGGCGACGCGGGCCAACAGATCTCGACCCGAGGCGTCAGTTCCGAACGGGTGGGCCGGCGACGGAGCCGAGAACTTCTCCCGCGTCGTCGCCTGGCCGTCGCGGGGGAGTCCGGCAAGCACCATGACCAGCAGGACCGACGCCGCAGCGATCGGCACCAGCCACCGTCGCGGCGACGGGTGGAAGACGCCGGACGGGATGGGCATCGCCTTCTCGTGCAGTGCGCTACCGAGCAGAAACCGTCGGGCCAGTTCGGCGGAAATCCCCAGAACGGCACTGACGGCCAGCAGTAACAGGATGTCGATCTGCAGGGCGGGCAGATCCTGCGATTGCGCATCGCCGAGGGTGGTGCGACCCAATCCCGGTATGGCGAAGACTTTTTCGACGGCCACAGCCCCGCCGGTCATCGCGACCATGATCAGACCGATCTGCGATGCGAGGCCGGGAAGGGCACGTCGCAGAACCGCACCGGCGATCTGTGGCCGCGAGAAGCCTGCGACCGTCCACGTGATGACCCACCCCTCGGTGAAGGTGACGGCGATCGCGTCGGCGAGCAATCGCCCGATCAGCCCGCCCGCAGGCAACCCGAGTGCGAGCGCAGGCAGCACCGCGTACTCGGGACCGTTCCAGCCGTAGGCCGGAAACGACAACCACACGGCACCGAGAACGACGAGTACCGACGCGAGCAGAAACTCCGGCATCGACGTGAGTGCGGCCGCGACGCCGCCCCCGGTCCGTCTCGGTGTACCGCGGAGCCCGGCCCGAACGCTGGGAACGACCACGAGGGCGGCGGCTGCGATCGCGACGACCATCGCGAACCCCATCAGGGTCAGCGACACCAGCAGCGCATCGAGGGCCCCCGGTAGCACCGGTTCACCTGTGTTCCAGGATGTTCCGGGATTGCCCGACGCGATGCCGGTGAGCCAGTCCCAGAACATCCGCAGCGGTCCGGCATCGAGGCCGAGGTCGCGGCGAATGGCTGCCAGGGCCTCGGGGGTTGCTTCCTGCTCGGCCGAGCGGGCCCGCAGAATGCTCAGTGCCGGATCGCGATCGGACAGCCACGGCAGCATTCCGACGAGGAGGACGACACCGGCGACGGCAACCAGCCGCGAGGCGGTTGTTCTCACTGCTTACCCGAAGGCGGTCTGGTTGGTGATGAGCGTGCGTTCCCTCGGATCGCGGGCGACGCCGGTGATGCCTTCGGATTCGCCCTGGATGACGCGTTCGTGCAGCATCGGCACGGCCGCATCCTTCTCCAGGATCAGCTTCTCGGCGTCCAGGATCGCGGCGCGGCGGTAGTCTCCGGGTTCGGTGGCCGAGGCGTCTGCCAACGCCGCGTCGACCTGCAGGTCGCAGAACTGGGAGATGTTGAACGATCCCTCACAAGCGAAGTCGGAGAACATGTATGCCACGGGGTCACCGGAATCGAGCACGGTGGCGCGGGAGAGAATGAAGGCATCGAATGCGCCACTGAGCGCGTCGGTTTCGATGAACTGGTATTCGCGCACCACCTGCTCGACGACGAAGCCCTTCGCCTCGAGTTCCTGCTGCAGCAGCACGGCGACCTCGGGAAGTTCGGCACGGTCGGTGAACGTGGCGAGCGTGATCTTCTTGCCGGTGGCATCACCCGCCGGTGTGTCGGTGCGGGCGGGACGGCCCGCCGCCCACGGCAGCGCGGGGCCGAGCAGCCCGTTCGCGGCGTCCGCGCGGCCCTCGTAGACCTGCTCGACCAGACGATCCTTGTCCACCGACTCCCGTGCGGCGGCGCGCATGGCCGGATCGGCGAACACGCCGGACGACGTGTTCAGGTACAGGGTGTTGGTACGCGGCATCGGAACCTCGTGCACCAGCGACGGGTCGATGTTGGCGGCCTGCGACACCGGAATCGCCTCCACCACATCGGCGGTGCCGTTGCGGAGCGCCGCTGCGCGGGCCGTACCGTCGGGCACGAAGTCGACGTCGATGCCGGCGAGCGTCGCGGTCTCACCCCAGTAGTTCTCGTTGCGATCCAGCGTGGCACTGGATGTGCCGTTCACAGCGGTCAACACGAACGGTCCGGTGCCGGTTCCGACGGGGTCGCTGCCGCCTGCGGAGTACGCCGCGGGTGCCAGGATGGCGAGCTGAGGGCTCGAGAGTCGTTGCGGCACCAGTGGATCGACGTCCTCGGTGGTCACCTCCACCGAATCGTCGTCGGTGGCGGTCACCGTCAGCTCGACGCCGTCGAGGATGCGCGGCTTCGGCGCGGCGGTGGTGGCAGCGGTCAGTGCGGTGACGACGGCGGCGGAGTCGAGCGGCGCACCGTTGTGGAACCTCACGTCGGGTCGGAGGTCGAAACTCCAGGTGCGCTCGTCGACGCGGTTCCAGGCGGTGGCCAGAGCCGGCTGCGCGTCACCGAGGTCGTCGAGGGTGACCAGGGTTTCGGCGGTGGACCAGCGCGAGAGTTTGAAGGCGTCGTCGCTGAACTGCGAGAGCCCCGAGCGTGGCGGCTGCAGCATCGCAACGCGGGCCCTGTCCGTGGTGTCGTCGGAAGGGGCCGAAGAAAAGCAGCCGGTCAGCGTGAGGGTTCCTACCGCTGCCAGGGTGCCGAGGCGGAAGACGTTGGTGGTCAATGGATCTCCTGTGGTGGTGCGAGCCGGGGTACGGCGTCGATCAGGTCTCGGGTGTACGGGTGCTGTGGGTCGGTGAGAATGTCTCGTACACTGCCGGTTTCGACGATCCGGCCGTCGTGCATCACCGATACCTCGCGGCAGAGTCGTGCGACCGCAGACAGGTCGTGGCTCACGATCAGCAGGGCGCTCGGTAGGCCGGCGAGCACTGAGAGGACCTGCTCACGTAGGTCGGGGTCCAGTCCGCTGACCGGCTCGTCCGCCAGCAGGTACCGCGGTTCGCATGCCACCGCACGCGCAATGGCGACGCGTTGATTCTGGCCACCGGACAGTTCCGTCGGGCGGCGCTGCAGATAGCGCTGGTCCAGCCCGACGGCGGCGAGTGCGGCAGCTGCCTTGGCTCGGTGATCGCCGTCGATGCCGAGCAGTCGCAGCGGTGTGGCCACCAGATCCAGGACACTGCGGCGTGGGTCGAGACTGGTGGCGGGGTCCTGGGGTACGTACTGCACCAATCGGCGAAACCACCGCAGCGATCTCGCGGAACCCGGACGGACGTTGCGCCCCTCCAGTTCCACGGTGCCCGCATCGGGGGAGTCCAGTGCCAGCAGCATGCGCAGCACAGTGGTTTTCCCCGAACCGGATTCGCCGACAACGGCGACGCGACCGGCAGGCGGTAGCGAAAGCGAGACAGAGTCCAGCGCGGTACGAGACGATCCGTGCCGAACGTAGGTGCGCGTGATGTTCGTCGCCGCCAATCCCGCAGTCATCGCGCTACCAGCTGACGAAACGGATCGGCGGCGCGAGCTCGATCGAGCATGCGCACCACGACATCGGACCTGGGACTGTCGAGAATCTCTGCCGTGGAGCCTGATTCGACGATGCGTCCCGAGTCGAGAACCATCAGGTGATCGCACAGCTGTGCGGCGACGGCGATGTCGTGCGTGATCAGCAGCAGCGAGGCCACCTCACGAAGAGCGTCGAGTACCCGCGCCTGGCTGACCACATCGAGGGCCGTCGTCGGTTCGTCCGCGATCACCAGCGGGCTCTCGCGCGCCAATGCGACTGCGATACAGACGCGTTGACGCTGACCACCGGACAGCTCGAGCGGGTGCGCGGCCAGGATGCGTTCGGTGTCGCGCAGACCCACACGCTCGAGCAGCGCGGAGGCGTCGCGCGCGCGGAGTTGCCTGCCGACGGTGACCATCGGGTTCAGCGCGGTGGCCGAATCCTGGAACACCATCGCCGGACGGGCGGTGCGCGGTCGCCGGGGCGTCGGAACCCCGGTGACGTCGTGGCCGTCGACGAGAATGCTGCCGCTGCAGGTGATGCCCGGCGGCAGCGCTCCGACCAACGCCGAAGCGATCATCGACTTTCCCGATCCCGACGCACCCAGAAGGCCGAGGCGTCGACCGGCGGGGATCTCGAAGGACACGTGCCGGACGATGCGCGAGTGTCCGGCGTCGATGCAGAGGTCATCGACGGCGAGCACGGTTTCTCCTGGGCTTGAAGGTGTTTATGAATGCGACAATCGTTGTCGATAGAGGACTGTAGGCGAATCGGGAAGGCGACACAAATTAGGCTGATCCGATGAGCAGGGCGAGGGACGCGCAGCGAGCGGCCGTCTACGACGCCGAGCAACTGGTCCGCACCATGTTCGATCGCGCCGAGGAGCGAGGTCTTCGCATGGTGGAGGTGATGGGTTCACAGATCACGCTGCCGATCGAGCGCAAATTCGCCTCCATCGAGTCGGTGCAGGCGTACGTCGATGCGGTGCTCGGGCTGGATTGGGTCGCCGCCACCTGGCCCGAGGCCGGTCGTGTGATCACCGTCCGGACCCGTTCGGGTTCGGCTGCGGCGCATTACGAATCGGACACCGCCACCATTGCCGTGCCCCTGCATCGGGGCAACAGGGCCTGGGCGCTGCGGGAGCTGGTGGTGTTGCACGAGCTCGCGCACCATTTCGCCGAGGAGAACGAGCAGCAGCACGGCGGCGCATTCGTCGACCGCTACATCACCCTCGTCGGCGAGATCGTCGGCTCCGAGGCCGGGTTCGTACTGCGCGCGATGATGGCCGAGAGCGGCGTCCGCATCGGCTGATCGCATTCGGGTGCATCATGGGAGACGCAGCCCACACGACGAGGAGATGTACATGGCCGTCAAGATCGGTGTTCAGCTTCAGCCCCAGCACGCTCCCGACTATCAGTTGATCCGCGACGCGGTGTTGCGATCGGAGGATGCGGGTGTCGACATCGTCTTCAACTGGGATCACTTCTATCCGCTGTACGGCGACCTCGACGGCGCGCATTTCGAGTGCTGGACGATGCTCGGTGCCTGGGCCGAGCAGACGTCGAACGTCGAGATCGGCGCGCTCGTCACCGGCGGCGGCTACCGCAATCCGGACCTGTTGGCCGACATGGCGCGCACCGTCGACCACATCAGCGGCGGCCGGCTGATTCTCGGCATCGGCGCTGGGTGGAACGAGAAGGACTACGACAACTTCGGCTACGAATTCGGCACGGCCGGTTCGCGTCTGGCCTTGCTGAAGGAGAGCCTGGCCAGAATCCGACACCGACTCGACGTCGGAAACCCGGCTCCCACCCGCGACATTCCGATTCTCATCGGCGGTGGCGGTGAGAAGAAGACCCTGAAGATGGTCGCCGAGTACGCGCACATCTGGCACAGCTTCGCCGACCTCGAGGCGTTGAAGCGCAAGTCCGAGATCCTCGCCGAGCACGGCACCACCGTCGGGCGCGACGTCTCGGGCATCACTCGATCGGTCTCGTGGCCGGGCGCGGACACCGCTCAGGACTTTGTCGACGCCGGAGCCACCCTGTTCACCGTGGGTACCGGAGGCCCCGAATACGACCTCACGGAACTGGGCGAAGCCATCGCGTGGCGGGACGCGCACCGGTAGGCACACGTCACGGCAGTTCGTTGAGCGAAACCCTTGCGCGTCGGCCGTTTGGGTGAGTGGGCCCTGGTCCGCTTAGGGTTTTGTCCATGGTTGCCGTACGCGCTTCACGCGCGCTCGTGGTTCTCGTTCTCGGACTGTTGATGGCCCTCACGCTCGCCGCGTGTGGAACCTCGAACTCCGATGATCAGGCGGCCGCAGGTCCCACCGACCTGTGCGCCCCTCCCGGAGTCGACAGTGCGTCGTCCACGCCGACGAACTTCGACGCTGCCGCAGCGGCCGCGACGGAGGACAGGTACACGACGGACAACGTCACCCCGCTGGACCGCATCGACACGAACGCCTTGGGATTGGCGACGCCGGGAGTGTTGACCGTCGGCACTCTCTCCGACGCCCCGCCGAGCATCTGCCTCGACTCGGCCGGCCAGTACACCGGCTACGACAACGAACTGCTGAAGGCCGTCGCGGACAAGCTCGGGCTGCAGATCAACTTCTCGGGCACCGAGTTCTCGGGCCTGCTCGCCCAGGTTGCGGGCCGCCGCTTCGACGTCGGGTCGTCCTCGATCACGACGACGGACGAGCGACGCAACACCGTCGGATTCACCAACGGATACGACTTCGGCTACTTCTCCCTCGTCGCTCAGACCGGCGGTCCGATCAGCCGCTTCGAGGACCTGAACGCGAGCACCAGGATCGGCGTGGTGCAGGGCACCGTGCAGGACGACTACGTGGTGAACACGCTCGGCCTCGATCCGGTGAAGTTCCCGGACTACAACACCGCCTACGCGAACCTGCGGACCGGTCAGATCGACGCCTGGGTGGCTCCGTCGCAGCAGGCCGAGGGCTTGGTCAAGCCCGAGGACGGCACCGCGATCACACAGAACACGTTCTCGCTGAACAACTTCGTCGGCTGGGCCGTCGCCCGTGACAATCAACCACTGATCGATGCGCTGAACTCCGGGCTCGACGCGGTGATCGCCGACGGCACCTGGGCCACGCTCTACTCCGACTGGGTTCCTCGCGAGCTGCCCGACGGCTTCAAGCCCGGCAGCAAGGCAGCCCCGGAGCCGGAGTTACCCGACTTCGCCGCCATCGCAGCGCAGAACGACGCGAACGCTCCCGAAGCGGTTGCGGTCCAGCCGAAGTCGACGCTGGCGCAGTTGGGCGACACGTTCTTCGACTGGTCGCTGTACAAGTCCGCCATCCCCGACCTGTTCAAGGTGGGCCTGCCCAACACGCTGATTCTGGCGTTGGCGTCGGGCATCATCGGTACGGTCCTGGGCATGTTGCTGGCTCTGGCCGGCCTCTCCCGCACGCGCTGGTTGCGCTGGCCCGCCCGCGTCTACACCGACATCTTCCGCGGACTGCCCGCCGTGGTCATCATTCTGATCATCGGACTGGGCATCGGACCGGTGGTGCAAGGTGTGACCGGCGGCAATCCGTACTGGCTCGGCGCCGCCGCCCTCTCGCTGCTCGCCGCTGCGTACATCGGCGAGATCTTCCGATCCGGCATCCAGAGCGTCGAAGCCGGTCAGATGGAAGCAGCCCGGGCACTCGGATTCAGCCGTCGTCGTTCGATGAACCTGGTGGTCGTCCCGCAGGGAGTCCGACGCGTCCTGCCGGCGCTGATGAACCAGTTCATCTCGCTGATCAAGGACTCGTCGCTGATCTACTTCCTCGGACTGCTCGCCACCCAACGTGAGCTGTTCGCGGTCGGTCGAGATCTCAACGCACAGACCGGAAATCTGTCTCCGCTCGTCGCGGCCGGATTGTTCTACCTGGTGCTGACCGTGCCGCTCACCCATCTCGTGAACTACATCGACAAGCGACTGCGCACCGGCAAGGCCGAGCAGACGCTGGACCCGGTCGAGCAGGCCGTCGTCGTGGAAAGAGGCTGACATGACTTCTGTTTCGCTCGTAGGCAAGGACATCCACCTGTCCTTCGGCACCAACAAGGTGCTGCGCGGGGTGAGCATCGACGTCCCGGCCGGCACGACCACCACGGTCATCGGCCCTTCGGGCTCGGGCAAGTCGACGCTGCTGCGTGCTCTCAATCGGCTGCACGAACCCGAACAGGGCGACATCCTGCTCGACGGCAAGTCGGTGCTGAAGGACAACCCCGACCAGTTGCGTCAACGTATCGGCATGGTGTTCCAGCAGTTCAACCTGTTCCCGCACAAGAGCGTTGCCGACAACATCGCGCTCGGCCCGCAGAAGCTGCTCGGCCTGTCCAAGGAGGCTGCTCGCGCGGCCGCGATGGATCAGCTCGAGTTGGTCGGCCTGGCCAACAAGGCGGATTCGCGTCCGGGCAATCTCTCCGGCGGACAGCAGCAGCGCGTCGCCATCGCGCGAGCACTGGCCATGAAGCCGGAGGTGATGTTCTTCGACGAGGCCACCTCCGCTCTCGACCCCGAGCTGGTCAAGGGCGTGCTGGCGCTGATGGCCGACCTCGCGAAGGGCGGCATGACGATGGTGGTGGTGACCCACGAGATGGGCTTCGCGCGATCGGTGTCCAACAGGGTGCTGTTCATGGATCACGGCAGCGCCGTCGAAACCGGAACGCCGGAGCAGTTGTTCGACGATCCGCACACCGACCGACTGAAAGCGTTTCTGTCGCAGGTGCTGTAGCACGTTAGGGCAACCTCGTTGTCCGCGACTTCACCTGAACGTTCCTTTACTTTCGCTTTTGGGTGACAGCGTGCCCACTCATGAAGCCACTACCCTTGTTCGCGGTTCACGACGGAAGCTCCAAGCGATCGGCATTGACGTGCAAGTACAAGTGCGGCGATGCGTGTTTCCACGAGGTTCCCAACACCTCGAAGGGTGAATACTTCGGCGACATCGTCAAGACCGCGATGTCGCGGCGCGGAGTGATCAAGGGCGGTGCCATGGCGGTGCTCGCGGTCGGTGCCGGTAGCGCTCTCGCCGCGTGCTCGACCGACGAGCCCGCCGCCACCGGAAGCGCAACCTCCAGCGCGTCGGGTGCCGACACCCCGCCGGTCGACGGCGTGGATTTCGTTGCGGTGGAACCGAACACCGAGGACGCCGTCGTGATACCCGAGGGCCACGAGCAGGCTGTCGTGATCCGCTGGGGCGATCCGGTCGTCGAGGGCGCTCCGGCGTTCGACTTCGACAACCAGACCGCTGCTGCGCAGGCGATGCAGTTCGGTTTCAACAACGACTTCGCCGGCCTGCTTCCGGTGGAGGGCACACCGAACGCGTTCCTGCTGGCGGTCAATCACGAGTACACCACCGAGCCGGCGATGTTCAAGGGCTACGACGCGGAGAAGCCGACGCGCGAGCAGTTCGACATTGCACTCGCCGCACACGGCCTGACGGTGGTTCAGGTTCAGGGCGAGGCTGATTCGGGCAAGCTGACGCCGACGATGGGCCGATACAACCGTCGCATCACCGGGACGACGGAGTTCGTCGTCACCGGCCCGGCCGCGGGCAGCGACTTCCTCAAGACCAGCGCCGACCCGACGGGTACCCGCGTGCTCGGCACGTTCAACAACTGCTCGGGCGGTCTGACGCCGTGGGGCACGGTGCTCTCCGGTGAGGAGAACTTCAACCAGTACTTCGGCAACGCGGAGTCGGTCACCGAGACCGTCGCCGCCGATCGCCTCGCCCGCTACGGCATCGAGGGCGCCGCCAGCGATCGCAAGTGGGAAACCTTCGACAAGCGCTTCGATCTCGCTCAGGAGCCCAACGAGGCCAACCGATTCGGGTACATCGTCGAGGTCAACCCGTGGGATCCGCAATCGGCCCCGATCAAGCACACCGCGCTGGGACGCTTCAAGCACGAGGCCGCCACCATCCACGTCACCGACGACGGCACCGTCGTCGCCTACAGCGGTGACGACGAGCGCTTCGACTACATGTACAAGTTCGTCTCGAGCCGCACGATGATGCCCGGCACCGGCGCGGCCGCGATGCGCAACAACCTGACGCTGCTGGACGCGGGCACGCTGTACGTCGCGACCCTCACCGGCGACACTCCCGACGAGATCGACGGCTCGGGCACCCTGCCCGCCAACGGCGAGTTCCGCGGCACCGGAACGTGGATCCCTCTGCTCGAGACCGGCGAGGACGGCCGCGGCACGTCACTCGTCGACGGCATGTCGGCCGAGGAGGTCGCGGTGTTCACCCGCCAGGCGGGCGACAAGGTGGGCGCAACCAAGATGGACCGTCCCGAGGACTTCGAGCCCAACCCGGTGACCGGCAAGGTCTACGTCGCGCTGACCAACAACACCAACCGAGGCACCGAGGGCAAGGCCGCGGCCGACGAGGCCAACCCCCGCAACGCCAACAAGAACGGCCAGGTGCTCGAGCTCGACGACGACCACGCGGGCACGTCGTTCACCTGGAACCTGCTGCTGGTGTGCGGTGACCCGAACGAGGCCGACACGTACTTCGGCGGCTTCGACAAGAGTCAGGTCAGCCCCATCTCGTGCCCCGACAACCTCGCCTTCGACTCGAAGGGCAACCTGTGGGTCTCCACCGACGGCAACGCTCTCGACTCCAACGACGGCCTGTTCGCCGTGGTGCTCGACGGCCCACGTCGTGGTGAGACTCGTCAGTTCCTGACGGTTCCCGCGGGCGGCGAGACCTGTGGTCCCATCGTCTCCGACGAGCGGGTGGTGGTGTGCGTGCAGCACCCGGGCGAAAGCGACGACGCCACCGCCGACGCACCGATCTCGCATTGGCCCGACGGCGGCGACACCCAGCCGCGGCCCTCCGTCGTCGCAGTGTGGAAGTCGGCGTAGCAGTTCGGATCGACAGTGAACCGAAGGGGCCCGCAGTCGAGACAATCGACTGCGGGCTCTTTCGCACTACCGGTGTGGTTGCGAAGCCGACAGGTGGACGGGCGTCACCACCGAGCGAGTGCCCGCAGCGATTCCGGTGTGCCCGCGTAGTGATTGATGTCGGTACGTCCGTCGATTCCGGGAATGGTGCCGCGGTCGGTGAACTGCCAGAACAGCCAGTTCGTCCAGCCGCCGGGCAGCGGCCCCAGCTCGTCGTTGTAGTCGGCGATCCACAGCGGATAGTCGGCGAACTCGTGGGTGTCGGCCATCGCCGTCCGCCAGAAGTTCGGATACGTGTAGATGATCGGCTGACGGCCGGTCAGCGTCTGGACGGTATCGAGGTACCGGTGCGTCCAGTCGATGACCTCGGCAGGCGACCTCCCCTTCGCGTCCTCGAGGTCGAGCACCGGCGGCAGATCACCCGGACCGTTGATGCCCAGCACCAGTGCCGAGTAGTACGCGCCCTGCAACTCGGGTGAGAGCGTCACATCGGCGTAGTGGTACGCCCCGCGCGCCACGTTCGCCGTGCGCATGACGATGGAATCCTCGACGAAGTACGGGTTGACGTAGTCCAGACCCTCGGTGGCCTTGACCATCGCGAATCCGTGGCCCGCCGCCTTGACGGCATGCCAATCGATCGCGGTGCCGTCGATGTGTTGCCACGACGAGACGTCCGGGCCCTGCGGAACGGCCGACGCGATCCCGGGAGCAGCACAGGCGATGACACCGGCCGAGAACAATCCGAACAGAGCACGCGACGTGCGGGAGAAGACCACCCGGGTGAGATTAGGGGCCGGGACCTGGGCACTCAATGGTGAACAGTCACTAATGCGATCGGTCCACAGACATGGTTGAGTCCTCGGTAATGAGACGTGGGTAACACTCACGCCGCCGACAGCGACATACCCAGAGTCGGCACGAACAAACCAATGCAAACACGAACTACATCTCTTGGCTCGGAGGCGCACCCATGACTGTCGTGAACGATCTATCGCATCTGGCTCTCACGGATCTCGACCCGTCCGACTATGCGGTGCCGACCATCGCGCCGATCCGAACCACCGGACACCTCGACCCCGTGTTCTGCATCCACCCGCTGGTGGGTCTGGTCGATTGCTACGCAGGCCTGGCACCTCACGTCGACGACGACCGCCCCATCTACGGCGTTCAGGTACCCGCGTCCGGTGAGCGCGCCGAATCCCTCGCGGCACTGGCGGCGCAGTACGCCGACGACATCGTTCGCATCCAGACCGACGGCACCGTCCACCTCCTCGGCATGTCGTTCGGTGGCGTTCTCGCCCATGCCATCGCCGTCGAACTGCAGAACCGGGGCGTCACCGTCGGCGCACTGACGCTGCTGGACAGCGACCCTGTCCGGGCCCGCGCCGAGGGCGCAGATCTGCTCGGAGCCATGGGTGACGAGATCGATCGCAGCCACGTCGAGGAACTGCTCGCCGTCGCGTCGCACAACGACGAACTCGTCCAGCGCCACCTGCCCGGCATCTACTTCGGCAACGTCCTGGCCGTCTCGTCCCTCGGTACCGACTCCGGTTCCGCGTGGCACCCCTTCGTCTGCGGCACCGTCGCCAAGTACCTCGTGCCCGACGCCACCTCGTTCGACGTCGTCGGCCCTCTGGTCGACAGCTACCTCGGCTGATCCTTCTCGCTACCCCAGCCAGTCCAACACGGCCGCGGCCGTCCAGGATTGCTGCATGCTGCCGAGCGGCTTACCGGTGAACGGCTCGTAGTACTCGGCGAAGCTGCCGTCGCTGGCCTGACGCAACCCTTCGTCGCGCAACGACAGTGACCGCTCCGACCAACCACGACGCGCGAACGCCCACGAGAACAGCCACGTCATCACCGGCCACACCGGTCCGCGCCAGTACTCACGGGCACGGAAATCCTTCGACACCGGGGACGTGGACGGCGGAACGGCGAAGCGCAGATCCGGATGTCCGCAGAACCGCGTGCCCTCGAAGATGCGGATCAAGTTTCGTTCCTGTTCGCGGGGCAGTCCGCCGCACAGCAACGGGGCGAACATCGCGATCGTCTCGGTGCCGATCCACTGGCCCGTCCGCAGATCGAAGTCACGGGCCCCACCGGAGCGCGCATCCGTCGTCGCGATGACTCCCTTGCGGAACTTCTCCGCCCACGACCGCAACTCCCGAACATCGGAGTGGGGACGTGAATGGTCCTCGCCGATGGTCGCGAGCACATCGCATGCCACTGCGAAGATGGCGCTGACGAACACGTCCTCGACGGCGAAGCTCATCTTCGTCTTCAATGCATCGTCGTCGTACCCGACCTGCTTCATTTCCTCCACCAGCCAGATGTAGCGGTCGTACTCGAGATTGCTCGGCCGCTGGGAGGCGTCGGAGATCACCGCCTTGTCCTCTCGGAAGTACGGATCCATCTGTCCGGGAACCACATTCGCATAGGCCGAATCCCAACGGGGCGAATTGTCCATCCCCGACTCCCAGCCGTGGAAGACCGCGATCCGTCCGTTGTCGTCGACATCGCGGGCCTGAGCGAGCCAGCGATGCCACCGCACCAGATCACCCCAGCGGCGGTCGAGGAACTCCTCGGCGACGGCACGCGTCGTACGTCCGTGGCGCTTGGAATGATCGAGGATGCGCTGCACCGCGATCGCGTGCACCGGCGGTTGGGTGATCCCCGAGGTCTGCGGGCTCATCGGTGCGTGCGACGCGAGCGTGCCGGTCGCCCACCGCGCAGGACCGGGGAAGTAGCCGTCGACACCGTTGGCGAAGACGATGTGCGGGATCATCCCGTTCTTCCACTGCGCGGAGAGCAAGGTGTCCATCTCCACCACGGCCCGCTCCACGCTCAGCGGAGCCAGCCCGACCGAGACGAACGCCGCATCCCAGCTCCACATGTGCGGATACAGTCGCGGGGCCGCGCTGGTCATGGTGCCCAGGTCGTTGCCCCTGAGCAGATATGCCGCGCGCGCCGCCAACTGCGTGGAAGTGAAACCTCGATCGCCCATGCAGACAGTTTGCGTCCGCGCGCGTGATTCCGCTCGTTTGAAATCGAGGACCGAATATGTCCTCGATTGTTTCTAGTGTGGGATTCACCAGCCCATCCAGGAGGAAACGATGACCACCGAGAACACCGACATCACCAGAATGCTCGACGAACAGCGCGCGAACTTTCTCATCACCGTGCGCGGCATCAGCGACGAGCAGGCGCGTACCCGCACGACCGCCAGCGAACTCACCCTCGGCGGACTGCTACATCACGTGATCAGCAACGAACGGCACTGGATGAAGGTGATCGCCGAACTCGACGACACGGCCGAGTTCGACATGGAGTCCGCCGGCGGCGAATACGTCATGGCGGACGACGAGACTGTCGCAGGGCTCATCACCGAGTGGGAAGAGGTGGCGCGCTCCACCACCGATGCCTTGGCGACGTTGGATCTGAATCTGTCCGTCCCGGTCCCGACGGCACCCTGGGCACCCGAACGCATCTGGCAGAGCGCACGATTCACGGTGCTGCACATCCTGCGCGAAATCTCGCAGCATGCAGGGCACGCGGACATCATTCGCGAGGAACTCGACGGAGCGAACACCACCCGGACCTGGGCATCCGAGGCGGGGATGAGCTTCTAGATAGTCTGGCTTCATGACTCGTACTGCGCTGGTGACCGGGGCAAGCCGTGGCCTCGGGGCCCACATCGCCCGATTGCTCGCCCCGGATCACCACGTCCTGCTCGGCGGACGATCGGCCGAGTCTCTCGAGGCCGTCTCGTCGGAACTATCGGGAGCGACCCCGTGGCCGGTGGAACTGACCGATCCCGACGCGGTGGCCGCAGCCGCGTCGGGCATCGATTCTCTCGACGTGTTGGTGCACAACGCCGGAGTCGCAGCACTGGGGACGGTCGAGGAGTCGACGGCCGATGATTGGCGTCGGCAGTACGAGGTGAACGTCATCGCCGTCGTCGAGCTGACTCGGCTGCTCCTACCGGCGCTGCGGAAGGCCAACGGCCATGTGGTGCTGATCAATTCGGGTGCCGGCATTCGCGCGAACCCGGGGTGGGGCGGCTACGCGGCGAGCAAGTTCGCGTTGCGCGCATTCGGTGATGCACTGCGACAGGAGGAGCCGACGCTTCGTGTGACCTCGGTTCATCCCGGACGTATCGACACCGAGATGCAGCGCGAGATCGTCGCACACGAGGGTGGGGAGTACGACGGCTCGAAGTTCCTGCAGCCCAGCACCGTTGCCCGTGCAGTGCGCAATGCGATCGATACACCTGCCGACGCTCATCCCACGGAAGTGGTGCTGCGCACCAGGTGAGTGGAGATGCCCTCGGTCGTTGCGCAGGCTCCACCCCGGCCTCGTAGTAGGGGTCGAGTTTCCGCTCACGACAATCGGTTTGGCCCAAGTCTGCTTGTTTGCCGGTTCGACGAACTCGCGCGGGGCATCGGCTACGTAAATTGCATTTAACTCTACCAACTACTGCGGGAGGGACTGGCACACGGCGCTCGATCTGTAGGTGGTGTTTATGGACCAAGCGGCGTACATGCTGGTCAGCCTCACGGTGATGGCCGGCAATCAGTTCGTGAAGGTGAAGGCTGCTTCGTATCCGGGGGCAAGGTCCTCGTAGATTGTGGTCGGGGGCACGCGGTCCCATACGTGACCGAGGAATAACGCAAACGGGCCGTTTGCCACGAGCACGAGGTGCAGAGGTGTGCCGACGAGGTTGCGTCTTATCCAGTCACGAACGGCGACCGCGGCTGCAAGGGTATCGGTGCCAGTGGTGAAGAGGCGCCGGTTGGGCCCGCCCTCGATAGTGAGGGAGACGAGTCTGCTGAGGTCGTCCCTCGTGGCGAACGCGGCCGCGACTTCGTCCCGGCCGATGCTCGACATCTCCACCACGACCGCGACGCCTGCCGCGTCGTTCGAATTCAAGGAGGTGTCGAAGAGCACCTGTACCTGAGGTGTGGGCATTGGTTGTGAGGTTGCAGCCCACAGGTTGCCTCGGTCGTATGCCGCAATGTCGAAGCCCGCGACGTCGCGGAGGGCCGCGCCGACCGCGAACCAAGCAGGCAGTCGCATGGCACCCCGAACGGCAACATCGGCTACCCCGCGCCGCCGAAGTTCTTCGCGAACAATAGTCAGGTCTGCGGGGAGGCGGGTGTGCCATTCCGTCGGGTCCGTGAGTCCGCGGCGCGTTTCTGGCGAGTCGCCCCGGAAACGATCGACCCAGTCCACGGTGATGCCGTCGTCGCCCTCCACAGGGACATGATCGATGGCGTGCACGACCACGAGGGTGCGTGGCCGCCCCGCGCGCAGCCCTAATCGGTCGATCATGGTGCGTAGGTCGTCTGCGGCGCGGACTCCGCGCGTGGTCTTCACCCATTCGCGCATCTCGGTGAGTGCGACAGCGAGAGACGCAGGGGCGGTGCTGACTCCTGCACCGACGGCGGCGTCGTCGACTTTGTCGCGCCAGTCTCTCTCGGTTTGGCCAAGCTGAATCTCAAGGACGTCTAGGAAGTCGAGTATCTCCTCCACGGTGCAGCCGACACTTGCGGCGACCAAGGCGAGTGCGTGTCGTGCGTCTTTACTCGACGAGCGGCGCAGCCGCGTTCCGAGGCGATTGTGTCGGTCGCGTTCGCGGAGGAGAACGTCGTGCGGGTCGATGGGTCGGCTCGTGACCAGCGCAATTCCGTCGTCGGGGCGCCCGAGAGTGTCCCAAGAGGAGTAAAGACGTTTGATGAGTGAGCTAGACGCGGGAGTTGCTAGCCAAGCGGCGTTCACAAGCCCCGCGGAGGACACAGCTGCTTTCACTTGGATGTATCGTCGGCGGCCGTCGGTGTAGGCGATGGCCACGTCGTCAAGGTTGCCGACGTGGTCGACTTCGATGCCTACCGATGTGATTCCTGAACCTGGTGAACAGGCCTTTAAACACCAATACCACGCGATGAGGTGCTGCAAGTCGTCGCCGGTCAGCCGTGCGCCCGAGGGGCTCGGGGGAGGTGTAGCGCCGGTCATTTATCGGTGAACTGCGGTGTCGGCGGGTGCCCTTGAAGCGCGGCAGTCACTGCGGATGCGTCCAACGCGCTATCGGGGTAGGAGGCGAGGACTGCGGCAGGGAGGACACGGTTGACGATGTCGGAGTACGTGTGCCCGTACCCGCGACCATCATCACCAGCCAACTGCGCTATTCGCTCGATATCGTGGTCGGCAATTCCCGCCCCCTCAAGGGCACCCTTGAACAACGCGACGCGTTGAACGTCGTTGGGGCGTTCGAACTGGAACTCGCTCGCAGCGCGTCGCCGGACCGCGGGATCCAGGGAGCTCAACCTGTTCGTACACATCACGACCAAGATGGGGAGTCCCTCGGCTGCCACCGTGTCAATTCCACGGATCAGAGCGTTGACGCCCGCTCTGTCCTCATGGTGCATCTGGCCCAGCTCGCGGGATTGCGCGATCGCGTCGGCTTCGTCTATCACCAAAATCAGCGCATGCCCGGGAGGCATTTTCCGGCCTCGAGAGACGACTTCGTCGAACGCCTCGCCCAGCAGCCTGGTCATCTCTCCGACCGCGCCTGTCCCGCGGGCGCGGAGACTCAAACGCAGAACACTGATTTCGATGTTGCGCTGCTTGGAAATGGGCTGCGCGAAGGACTCTGCCAGCGTGGACTTACCCGTGCCCACATCGCCCGCAAAAATGAACAGTGGTGTGCGTTGGGAGAACGCGGCTACGACCGGCAGCACCGCACCGTGCTGCTTCTGCGACCACGTGCGCAACGAGTCGGGATCGAGCAGCACGGCAGCATTTTGTATCAGTGCATATTTGACGTCGTCGAGTCCAACCAGGGACTCATAGCGACGTTGGGCCCGCGCGTTAGGGAGCTCGAGTTCCTCGTCGAACACATCGGTATTCACCATGTTTTGAATTCCGCTCTGCTCACTCCGGAACCGTTCGACGAATAGGTGTTTCCGAAGGTCCACGACCCACCGGATGTGCCAGGTTCTGCAGCGCCTTTGCGGCGAAACGGAAGCGTTCCAGCGAACACGTCCCATTCCGTTGCGCTCAGTGCATCCTTTTTGGCCGAGTACGTCAGATACGAGTAGAACGATGCGCCGGAGACGTCAACACCACGGGGAATCTGGCCCGCCCGGTCGTCAGCGGCCAGGGTTCCGTTGGCGTTCGCGGTATAGCGGAGAGCGACGATCCAGTCCGTGCCACGCTTGTAGCCGTACATCACGGTCCCTAGATAGCCTTTTGCCAGCATCTGGGCGACTTCCTCACCGTAGTTGTCGATATCGGCGTCATTAGGATGCCCGTAGGCGCGCTGCATCAGTTTGAGGTCGGTTTTGACTTTTGCGCTGACATGTCGTGCGTTGGCGATGGTGAACGTGCTTGTGTTCGTGAAGCTGGACGACATTAGTTACCCCTTAAACCTGGTGCCGAGAACAACCTGCCAGCACGCGACGGCTTCACCTTTGGTGGTGGCGAAGTCCGCCTCGGTGATGGCGTCGAGAGCTCGTTCGGCCGCGTTCACGATACGAAGCCGGTCGGGGTCGGTGTACCGGAATGAGACGTTATTGTCGGGGTTGACCGGGTCGAAGATCTCGACGACTGCTCCCGTGGTACCAGGCAGATCCGATGCAGGGTAGTAGTCGGTGAACGCGATCCGTTCTTGCAGGCCCGAGTCGACGATGAATGAGAACACTCTGGCGAGAGCTTCGGGATAGTCAGCCATGTCTACACCCTCATCGGCGAGTTTCGCGACGATCAACTCGGCCATGAACGACTTGAACTTGAAATTAGAATCAAGCTTCTTCTGTGTGCGCACCCACCACTTCACAAATCGCACCATCTGAGCGAAGTGATTAGGGCTTGCGTTCTTCCTGGCCCGAACGAAGGCCAGATGCTGCGTGACGCTGGTCTTCAGCCGGTCGCCGGTGTCTTTTGCGATAAGGTACCCAACGTCATTGTCATCGCCCTCATACAGGACCGGAACTACGTCGACCGAGAGACCGGACGCGAAGGTGATCGTTGGACAGTGCACGCCCTCTTCGATCTGATCAGGTTTGATCGTTTTCCCGTAAGCGTCGCGGAGCCGCTGCGCCATCCAGGACACCAGCCCTGTTTCGGGGGCGTCATTAGCGCGAACGTAGACGGCAACGTCCAGGTCGTTCACGGTGGCAAGTGCTGTTCCCTTCGCAACGCTTCCTGCGTGCAACATCTTCACCAAGGAGAAGCCTGGGTTGTCTGCAATATGCTTCTCCATGCGGGTACGGAGAACGTTGACTCTGTCCCGTCCCGCTTGTGCTTCGTCGTGCGGCAGGTTCACCGCTTTCACGGCGAAAGCCGCAAGATCGGTCGTTGCGATGATCGCCATATCTCCCCATTCGACGTGGTCACGGTGTGCCGCAAAGTCTACGGCCAGCCACCGACACAGCGGTGCGGCTGCAATTCGGCAAGATCGAGTCGCAACTGCTAACGCCCTCTCGTCGCTACGTCACAGCGACCCGAGACGCCCTAGAGGGCACGCATCGGTATTGTCGGCCTGTTTAGTTGAACTGTCGCTAGACCGGCAGTCCGCGACTTCACGAAGAATTGCTACAGACCGGGTGGCTGGGCCCACTGCTGACACCGATGCAGAGAAGGTGTTGCTAGCACGCATCTTGCTAACTCTGCGTTGTGTCAGCGCATCTAGGAGTCGAGAAGAATCTTGAACCGAAACCGCAGCAACGCGGGCGAGTACCTAGGAGCTGTCCTCTCGGCTTGCACCTCAAGCACGTCCACAAGGCACAGCACGCCCTCGTTGTTCTGCAGTATGAGCTGCTCACCCTTACTTGCTGTGACGGTGCGGCCGGGAGTGAGCTGAGCAGCTAGTTCATGGTGACTCGAGACGCCAGATCGGTTGAGCCCTACGGAGTGGATGTAATCGTTGTATGCGTAGATCGAATTTCCTCCAGCACCCGACACATGCATTGTAAACGCGTACTCGGCGTGTCCCAGGCGATAGTTTCCGTTCGGCGCCTGGCTATAGGGAAATTCAACCTCTCCTTGGGCTGCTGGATTGGCCCAAGCGTTCGGATCGCGCTTCCGGTCAAGTTCTTCCAAGCGATGAGCCCTATCCCGCAAGGTTCGCGCCGAGACCGCATGGTCGCGATTGGCCGGGAGATTTTCCATCCACCGCCAAAGCTCATCCACTTGTTCGCTTCCGGGGAACTTGTCTGTGGCGGGGTGTGCGTTGAATGAGACACCCTTGGGGTTGCGATCGACCAACCAGCTCGGAAGTTTGCAAGCTGGATTGTTTCGGAAGAGTACTGACATCCATGAACCCGGTCTGGAGTCGTACACCTCGGCGAGCGCCCGGCTTTCGATCCCGACTCCAGACTCGGGCATGTTGTCAGACCGGTCCACGTAGTTTTCGTCGACCACAAGAAGAACGTGACGGGACTCAGAGGCCCGCCTCATGAACCCGTTCAACGAGTCCCCGTAGTCGACGTCGGCATCCACAAGTACGTCGTATCCAAGCGCCTTGAGGTTGGCAGCTAAAAAGCGCACCCATTCACGATGGTCAGACGTCGTCCACGCGTATGAAATGAAGAGATCGTCGCTCACTCTCCAATCCTAAAAGAGGCCCAGAATTGCAGTGAAAAGACGCAGTGTTTCGAGCAACCTGACGCTGGCGTCACTACAGACATACACAGAACCGTCAACATCTCTTGACGGTGCGGTAACTGTCGTAGGCCTCGCCCACGTCTCGAGTTCGCCCACAACCACCCGCTGACCCCCACCACTCAGAGGTCGTCGAGTTTCACTATGCCGTCCTGCAGGGCTCTGGCGACGAGTGCGGCCTTCGTCGGCGCAGCTCTACCCACGCGGGAGTATTTGTCTCGAATTCGTGTCAGGTGGGTATTGACGGTTCCCAGCGCGATGTGGAGGCGAGCTCCGACTTCGACTTTGGAGTCGCAGTTCAACCACACCTTCAGGACTGCGACCTCACGCTCGGTCAGTCCGGGTGAAGCGTATGTCTGCGCTGGTCGTGGGATCTGAACCTGCACCGTCGCATGAGTGGAGCGGGTGACGGGCGGCCTCGGACCGAGGGGGTTGCGTACTGTCCTGGGCACCGCGACGCGCGTCTGGGCATTGGGTCGATGATCGATCAATACCATCTGATCCTCCTCGAGATACCGGCCTTGAGGCCGATGTGTATCGGATCACGGCGCTTGAACCCCTTGCAACACAAACTATTTCGAGACCATTGTCTATTAAGTTGCCCGGTCTACACCTATATATAGTTCGCACTACACCATGCGAGCTCGATTGCTGAATTGCTATAGTTCGTGATCCATTCAGGTGCTGTGCAGTCCAGTGAAGGCGGTTGACGTTGAACCCTAGGCCTGTCCCGCGCGAACAATTTCTGTCTGCCGGATACCGACTCCTCAACGAAGCGGACATGACCGACCTAGCCCGGTCGCTATCCATCTCAGCGGTCGTCGACGGTGCCGGGCTGTCGCATCAAACGTTCCACAACACCTACCCCGGCAACTCCCGTGGCGGAGGTACGGGCGGCAAGGAAGCGTTCGTGGCAGATCTGCTCGACAACCTCACTGTGAACTACAGCGGAACTGCAGCCACCGACCCGCCGGCCGGGCTGCTCGATGCGGCCGCCCCCATGTCCGCCTTGTTCGACGACCTGACTTCCGGCCTGATGCGTCGACGCTTGATCGCGACCTTGCTCGCTGCCGACCACGACGGGGCCCGTAAAGCCGTCACCCCCGAATTCGAGCGATTGGATGCCGACCTGCGGACCAAAGTGGGCCAGGCAATCCAGGCTCAGGGCGGGTCCGTCCGCCAACCTATGTCGCTGACCTCCCTGTCTATTGTTTTGGGAGCTCTGCTGGACGGACTCGCATTACGAGAGATGCTGAGTCCGGGTTCCTTCTCCGGGGACGACATCACCGCAACGACGACGTCGATACTGCGATGGGCGATCGATCCACTGCATTCCGATCGACAAGTACCCGACCCAGAACCGGCATATCCTTCCGTTGACTCCGACGCTCTACGGCCGGATCTCGAGGCCGAAGTGATCGACGCAACGGAAGCTCTGTTCGTCGACAACGGATATTTCCGCGTCACGCTGGCTGATATCGCGGCAGCCGCACGCCTCCGACTCGACGACCTCCGACGGCTTTTCCCGAG
This sequence comes from Rhodococcus sp. 06-470-2, assembly GCF_002258235.1. NCBI lineage: Bacteria > Bacillati > Actinomycetota > Actinomycetes > Mycobacteriales > Nocardiaceae > Rhodococcus > Rhodococcus sp. 06-470-2. The sequence goes on along the minus strand of NZ_NOYB01000016.1, from coordinate 175,871 downwards.
CAAAGTCGACATCATCGTCGCCGCGCTGAAACCCAAGTTCGATCGCGTCCTGCGATTGCGTCGAGCCGATGAACGCCTCGGCATCGAACCCGCTATTGCTTTGCGCCGCACGATGATCGAGCTAGGTGAATTTGTGATCGACCACCGAGCCATGAGCTCCGGGATGCTGCTTGCCTTGAGCTTCGAGCAGTTCCAGCAGCCCAACACGGTCACCACAGTCTTGGAAAACCTCTACCTTCCATCTGCTGTCGTGCCGATCCTCGAACGGGGGCGCGAAGCGGGCGTGTTCAGCGACGAAGCACCGACCATCGACGCAGCAATCATGTTGACCAACAACGTCTTGTTTCGTTGTCTGACGCGGCCGACCGAGACGGCGATCGAGGTTGTCGACGGCGTTCTCCGACTCCTCATGCCCGGCATCGCATCAAGGACTCCTTAGGGGTGCCGCACCACCGCGTCCATGCCTGCGGCGTGGCGAGGTGAGTGTGACCGAAAAGGGTCTCATGCAATGGGATCGATTGGCACGGCTGTCGGAGCACCTGCTCGACGACATCGAGGTCGGATCCGGAGACGACGGCACTTGGTATGTGAGTCGCGATATCGAGGCAGCGCTGCTACGACGCACGGTCCAGGGATCCGAGCCACAGATTGTCGTCGGTGAAGCCGGGCACGGAAAATCGACACTGCTGTGGTCGCTCCACCGAGCACTACAGGAGCAGGGGTTTGATCCGCTGCTGGTCTCTGCCACCTGGTTACATCCTGGAGACGACGGCATTCGTACAACCTCGACCGCCGAGATCATCTCCGCCATCACCGGTCGACCGGGCGCGATACTGCTGCTCGACACCGCGGACCTCATGCTGCACAGCCGCTCTGCTCGCCACGACATCCTCGACCTGGTCACAGTGGTCGCCCGGATGGCAGTCCCCGTTGTTCTGACGACCAGGCCGCTCGAAGGTCAAATCCTTCCCGCGAACCTGGGGCACAGGATCACACTGGGGCCGTTTTCCTCGAACTCCGAACTTCCGACGGCAATCGAAGCATTGACCGTCGAATTCATCGCCGACGACTCGGTAAAGCCTTCGAATCCGGTGTCGGCGATCCAGACCGCCCTGGCTCGCGGTGCTCTCGTCGACGACGTATGTACCAGCCCCTTACTGCTCAGACTGCTGTTCTCGTTGTCGGCACCACACTTCCCTCAGCTGGAACTCGACGTCACCGGCCTCTACAACCTGTTCTGGTCACGCCGCATCGTCAGCGATCACCGCTCCGGACCGGAGCTACCGGCTGACGACTCTGATGACCTCTCCGCCAGTGCCGGGTTTCTGGCGATCGCCATGCTCGCCTTGGGCACACCCGAACCACCCGTCGACGTCGTTGTTCGTCGCGCGGCGCAGGTCGCCGCATCGGTTGACCATGCGTACGACGACGTGGTCCTGCGCAGACATGTACGGGCACTGACCCGGCGCGGCGTACTGGTCACAACCGACAACCGTGCCCGATTTCTCCATCAGACGTTCTTCGAGTTCGCCGCCGCCAAGGGGCTCGCCAACAGGGGGGCCGAAGGCGAACTACCGAGATTGATCGCTCGGGTTGCACAGACGCCCGACGATCTCTTCGTCGGTGCCGTGGTCGAACAAACCTTGATCATCCTGGGATCAGATCTGCTGGCCAGACCAGCAGTGCGCGCGAGCTGCCAGACCCTCATCCGCACCGGGCTTCCGTATCCCATCTCGATTGCCATGACCGTGTGGGCGCACCACCCGGCACTACTCGAGCTCACCCCTGACATGTTCTCTGCGGTCGCCGATGACCAGCTGCGCCGATACCTGACGACGCTGCCCTTGTTGGACTCACGTCAATTTGCCGAGCGTGCAAGAGATTTCGGCAACCGTCTCGACATCATTCCCAGGGGAACAGGAACGGGAACATTTCACGAAATTCTGTCGCCTCACGACGGCTCGATCCATCCGCCCGATTCGCGGGTGCCCGACGAACTCACCGCGTACCAAGAGCGCCTCGTTCGCGCTCTGCAACGCCTGGAGGCACGGCGGGGCGACCTGGAACGCGCCACGGATGAGGCCTACCGTTCGATTCGACGCGCCGCCGGCAGCGAAGACGACGATCAGCTCGGCCGCACCTTGTTCAGCATTTCCCGATCTGCGTTCTATCGACTGAAAGCCGGTTCCAGTTGGAGCGCACCTGGAAGAAAGCTCTGCGCCGACATCGATGCTCACGGAGACACCATCGGCGAGCGCTTCGACCTCACGCGGTTGCAGGACTCCTATGCGGCCGCGGCTCAGGAGGCGGACGATGCCCGCCATTCCAGGGATTGGCACGGCGGATCCGCAGGTCAATGATGTTCGTCGCCAGTTCCGAGTTTCGCGAGAAGTCGAACAAGCACGCCGCGCGATCGGATCACACAGTCCCCCATGTGATTCCCGTTCACCGCCCGGCCGGCGGTGGACATGATCGAAAGGTCACGCCTTGAACTCAGCAGATCTGCACGACCCCGCACATGCAGCGCTTCGACTTGTCCAATCCATCGCTCTCTCGGTACCTGCGTATCGCCGTCTGCTCCACGAGAACGGGATCGAGGTCGACTCGATCGCAACGATGACCGACCTGACGCAGCTACCGACCACATCGAAAGACAACTATCGCCGCCTGAACACCCTCGTCGATCTGCAATCCGGACAGCCCGAAGATGTCGAAACCATCGCCAGTAGCGCCGGATCGTCGGGCACCCCGACCTTCTGGTCACGCGGGCAGCGCAGCACCGAACACGGAGCAGCCATGTTCGGCGACGTACTGCGGGAAAGTGCCGACACGGAACACCGAGCGACCCTGGCACTCGTAACGTTTCCCCTCGGACCGTACATCGGGGGTGCATTCATGTACGCCATGCTGCTCGAACTCCGTAAACGTGGCCACCGACTGTCGATAGCGACTCCGGGCATGGACCCTGACGTCATCGCGAACGTGGTATCCGAGGCCGCAGACGGGTACCGGCAGGTAGTGATCTTCGCGTACCCGCCGATCGCGCGGGATCTCCTCGACACCCACGGCGACCTGCTTCGTCGACACGACGTCGTCATAATCGTCGGCGGCGAACCCGTCAGTGAAGCGTGGCGCTCCCTCGTCCACGACATGCTGGGCGACAAAGGCGGAGACCGTGTACGAGTGGTGTACGGGGCAACCGACGTCGGATTTGTCGGATACGAAACGGCCGCCACGATCGCCATACGGTCGGCGGCAGCTGAGGATTCGGCCTTGAATCGCGCGATATTCGGCACCGAGTACGCCGAAGGAGATGTCGTGCAGCAACCCGCCTTCGTGCAATACCAGCCCGAATTCACCTACATCGAAGTCGACTCCGAGGGCTACCTGCTCTTCACCGTCGGCGGCGTACTACCGCTCGTGCGCTACCGGGTGAACGACAGGGGTGAAACCCTCGTCGGCAGCGCCGTCCGCGAGCGACTGGCCGACGCCGGCCATCCCGCTCTGGCGCAAAGTATCGACCCGAATGCCCACTACCTCTTGGTATTCGGACGTACGGACGTCGCCGCGATCTACAGTGCCGTCAACATCTACCCCGACTACTTCCGGCCTGCCGTCGAACACATCTCTCTGGCGACGCGGTTGACCGGGCGTTTCATCGCACGCTGCGAGGCCGACAGCGAACAGCGTCAGACACTGACCCTCGATGTCGAGCTTCGCCCCCAACAGCAGCCCGACCCGGAGACCGCCGAACAGGTTCAACAGCTCTCCATCGCCAGTCTTCGGCAATTGAGCGCCGAGTATCGCATTGTTCACGATCAGAAAGGCCGAGAGGCAGAACCTGTCGTTCACCTGAGGCCGTTCCGATCGGACGGTTTTGTCACAGGCGGAAAGCAGAAGTCCGTCGAGTAAGCACTGTTGACCCGAGGGTGCGTCCAGGTCTGGAACTCTGTCTGCGAAAGTCCTACGGTTGTGTCATGGCACTGTCGAAGGCAGAACGCGAAGAATTTCTGGCCGAGTCTCACGTCGCCGCGCTGTCCGTCTCCGCGGGCCCGGATCGCGGTCCGTTGACCGTCCCCATCTGGTACGACTACACACCTGGTGGCCAGGCCTGGGTTCTCACCGGAAAGACGCCCAGGAAAGCCGAATCGATCAGGGCTGCACAGCGTTTCACACTCATGATCGAGCAGACGAATCCGACCATCAAATACGTGTCAGTCGAGGGACCGGTTGCGCGGGAAGAGCCGAGTACGCCGGAGCTACTACGCGCCATGGCTGCGCGCTACCTACCGCCGGAGAAGGTCGACGGCTATCTCGAAATGGCCGACAGCGAGCACGAAGAGAACGTGGTGTTCTACCTGCAGCCGGAGCACTGGCTGTCGGCCGATCTGGGCGCGATCTGAGGTAGCGCGCCGGTAGCGCCTTCCCGAATCAGGTGGTCGGTGTCAGGGCGTTGCCGGGCGGGACGGGCGCACAGTTGCTGCGCGTCGGCCCACCGCCGAACCGCTCGGTCAGGAACTGCAGGCTCTGCGCCTCGAACACCGGGAACGCATCGCTGTGCGTCAGGCCGTCGTACTGTGCGTACTGCACATCGACGCCCCGCCCGCAGTATGCGTACGCCAGCCCCTGCACGTCGCCGGTGATCATGATCGTGTCGCCGATCGGATCGGCGTGCCCGACAGCGAGGAACATCGGCGTTCGCGGAGTGCCCTGACTGCCCATGATGTTGTCGTCGATCGCTGCCACGACCTCGGGTACGTCCAGCAGTGAGGTGTACGGGGCCTTGACCATCGACGCGTCGGTGAGCGTCGGATAGTCGTCGGCGAACTGCGCGATGCACTCCTGATCGACCTGATCGATGACCTCGAGGCCGTAGTCGGAGATGAAACTGTTCAGGTCGAGGCCGTATGCACGTTCGTAGGCGACCACCAGTGCCGGGATGACACCCGCCCACTGCTTGTTTCCGCTGACGTACGGCAGGTTGTGAGCCAGGTCGACCGGCAGCCCGCCGGCCGCCGCACCGACGAGGTTCAGCTCGGGGGCGTACTCGGGAGCGATCTCGGCACCCCACTGCGTCGGCACGGATCCACCGGAGTACCCGACCATGCCGACGGGCGTGCTCGACGGAAGCCCCAGAAAGGACTGGGCCGCACGAACGCCGTCCAGCGCTGCGTAGCCCGACTGCCGCCCGATCGTCCACTCGAGCTCCTCACCCTCGTAATCCGGTACGACGACGGTGTAGCCGGCTGCGAGGTAGCCGGCAATGACCGCCTGTTCCGCGCCGGCAATGGGACTCGTCGACCCGCCGCTGAGCGTGTACGAGGGATTGCACTGAGAGCCGAGCGCGTCGTAGGCCATGTGGTACGAGACGATCCGCGTCGGCCCGGGAACCAAGGGCCGCAGCACAGTTGCGACCGTGACGACGCCGTCACCTTGCTGGTCGGTGGTTCGGTACAGAACCTGGCTACCCGTGATCGGCGTCGGCTGGCTGGGGGTACGGAACGTCATGGGCCTGGACCGAAGCACCGTTCCCGGGGAGACGTCCAGCCCGCCGTCCCACTCGTAGAACGGATCGTCGGCGGGAATCGCTGAGCCCGGCCCCGGATCTGCTTGTGCCACAGGGACACTGACAAGCGACGCGGAACCGAGGAGTAGAACGACCGAGGCCATCAGCCTCATTGCAAAGCCTCTACCAGCCAGTGACATGGAACAATTAAACCCCCGCGAACTCGAAGTCATGGACGGAATCACCGCGATTTTCGTCCATAACTTCGAGTTCGGCGGAGGCTGGGTTACTTCAGGACGATGTTCACCATTCGACCCGGGATCACGATGATCTTGGTCGGGGCCTTGCCGTCGAGCAGGGCCACAATTTTCTCGTCGGCGAGCGCAGTCTTCTCGACGTCGTCCTTCGTCGCATCGGCGGGGACGGTGATGCGGCTGCGGACCTTGCCGTTGACCTGGATGGGGTAGTCGACGGTATCGGCGACGAGCCACTTCTTCTCCACGCGCGGGAAAGGCCCGTGCGCCAACGACTTCTCGTGACCGAGCTTGCTCCACAGTTCCTCGGACAGGTGCGGTGCCAACGGAGCGAGCATCAGGATCAGCGGCTCCACCACCCCACGCGGGGCACCGTCGGGGTACGCCTTGGTGATGTGGTTGGTCAGCTCGATCAGCTTGGCGCCGGCCGTATTGTCGCGCAGCGCAGCGTAATCCGCGTGCACACCGTCGATAACGCGGTTGAGTACGCGCAGCGTGTCCTCGGTGGGCTTGGCGTCGGTGACGCGGACCTCGCCGGTCACCTCGTCGAGCACCAGTCGCCACACCCGCTGGAGGAAGCGCTGCGCGCCGACGACATCCTTGGTCGCCCACGGCCGCGAGGTGTCCAGCGGTCCCATCGACATCTCGTAGAAGCGCAGGGTGTCGGCACCGTACTCGGCGAAGATCTCGTCGGGGGAGACCGAGTTCTTCAGCGACTTACCCATCTTTCCGTACTCACGGTTGACGGGCTGGTCGTGGTGGAAGTAGCCACCGTCGCGCTCGATCACCTCGGCCGCGGGCACGTAGACGCCGCGAGCGTCGGTGAAAGCGTAGGCCTGGATGTAGCCCTGGTTGTAGAGGCGACGGTACGGCTCGCTCGAGCTGACGTGGCCCAGATCGAACAGCACCTTGTGCCAGAAGCGCGAGTACAGCAGGTGCAGCACCGCATGCTCGACGCCACCGACGTAGAGATCGACTCCGCCGGGATCGTGGGGTCCGTGGATCTCCGGACGCGGTCCGACCCAGTACTTCTCGTTCTCCGGGTCGGCGAAGGCTTCGGAGTTGGTAGGGTCGATGTAGCGCAGCTGGTACCAGGAGCTACCGGCCCACTGCGGCATCACGTTGGTGTCACGGGTGTAGGTCTGCAGCCCGTCGCCCAGATCCAGTTCGACGTTGACCCATTCGCTGGCCTTGGCCAGGGGCGGGGACGGCTCGGAGCCCGCGTCGTCGGGATCGAACGACACCGGTGCGTAGTTCTCGACCTCCGGAAGTTGCACCGGCAGAGCAGAATCCGGCAGCCCGTGCGGGTTGCCCTCTGCGTCCCAGACGATCGGGAAGGGCTCGCCCCAGTAACGCTGGCGAGCGAACAGCCAGTCGCGCAGCTTGTACTGAATGGTGCCGCGGCCGGTGCCGTCGGCTTCCAGTCGCGCGATGACGGCGGCCTTGGCCTCGTCCACCGGCAAGCCGTCGAGGAAGTCGGAGTTCACCAGCTCACCGTCGCCGACGTATGCGGCCTCGGTGACGTCTCCGCCCGAGATGACTTCGCGCACAGGCAGATCGAACGCGGTGGCGAACTCCCAGTCGCGTGCGTCGTGTCCGGGGACGGCCATGATCGCGCCGGTGCCGTAGCCGGTCAGCACGTAGTCGGCGATGAACACCGGCACCTGCTCACCGTTGACCGGGTTCTTCACGTAGGCACCGATGAAGACGCCGGTCTTCTCCTTGTTCTCCTGCCGCTCCAGATCGGACTTGGCCGCGATCGACGCGCGGTATGCGGCAACGGCTTCCGCGGGGGTTGCGGCTCCGCCGGTCCACTTGTCGGAGACGTCCGCCGGCCACTGTTCGGCCACCATGCCGTCGACCAGCTCGTGCTCGGGGGCGAGCACCACGTAGGTGGCACCGAACAGCGTGTCCGGACGAGTGGTGAACACCTCGATGTTCGAGAAGGAGACCTGCGCACCGCGGGAGCGCCCGATCCAGTTGCGCTGCATGGTCTTGACCTTCTCGGGCCAATCCAGGTACTCGAGATCGTCGACCAAGCGGTCCGAGTACGCGGTGATCCGCATCATCCACTGCCGCAGGTTCTTTCGGAACACCGGGAAGTTTCCACGATCGCTGCGTCCGTCGGCGGTGACCTCCTCGTTGGCGAGCACCGTACCCAGACCGGGGCACCAGTTGACCATCGAGTTGGATTCGTACACCAGACGGAAGCCGTCGATCACCTCGCGGCGTTCACCGACGGTCAGCGACTCCCAGGAGCGGCCGTCGTCGAGGGTCCGCTCGCCCGAGGCGAAGGCCGCCTCCAGCTCGGAGATCGGACGCGCCTTGTTCTGATCGACGTCGAACCAGGCATTGAAGATCTGCAGGAAGATCCACTGCGTCCAGTGGTAGAAGTCGACGTCCGTCGTCGCCAGGGACCGTCGGCGATCGTGCCCGAGACCCAGCCGACGCAGTTGGCGTCGCATGTTGGTGATGTTGTCCTCGGTGGTGCTGCGCGGGTGCGTGCCCGTCTGCACGGCGTACTGCTCGGCCGGCAGACCGAATGCGTCGTAACCCAGCGCGTGCAGCACGTTGCGGCCCTGCATGCGGTGATAGCGCGCGAAGACGTCGGTGGCGATGTAGCCGAGGGGGTGACCGACATGCAGCCCACTGCCCGAGGGGTACGGGAACATGTCCTGGACGAAGAGTTTGTCCTTCGGGACGTCTCCGGCGAGGCTTCCGACCGGATTGGGCGCGTCGAAAGTGCCCTGCGTCTCCCACAGGTCCTGCCACTGCTCCTCGATGTGCCCGGCGAGTTCGGCCGTGTAGCGGTACTCGGGGGCGGACTCGGTGGGTGCTTCAACGGAATCGGTCACACCTACCAGCCTAAAGTGTGACGCGGCCCGCCTGGTACCAGGACCTCGCTGCGCCGTATCCTGGCCAGGTGGTCATCGTCTCGGTTGTGTTGTTCGTGCTCGCCCTCGTCGTCGGCGCTGTCGCTGTCGCGTCACTGCTGGGCCGGCTGCCACGCAACCGTTTCGCGGGTGTCCGCACCGCCGAGGCCATGCGTGACGACGAAACGTTCACCCTCGCCAACCGCGTCGCCGGCCCCACCACCGCCGCATCGGCCCTGGTACTGGCCATCGGCGCCGTGGCCGCTCTCGCACTGAGCGGCATCGCCGCTGTCGTCGGCGTCGTCGTTGCCCTCGTCTCCGCGCTGTTCATCGCCGCGGCCGGCGGGACCATCGGGGCCCGCGCAGCAGCGGCCGTTCCGCCACCCGCCGAGGCGGACGGATGCGGAAGCTCGTGCATCTCGTGCAGCCTCAAGGACGCCTGCCAGCCGAGCTGAGCCGAGCAGATGAAATCGAGGGCTGCCCGCACGTTCGATCCCGCCGGGGTCGTCTTCGGTGTTCTCGGACCTCTGGTCGTCGCTGCTCTCGGTCTCGTCCTCGCGTACCTGTGGCAGGACCGTCTGCCGGAGCAGGTCGCCACGCACTTCAGCGGCACCGAACCCGACGACTTCGCCGACCCGCTCTCCAACGCCTGGACCCTCGCGGTCGTGATCGTGCTGGTGGGCGGCGGGTGCAGTGCCGTCGCATCATTGGCTCGGGTGCTGCTGATCATGCGTCGCACGATGCTGATCATCGGGCTGACCGTCGTCGGGACCATCGGTGTTCTGCAGATCGCGACCCTCGTCCGTGAACTGGACATGGCGACCGCGCAGAGCGTCACCATCCCCGGTTGGGCCATGGCGGTGGGAACCGTCGCCGGCTTCGCGGCCGGACTGTTCGGCGCATCGCGGCTGCGCGACCACCGCGAGCGCGTTCTCGCCACCTCGCCGCCGCACTCCGATCTGCCGCGGTGCAATCCCGAATTGCCCCTGGTCGTCCATGTCGGTGCCAGTCGAGTCGCCGGCACGACCGTCGCGGCGGTATCTCTGGCAGGCGCTGCTCTGACGTGCTACCTGTCCAGCTCGCTGTGGCCGATCTTCCTGTTCGCACCGCTGACGATTCTCATCCTGTCCCTGCTGCGCTTCACCGTGCACGTCGACAGCGACGGCCTGTACGTATCGAGTCTGGGAATGGCCGCGTTCGACTACGACATCGACGAGATCACCGGCTCGTCCGTTCGAACGGTGGACCCGTCGAAGGAGTTCGGTGGTTGGGGTCTACGGGCCAAGGGACGCGGCAACTACGCCGTCGCCACCGAAGCCGGGCCCGCGGCCTTCGTCACGTTCGCGAACGGGGACCGGCTCACCATCGGGTCTGCCGACGCGGCGATCATCGCGGGAACCCTCAACACCCTCACCGATCGGACCCGCAGCACCACGATGGATTAAGTTAGCCGAGTGAAGTTGTTGCGGGATACCGTGCTGGATCCCTTCCTGTTGGGCATCTTCGCGGTCGCCGCGCTGGCAAGTCTCTTCCCGGCCACCGGCACAGCGGAGGACGTCCTGGGCTGGATCACGCGCATCGCCATTGCGCTGCTGTTCCTGATCTACGGCGCTCGGCTCTCGCCGCGCGACGCCTGGGACGGCGTCAAGCACTGGCGGCTGCACTCGGTGATCCTGGCGTGCACGTACCTGCTGTTCCCCGCGCTCGGGCTTGCGCTGCGGATTCTCGTCCCCGGGGTGATCAGTGACGACCTCTACACCGGAATCCTGTTTCTGTGTCTGGTCCCCTCGACCGTCCAATCCTCGATCGCCTTCACCTCCATCGCACGCGGCAACGTCGCCGGAGCTGTCGTGAGTGCATCGTTCTCCAACATCATCGGCGTGTTCGTCACCCCACTGCTGGTGATCGCCCTGATGACCACCACGGGTTCCGTGACCATCGACCCCGGCTCGGTACTCGATATCGCTCTTCAACTGCTGCTTCCGTTCGCCGTCGGTCAGCTGATCCGGCCCTGGGTGACCGGATGGCTCACCCGACACAGCGCGCCGACGAAACTCGTCGACCGCGGTTCGATCCTGCTGGTGGTCTTCGCCGCCTTCAGCGAATCGATGAACCAGAACGTGTGGTCGTCGGTAGCGGTGTGGCGCATCGGAGTCGTCGTCGCCGTGTGCGCCGCGTTGCTCGCCCTGGTGCTCACGATCACCTGGTACGGAGGCAAGTTGTTGGGCTTCACGTTCGAGGATCGATTGGTGCTGCTGTTCTGCGGATCCAAGAAGAGTCTGGCCAGCGGTCTACCGATGGCGGCGGTGTTGTTCGTCGGCCAACCCGTCGGACTGATCGTGCTGCCGCTGTTGATCTTCCACCAGATCCAGCTGATGGTGTGCACCGTGATCGCGCAGCATTTCGCGCGACGGCCGGAAACGGAACTGGGCCCCGTGGCCCGCGTCGCGGACTAGATTGAAAACCAGTCGAGAACTCGGGAGAAGACGATGACCAGGAAACTGCACACCGACGGCGTCGTCTCTGCCGCCTACACCGGCCGCCTCGCCACCAATCCCGTACCCGCACTGCGACTTCCCGAGGACCAACTCGATCCGGAAGCCGCATACCGCTACATCCACGACGAACTGATGCTCGACGGCAGCTCGCGCCTGAATCTGGCGACGTTCGTCACCACGTGGATGGATCCGCAGGCCGAGAAGCTCATGGCGGAGACGTTCGACAAGAACATGATCGACAAGGACGAATACCCGTCCACCGCGGCCATCGAGGAGCGCTGCGTCAACATCGTCGCCGATCTGTTCCACGCGCCCGGGCTCGACCGAAACAACCCGTCGTCGGCCACCGGCGTGTCGACCATCGGGTCCAGTGAGGCCGTGATGCTGGCCGGGTTGGCACTCAAGTGGCGCTGGCGAGCCAAGGGCACCGGAACGGCCGCGCCGAATCTGGTGTTGGGCAGCAACGTTCAGGTGGTGTGGGAGAAGTTCTGCCGCTACTTCGACGTCGAGCCCAAGTACCTGCCCGTCGAACGTGGACGCTACGTCATCACCCCCGAGCAGGTTCGGGATGCAGTGGACGAGAACACCATCGGCGTCGTCGCGATTCTCGGCACCACGTTCACCGGAGAACTCGAACCGGTGCAGGAGATCTGCGCGGAACTGGACAGGATCGCGTCGAGCGGAGGCCCGGACGTCCCGGTCCATGTCGATGCGGCCAGCGGCGGCTTCGTCGTTCCGTTTCTCGACCCGGATCTCGAATGGGACTTCCGGCTGCCGCGGGTCAAGTCGATCAATGCCAGCGGCCACAAGTACGGATTGACCTATCCGGGAATCGGATTCGCAGTCTGGCGCACCAAGGAAGATCTTCCCGAGGACCTCGTGTTCCGGGTCAACTATCTCGGCGGAGACATGCCCACCTTCACCCTGAATTTCTCCAGGCCGGGAAATCAGGTGATCGGGCAGTACTACAACTTCCTGCGACTCGGCAGATCCGGATACACCGACATCATGAAAGCACTGCGCGACACGGCCGTTCGTGTGAGCAGGCATCTCGACGAACATCCCGACGTCGAGGTTGTCACCGACGGATCTGCGATCCCGGTGCTGTCGTTCATGTTGAAGGATCACTGCGACTTCACGGTCTTCGACGTCTCCCACGAACTACGCGCCCGTGGATGGCAGGTGCCGGCATACACGATGCCCGACGACGCCACCGACGTCGCAGTTCTCAGAGTCGTTGTCCGAGAGGGTTTCAGCGCGGATCTGGGCAGAATGCTGTGCAGCGCCATCGACGAAGTGATCGACGGACTGAAATCAGGCGGGCACTCGAACGCGAGGGCCTTCTCTCACTGAGTGCCTGCGGCAGTGGTGCGGTTGAGTGCCCTGGTTGGCACGTAACCGCACCACTGCATAGCACTCAGTTCCGGTCGACGTCGATCGGATGGGATGCCAGCAGCGCCAACGGCATCGGCTGCCGACGCAACACATGGGCCCACAGATCGATGCGTGGTGGCCCGATCACATCGGATGGCAAGGCAGACAACACCATCCAGTCCTCCCGGTCCAGTTCACCTTCGAGCTGGCCGAACGTCCACCCCGAGTACCCGGCGAAGATGCGGACACCTTCGACCAGTGGGGCGATATCGGCAGGATCGGAATCGAGATCGACCATCACCACTCGGCCGTCGACGCGTCGTAGACCGGCAACACCGTCGAGCGACACGCCGGTCCGCAGCGTCGCCAGGCACAGCGCCGAATCGCGCTTGACCGGGCCACCGACGTACAGCGCCTGCGGCTTGGCGGCCAGCTCGGACCAGTTGGGCAGCACGTTCTGCACCGCGGTATCGCTGGGACGGTTGATCACGACACCGAGGCTGCCCGCATCGTTGTGTTCGATGATGTAGATGACGGTGCGCCGAAACGTGGGCTCCACCAGTTCGATGGACGACACCAACAGGCTGCCTGGGCGGACATCGCGCAAGGCCGATGTCGTCTGGTCCTCGGGTTCCTCCGCATGCGATGCCACGCTAGCCATTGTGGCACCGCGCACCCGCCGATGTGGCGCAAGCACCGCGGCCAGTTTCCATGGGTCGTTCCGCGGGCTCCACTCCCGCCTCGGCCCTACCCGAGCCCGGCGATCTCGGTGAGAAGTCCCAACTGATACTCGAACAAGTCGTCCCTGTTGGCGAAGGTCGTGGCACCGTACTGATCGAACACGTCGAAGCTGATGGCCCCGAACAGCGACGCCCACACCATGACTCCCAGTGCGATCAGCCCGTCGGGCAGATCCGTCTCCATCTGCGCACGGATGTCCTCGAAGCTTCCGTGCAGTGACGCCAGCTCCGGCGGATCGGCCTCGACGTCCGGTCGACGTGTCTGCCACGCCGAGTGCAGGACGGCCACCAACGTGGTGATCACGCGCGTGCCCGGCCCGGTGGTCTGCTCCGCGGGCGCGTGATAGCCGGGCACCGGGCTGCCGAACAGCAACGCGTAGCGCGCCGGCTCCCGCAGTCCCCACTGTCGAACCGTCCGGCCGAGCGCGAGGAACTTCTCCCTGGGACTGTCCACCGCGTCCACCGCCGCGTCGACAGCGTCCCCGAGCTCGGTGTATCCGTCGACGACGAGCAGGGTCAGCAGCTCGTCGCGGCTGGCGACGTACCGGTAGACGGCGGAGGACACGACGCCGAGGTCCCGGGCGACTGCCCGCAGCGACAGGGCCGCGGCACCGTCGGCGGCCAGGTGCTCGCGTCCGATCCGCGTGATGTCGGCCAAGGTCTGCGCACGGGCTCGGGTGCGGGGGGTGCTCGCCATGGCTCTCACAGTAACTGCCGCTCTTTTTGGAGAGCACTGCTCTTGCTTTATTGCCGCCCCGGGTGCACACTAGTTACATCAGAGAGCACCGCTCTCGTTTACCGAATTGGAGCAGTCATGACCGAACTACACGTCGTCACCGGAGCCGGGCCCGCCGGCTGGACCGTCGCCGAACAACTTGCTGCACAGGGCCACTCGGTGCGCGTCCTCACCCGGTCGGGTAGCGGACCGGATCATCCGATGATCGAACGCCGCGCCGTCGACATCGAATCCGACGATCTTCGACCCCATCTGAGCGGTGCCACCGCGATCTACCACTGCACCCACGTCGCCTACGAGGACAAGGTGTGGCGGGACAAGCTCGAAGCGATGGAAAAGCGGGTGCTCGACGCGGCCGCGGGCACCGTCGTCGCGTTCCCCGAAAGTCTCTACGCCTACGGCCGAGTCGACGGACCGATCCGCGAGGACTCGCCCCGAGACGCGACGTTCCGGAAATTGGGAGTACGTACCGAGCTCCTCGCTGCGCGTGATGCGCACGCGACCCCCACCGTCAGCGTCGCCGCCTCGGATTTCTACGGGCCACGCGTGCTGGCCTCGCACATGGGGGAGCGGGTGATTGCGCCGATCCTGGCCGGCAAGCCGATCCGCGTCGTCGCCTCCGCCGATCTACCCCACTCGTTCACCTACGTCCCGGATCTGGCAGCCGCGATGATCACCGCCGCGGCGTCGCCATCGCTGTGGAACACCGTCCTGCATGCCCCGACAGCTCCCGCGGTATCGCAGCGATCCATGATCGAGATGTTCTCCGCTGCAGCTGGACTCACCGCACCGAAGGTCGGCGTCATTCCGGCCTGGGTGATGCGCGCACTGAGGCTGGTGCCCGGCCCGATGAAGGAACTCGGCGACACGCTGTATCAGTTCCGCTACCCCTATGTCCTCGACTCGAGCCGCAGCGAGAGCATCCTGGGGCAGCAGCCCACCTCACTCGTCGACGGTACGGCCGCCACGATGGCGTGGTGGGCCTCGACTCCCGCTGTCTCCGTATGACGCGCGGGGGCTAAAGTCCCGTCGGTGAGCGACGCGTCCTTCCGTACCCGACTGCGCCGGTCCCCGGGAGTCGGCAAGCTGACCACAGTTCGGTTCGCCGGTCAGTTCGGCGACGGGTTGTTCCAGGCCGCGCTCAGCGGTGCCATTCTGTTCAACCCGGAGCGTGCGACGAACCCGGCCGAGATCGCGGCCGGATTCGCGGTGTTGCTCGTCCCGTATTCAGTGGTCGGACCGTTCGCCGGGGCATTGCTCGACCGCTGGGATCGCCGCTCGGTCCTGCTGTGGGCCAACTTGATTCGCATCGTTCTGATCATGGCCACGGCAGGACTGCTGTGCAGTGGGGTCGATTCCACACCACTGCTTCTGCTGGCGTTGGCCACCGTGGGGCTCAGCCGGTTCGTGCTCGCCGGATCGTCGGCGTCGCTTCCTCACGTGGTTCGGCAGTCGTGGCTGGTGCCGATGAACTCGGTCCTTGCAACCGTCGGCTCCGGTTTCGCCGCCGCGGGTGCCGGCCTGGCTGTCGCGGTGATCGGCATCGTCGGTGCCGGCGATGTCGGCTCGGGGATCGCCGTGGGTCTGGCGGCCACCGGCTCGGTCGCAGGCGCTCTCGCGGCGTCACGGTTTCGGCCCCGATCACTGGGACCGGGAACCCCGAGCCGAACCGACAGTACTGTGAAAGACGTTGCGACAGGATTGAAATCGGGCGCACAGGCAGTCTGGCGCTCGGCCGGCGTCACGACCGCGATGATCGGCATCGGCGCACACCGCATCGTGTTCGGCATCAACACCCTGATCATGGTGTTGATTCTTCGCGAGACGACAGCGAGCAGCTTGCCCGGCGGACTCGCCGGCTTCGGCATAGCCGTGGGTGCCACCGCCACCGGCATGTTCCTCGCTGCTGTCATAACCCCCTTCGTCGTTCCCCGGTTGGGGCGCACCCGCACGATTGCCTCCGCTCTCGTGCTCGCCATCGCGGCGCAGCTCGGAGCCGTCTCCGCCCTGACGCAGACCAGCTTGCTGATCGGAGCCTTCCTCCTGGGCATCGCCGGGCAGACCGTCAAGCTCAGCGGGGACGCCGCCATGCAGATCGAGATCGACGACGCCCACCGCGGACGCGTCTTCGCGTTGCAGGACACCGTGTTCAACGTGGCATTCGTCTCTGCCCTCGCCGCTGCGGCCTTCGCCGTCGGCCCCGACACGACCGATCTGAGCCAGGACCCCAGTGCACACACGCTGGTGTTCGTCGGGGCGGGAATCTATACCCTCGGCCTGGCCGCAGCGGTGATCGACACCAGGCGCGCACGCCTCTGACGTGGTGTATCTTCTCGTACCGGACCGATGAGTATCGTCGGAGATCACGGGGGCAACACATGCAGGGCCGTACGACATCGCTCGGCTGCATACTCGCGGTTGCTGCAGGTACGGCCGTCCTTGCTGCGCCCCCGGCGTTCGCGGCCCCGCCTCCGCCGGTGAACTCCTGTGGGGAAACCGGTTTCGACCCCAAGGACTATCCGCCCGAACCCATCGGACCCGGCAATCCACCGCAGTTGCCGCCGTTGCCGGACCGCGTGGTGATCCCCGTGCCGTACCCGTCGATCGAAGTCGTGCCGGTGCCCGACCCGGCCCCGAACAACACCCGCGTACAGGCCGATGTGCTGACCGACCCGTGTGCGGACCCGTGCCCCGATCTCACCGACGACACCGATTCACCGGCATCGGGCTCCGCAGACCATCTGCCGTTCCCCCGCATCGAGATCGACCCGCAACCCGAAACCATTCCCATCCCGATCCCCGGCCCCGGCGGTACCCCGGGAACCCCGCCGCCCGCTCCTGCCGTCACCCCAGCAGAGCCCGGACCCACGACGATGCCACCCGCGGCACCTGCCGTCGGACACGTCGAGGTCGTCTCGCAGGTGACCGGACCGGGATCGGAGAACCGCACCGACAAGCGCTGGCAGGTCGACGGCACCGATCTCGGCATCATGTGGGAGAGCAAGCCCGGCGAGATCGCAGTGGCATTCGGCGATTCGTTCGGCAAAGGGTGGGAATTCGGCGTCGTCGGCGGCGACGACTGGCGATCCAACGCACTGGGACACAGCACCGACACCGACCTGTCCGACGGCATGACCCTGGACTCGATGGTGCAGGACTCGCGTTGCCACGCAGCCGAACTGCTGCCCTCGCGCAAGATCGAGAATTGGGAGACCACGGTCATCCCCACCTCCGGGTTCGCGATCGACGATCGGCAGTACATGTCCTACATGTCCATCAGGCGCTGGAGCACGATCCCCGGCATGTGGTGGACCAACTACGGCGGTATCGCCTACTCGGACGACAACGGGTCAACCTGGGTCAAGGACGAGCATGCCAAGTGGGACAACGTCTTCGGCTTCTCGAAGTTCCAGGTGTCGACGATGGTCCCGGCGGGGGAGTACGTGTACATGTTCGGCACCGTCAACGGTCGCGTCGGACAGGTGGGGCTCGCGCGCGTCCCGAAGGCGGACGTGCTGAACAAGACTGCCTACCAGTACTGGGTGAACGGCACCTGGGCTCCCGTCGGCTCGAACGAGGCCACCCCCATCGCCGACGGTATGGCCGGGGAACTGTCGGTCCATCACGACGAGGCCCGGGACCTCTGGCGGATGACGTATCTCGATCCACTGCGCGGCGATATCGTTCTGCGCGAGGCGAATTCGCCGCAGGGGCAGTGGACCGCGCCGGCGACCCTGATCGACACCGCCGAGTACCCGAAGACCTATGGCGGCTTCGTTCACCCGTGGTCGACGGCGGACGAGCTGTACTTCACCGTCTCGGAGTGGGACAGCTACAACGTCTATCTGGTCAAAGCCGAGCTGCGCTCGTCGTGAGCGGAAATTCGTAGCGGGCTACGAACTTTCGCGCACGTGCGCGGGACGCGCCTAGTGGGTGGGCCACCACTCGAGCAGTGCGGCCTCGGCCTCCTCGCGAGAGAGCGGTCCCCGATCCAGGCGCAGTTCTTTCAGGTACTTCCAGGCCTTGCCCACATCGGGTCCGGCCGGGATGTTCAGCAGCTCCATGATCGCGTTGCCGTCGAGGTCGGGCCGCACCCGAGCCAGGTCCTCCTGCTCGGCAATACGGGCGATGCGCTCTTCCAGGTCGTCGTAGGTGGCCTGGAGCGCCGCAGCTCGTCGCTTGTTTCTCGTCGTCGAATCCGCGCGAACCAGCTTGTGCAGCTTGGGAAGTAGCTCGCCGGCATCGGTGGCGTAGCGGCGGACAGCAGAGTCGGTCCACTGACCCTTGCCGTAGCCGTGGAACCGCAGATGCAGAAACACCAGATGCGAGACGTCCTCGATCATCTTCTTCGAATACTTCAGGGCGCGCATACGCTTTCGCACCAGCTTGGCACCCACGACCTCGTGGTGGTGGAAGCTGACTCCGCCGCCCGGCTCGTTGCGTTTGGTGTCGGGCTTGCCGATGTCGTGCAGCAGTGCAGCCCAACGCAATACGAGATCCGGATCGCCGTCCTCCAGATCGATCGCCTGCTTCAGCACGGTCAACGAGTGCGAGTACACGTCCTTGTGCTGGTGGTGCTCGTCGATCTCGAGTTTCATGTTGGGCACCTCGGGAAGGATGCGCTGCGCCAGACCCGTCTCGCACATCACGTCGATGCCGTCGATCGGGTGCGCACCGAGGATCAGCTTGTCCAGCTCCACCTGGATTCGCTCGGCGGTGATGCGATCGATCTGATCCGCCATGTCCTCGATGGCTCGGTGCACCCGAGGCATCAGCGAGAAGCCCAGCTGGGAGACGAACCGCGCAGCCCGCAGCATCCGCAACGGATCGTCGCCGAACGAGACCTCCGGTGCCGACGGGGTATCGAGAACGCCCTCGAGAAGCGCATCCATCCCGCCGAGCGGATCGACGAATTCCTGGGCGCCGTCGGCCCCGAGACGCACAGCCATGGCGTTGACCGTGAAATCGCGGCGAACGAGATCCTCTTCGAGGCTGTTGCCGTACTGCACCTCGGGATTACGGGAGACCTGATCGTAGGAGTCGGTGCGATAGGTGGTGATCTCGATCGTCTGGCCGTCCTTGGCCGCACTGATCGTCCCGAACGCGATGCCGGTGTCCCACTGATGGTCCGCCCAGCCCGAGAGCAAGGCCTGAACGTCCTCGGGCCTGGCGTCGGTGGTGAAATCCAGATCGGTTCCGAGTCGTCCGAGAACTGCGTCGCGCACCGTGCCGCCCACGAGGTACAGCTCGTGCCCGGCTGCGGCGAACAAGGTACCGAGCGGAGTCAACACCGGAGCGAGTTCGCGCAACGTCACAGCAGCTCCCGCCAGCAACCTCTCCCGGCGGGCATCGGTGTGCTCGGCGGAAACGGAGGACAGGGACTGATCGGCCACGGTGGAAGAGCCTACTTGCGCCGAGACCAACGATTGTCCCGGCCTTCACCGCGCGGTGCGGCACGGTAGAAGAGTGCGCACAGGCAACTAGTATGGATTGGGTGTCTGCTGCCGAACGTGCGAACAGGAGCCGCCGCAACCCGCGGCGGCGTCAGGCACGCGCCGACACCGAAGCACCCAAGCTGAGGACCGTCCGCGAAACCTCGGCAGGAGGCCTGGTGGTCGACGGCCTCGACGGGCCGCCCGCCAAACGCTGCGCCGCCCTGATCGGCCGCACCGACCGTCGCGGACGCCTCCTCTGGTCCCTGCCCAAGGGACACATCGAGCAGGGCGAAACGGCCGAACAGACCGCCATGCGCGAGGTCGCCGAGGAAACCGGCATCCGCGGTACCGTCCTGGCCTCGCTGGGCAGCATCGACTACTGGTTCGTCACCGAGGGCCGACGCGTCCACAAGACCGTCCACCACTACCTGCTCCGATTCCTGGGCGGCGAACTCTCGGACGAGGACCTCGAAGTGACCGAGGTCGCGTGGGTTCCGCTGACCGAACTACCGTCCAGGCTCGCCTACGCCGACGAACGCAAACTCGCCGCCATCGCCACCCGCCTGATCGACGACATGAGCAGCGGCAACTCGGGCGCACCCATCCCCGGCGGGAAGTGATCGTGCGGGCCCGGAAGGTCGCTGCCGCCGCATTGACCACGTTCGTTCTCGCGGTGGCACCGTCGGTCGGCACCGCGGCACTGATCCCGGCACAACTTCCCGACGCCGGAGCCCAACCCGACTCGTCCGTCGGCGATACGAGCGGTACCACCAGCGCCGTTCCGGACACCCCGATGACGCAGGACGGCAACCCCTTCCTGACGCTGAGTATCGAAACCGTCGCCCCCTCCACCGTCACCACCAGCAGCGATCCGTTCGTGACGGTGCGCGCCACCGTGAAGAACACCGGGGACCGCCGCGTCGACGACGTCAGTGTCCGGATGCAGGCCGCGGATGCCGTCGACACCACGGCCGGACTGCGGACCTCGCTGACCCTCGACCAGGACCGCTTCGAGCGTGTCGGCGATTTCGTCACCGTGGCCGAGTCCCTGGAGAAGGACGAGAGCCGCCAGTTCGACATGTCGATGCAGCTGCGCAGCACCACCGAACCCTCCCTGGGAATCGAGGCCCCTGGCGTCTATCCGCTTCTGCTCAACGTCAACGGCACTCCCGAATACGGCGGAACCGCACGACTCGACGACGCCCGCTTTCTGCTCCCGGTCGTCGGACTGCCCCGCAACCCCGGTGAGATGGACCCCACCGCTCCCGACGCGATGCCGCTGCCTCCCAACACCCGCAACCCCGTCGCCATGACGGTTCTGTGGCCGCTGGCCGACATTCCGCGACTCGCTGCCGGGATACCCGGTTCGGTCGACGAGCGCGTTCGGCTGATCGACGACGAACTCGCCGGCGAGCTGGCCACCGGTGGCCGACTCGACACCCTCCTCAAGGCGGTCGAGTTCGCGACACAACCCGGCCTCGATCCCGACGGCCGACTGGCGTCGAGCCTGTGTATCGGCCTCGACCCCGACCTGCTCGTCACCGTCTCGAACATGACCCGCGGTTACCTCGTCGTCGACAACCCGGCCGATCCTGCCGGCACGACCCGCGAGGGCACCGGAAGCGCAGCCGCAGCTCAGTGGCTGTCCCGACTGGAAACGATCGCATCGAGCACCTGCGTGACGGCAATGCCGTTCGCCCAGACCGATCTGGGGGCGGTGGCCGACATCGGCGATCCCACGCTGCTCAGCAGTGCCGTCAGCGCCCCGGCCGACATCGTCGACGGCATCCTCGGCATCACCTCGACACGCGGCTTCACCTGGAGCACCACCGGTGGGGTCGACGCGAACACCGCCGACGCCCTGCGTGCGGCGGGCACCGGAACCGTCCTGGTCGCCGACAACAGCATCAGCCCGCCGACTTCGGCACCGACCTCCCTGCTGGCGACGACCGACAGTGCATCGACCGGAACCGAGCAGACCCAACCGCTGGCCGCCACCCACTACGACGCCGCCACCGCAGCGGCATTGGCCGGGGTCGGAGCCTCGCCGTCCACGCCTGCCCTCACTCCCTCCGAGCAACGCTTCGACCTCGCCACGGACTCGCGCACCGCACGCCTGCAGGACGCGCTCGGAGCCGTCAACTTCCACGCCCTCGTCGGTGCCGATCGGCCCGGACGCACCGTCACCGTCGCGCCCCCGCAGTACTGGACCGCGGGCGGAGACGAACCGTCGGCGATTCTGTCGACGGTGTCCTCGCTGCTGCGGTCCGGACTGGCGACGCCGCGGCCTCTGGCCGAGTTGCTCACCGAGCCCACGACCGGAACTCCGGTGACCGGCATCGACGCGGCCACCGAACTCGATGCCGGCACCATCGACCTGGTGCGATCGCAGAGCGCCCGAGTCGACACCCTGATGCAATCGCTCGTCGAGGATCCGCAGTCGGCGCTGACTCCACGCCTGTACACCGCTCCGCTCCGCGAGGACATGCTCCGCGCGCTGTCGACGGCAGGTCGCGCGAGCGCCGCCAGCGAACGAACCGGCACCATGGCACGCGACCGACTCGCGGCGATCCGCATCGGACTGGACACCATCTACGGATCGGTGACCGTGCTGGCCCCCGGCGGCGTCTACACCCTCGCCTCGGAACAGAGCCCGCTGCTGCTCGTCGCCCGCAACGACCTCCCCGTCCCGGTCAACGTGCTGCTCCAGGTCGACGCACCGCCGGAGATGACGATCAGTGACGTCGGCGTCACCCAACTTCCGGCCCGGGGATCACGGACCATCACCGTCCCGGCCGAGGTCGACGACACGCGCAACCTGTCCGTCGACTTCTCCGTCACCACGCTCGACGGCTCCCGGCTCGGCGAAGTGTCCACGGTGTCCGTGCGATCGAACGCATACGGCCAGGCACTGGCGATAATTACCGCCTGCGCCGGTGCTCTCCTACTGTTACTTGCAGGTCGACGCCTCTGGCATCGATTCAGAGGTCAACCAGACCCGGCCGACGAAGGGTACGAGAGACCATGACTGGCAACGTCCCGTACGACGGCGATTTGCCGCGGTCACGCCTGCCCGCGTCGCAGGTGTTCCGACGAACGACGCCACCGCGGTCCGCGCCCTGGGAGCGGCAGGCGCGCCCGGAGCTGCGCTCGTACCCGGCACCGCCGCCGCTCGACGGGCAGCCCGCCGCCGACGACACCGTCACCCAACTCATCCCGCGTTTCCGCGAGGAGGATTACCCGCAGGCACCCTCCGGAACGATCCCGCCGACAGAGTTTCCGCCGAAGGGGTCCGACTCGGTGCCGCAACCCGAGCCGAAACCGCAGAAGTCACTGCTGGCTGCGTCGGGTTCGATCGCGGTGGCGACCCTGGTCAGCCGCATCACCGGATTCGCCAAGCAGGTCGCCATGACGGCCACCCTCGGGGCAGGGCTGGCCAGTGCGTTCACCGTCTCGACGATCCTGCCGAACATGATCTCCGAGCTGGTCCTCGGTGCGGTGCTCGGAGCGATCGTCGTTCCGGTGTTGGTCCGGGCCGAGCAGGAGGACGCCGACGGCGGGCGAGCATTCGTTCGACGGCTGTTCACCATCGCGGTGGCGCTGCTCGGAACCGTGGCGCTGGCCGCAACGATCGCGGCCCCGCTGCTGGCGCGGCTGATGCTCGACGGCGATCCGAAGGTCAACGAGGACCTGACCATCGCGTTCACCTACCTGGTGTTGCCCGCGCTGATGTTCTACGGATTGTCCGGCCTGCTCACGGCGGTGCTCAACACCCGGCAGAACTTCAAGCCCGGGGCCTGGGCACCGGTGTACAACAACCTGATCGTGCTCGGCGTCTTCGCGCTGTACTTCTTCATGCCGGGCGAGATCAGCGTGAACCCGGTCGAGATGGGCAACCCCAAACTCCTCGTTCTCGGCCTCGGAGTCACTGCCGGTGTCATCACCCAGGTCGTCGCGCTGATCCCGGCACTGCGCCGTGAACGCATCGACCTGCGCCCGCTCTGGGGATTCGACGAGCGCCTGAAGAAGTTCGGCGCGATGGCCGCCGCGATCGTGCTCTACGTCGTCATCAGCCAGATCGGGCTGATCGTGGCCACCAGGATCGCGTCGGGCACCGACGACGCGAGCAACGTGATCTACTCGCAGGCCTGGATCGTCCTGCAGCTGCCTTACGGCATCCTCGGCGTGACGGTTCTGACGGCCATCATGCCCAGACTCAGCCGCAACGCCGCCAACGGTGACACCCCGTCCGTCGTCGACGATCTCTCGGTCGCCACCCGCCTGACGATGGTCGCTCTGGTGCCGATCGTGGTGTTCCTGACCTTCGCGGGACCGTGGGTGGGCGAGGCGCTGTACGGCTTCGGCCGGTTCGCCGATGTCGCACCCCGGCTCGGCGAGGCCGTGAGCTGGTCGGCGTTCTCCCTCATCCCGTACGCCCTCGTCCTGATCCATCTCCGCGTGTTCTACGCCCGCGAGAAGGCCTGGACGCCGACGTGGATCATCCTCGGCATCACCGCCGTCAAGATCGGACTGTCTCTGCTCGCCCCGATCGTCGCGTCCGACCCGGATCAGGTGGTGCTGCTCCTCGGCGCAGCGACCGGCCTCGGGTACACGGTCGGCGCGATCATCGGCGGATACCTGCTACACAAGAGCCTGGGCCGCCTGCGGATGGCCAACGTCGGCAAGACGGTCTGGCTGGTCCTCATCGCCTCACTGGCCGGCGGTGCGGCCATGCTCGCGATCGACCGGATCCTGGGTCTCGACGCCATGACGAACGGCTGGATCGGCAACTTCGTCCGCGTCGCGATCGACGCCGTCATCATGCTCGGCATCACCTTCTCGATACTCTGGTTCGGCAAGATTCCCGAAGTCCTGGCAGTCACCGTGGCCCTGAGCCGCGTCGTTCGGAAATTCCGCGGCACAACCGCTCGGACGGACACCGATCCGGCCGCCGCAGAAACCGGCGTGATTCCGGTTATTCGAACCGAGCCCACATGGGACACTGCGCGGGATCGGCTCCCGTACCCTGGTCATCGGCACCCGGGGGCAGAAGCCAACGCAGGTCGACCTTTTGCAGGACAACACGGGGCATATTCGCCTGAAGGAGTGACAGTGACCGACGACGAAGTTGCTGGGGGGCCGGCACAATCTCCAGCAAGCGAAGCCGACCGAACGAGCGGCGGCGGCGTCGAGGTCGACACCCAGGACCGCACCGAACCCGTGAAGGCCGACGCTGCCTCGCCATCGAAGAGTGCGAAGCCCGCCGAGACACCGAAGCCGGCCGAGACACCGGCCGAGCCGAAGGCTGCACCCGAAGCGAAGAAGTCGGCCGCAGCTCCCGAGCCGGACGACGAGAAGGCAGCCGACAAGCCTGCCCCGAAGCCGGCCGACAAGACGGTCTCCATCTCCAAGGCCGCTCTCGCGGCCCGTCCGACCGACAAGACCATCTCCATCTCGAAGGCCGATCTCCCGGTCGAAGCCGACAGCGACAAGAAGGCCACACAGGAGTCGAAGCCTGCGGCCGACGCTGATTCCACGGCGGATGCGGATTCCGAGAAGACCGAAGCGGCACCGGCCACACCCGACGCCTCCGACTCGGACAGCACCGACGAGGGTGCCACTGCAGCAGCCCCGGCGAGCGCTCCCGAGCGCACGCTCCGCGGCCCGACGCTCATTCCCGGTGCCTCCGTTGCCGGTGGCCGCTACCGACTGCTGGCACCGCACGGCGGAGCACGTGGACTCAAGTTCTGGCAGGCACATGACGTCAAGCTCGATCGCGAGGTCGCCTTGACGTTCGTCGACGCCGATCAGCAATCGACCGCCTCGACCGACGACCGCACGCAGGGACCGCAGGCGATTCTCTCGCGCACGCTGCGTCTGGGACGGATCAATTCGCCCGGCCTCGCCCGCGTGCTCGACGTGGTGCGCGGCAGCTCCGGCGGCATCGTCGTTGCGGAGTGGACTCCCGGCCGCTCACTGCGTGAGATGGCCGACACCGTGCCCTCACCGACCGGCGCTGCGCGTGCGATCAAGGTCCTCGCCGCAGCGGCCGAGGCAGCGCACCGCAGCGGAGGCGCCCTGTCGATCGACCACCCCGATCGGGTGCGTATCAGCTCGAGCGGCAACGCCGTCCTCGCATTCCCCGCGACACTGGCCGACGCCGACCCGAGTTCGGACGTCCGCGGACTCGGCGCGATGCTCTACGCCCTGATCACCGCCAAGTGGCCGCTGTCCGACACCACCGGCGATGCCGTCGTGTCCGGTGATGCAGCTCCGGCACGCAGCGTCGGTGGAATGCGTCCGGCCGACCGTGACGACAAGGGTGCCCCGCTCGAGCCGAGGCAGGTTCGTCCGGACGTTCCGTTCGAGATCTCCGCCGTCGCCGTGCGGGCATTGGAACAGAACAGCGGCATCAGGACCGCTGCCACCGTGCAGCACGTTCTCGATCAAGCAGCAGTGGTCAACGACAAGACGGATCTGATGCCGGCGCTGCGACTGGGCCAACGAGCGCCAGGTGCCAGTGGGCACTCGCTCGCCGATCCCGAGGAGATCGCTGCCGAGAAGGCCAAGTCGATGCGCACCAACATCGCCATCGCGGTACTCGGTGCCCTGACGGTGGTGGTTCTCGCATTCGCCGGCTTCTGGCTGTTCACCTCGATTGCCGGCAACGACACCGACACTCCGCTCGACACCCAGGACTTCGGTCTCACCACTCCTGCCACGGCACCACCGGCGGGCGATGCGGCCGCTGCGCCGCCGGCCGAGACCGGTGGACCCGTGGCGATGGAGGACGTCAGCGTGTTCTCACCTCAGGGTTCCGCCGACAACCCCAGCACCGCGTCCAACGCGATCGACAACGACCCCACCACAGCGTGGACGACCGACTCGTACTTCCAGCAGTTCCCGGCCCTCAAGAACGGCGTCGGGCTGCTCGTGTCCATTCCGTCCTCGACGCTGCAGAACGCGTGGATCGAGTCGACATCTCCCGGAACTGTCGTCGAGATCCGGTCGGCCCCGAACGGCTCGCCCAGTCTCAGCGACACCACGCTCCTCGGTGAAGCCACACTGCAGAACGGCCGCACCGACATCGCCCTGAGCGACGCGGAGCCGACCGGGAACGTGCTCGTCTGGATCACCCGACTCGGCGAGCAGGGCGGCCGCATCGCCACCTCGATCTCCGGGATCGGTTTCGGCTCCTAAATCGGGCTTTCGGTAGCCGATACCGACTTGTTTCGTACTTCGCGGTCTCGATGGCTTAGGCTCCCCCCAATGCGTTAACACGGGGGGAGCCGTTTTCGTATGACCGAACGTTTCGATTCGGCGCCAGGGGAGCGCACGGATGCGGAGCTTCTTGCTGCCCATGCGGCCGGGGAGCCGAATGCCTTCGCCACGCTGATCTACCGACATCACGAACATCTGTGGCTGACGGCACGACGCACCAGCTACACGCCCGAGGACGCCTCAGATGCTCTGCAGGAGGCACTGCTCTCCGCTCACCGCACGGCCGGGTCGTTTCGCGCCGACGCCGCGGTGCGAAGTTGGTTACACAAGATCGTCGTCAATGCCTGCCTGGACCGCATCCGAAGAAACAGGGCTCGGCCGTCGGTTCCGTTGAGCGAGAACGAAAGTCACGAGCCCGTTTCGCCCAGGGACCGGATCTCCGAGACGGAGACGAGCATTCTCGTTCGACAGGCTCTGATGACGTTGCCGCCCGACCAACGCGCAGCCGTCGTCATCGTGGACATGGAGGGCTATTCGGTGGCCGACGCTGCCGTGTTGCTCGGTGTTCCCACCGGTACCGTCAAGAGTCGATGCGCCCGCGGCCGGCTCAAACTCTCGACACAGCTCGCGTATCTGAAAGATGCAGGGAACCGAATCTGACCCTCTCGCGTCTATACCGTGTGAGAAGGAAAGCAGATTCGGCGGAGGGAGGCAGGAACGTGTCGTCGAGCACCGACGCTCCACAAGCCCCGTTCTCGCCGGAACTGCTCGCCGATCTGCATGCGGATGCACTTCCCGAGGACGTCAGCAGACGACTGTGGCCACTGGTTCGTCTCGACGAGGATTCGATGCGGATCCTCGCCGGTCTCGACGCCGTCTCGGCTCGACTCCACGAGATGGGCGAGGACCCCACCGGAACGTTGTCCATCCCGCCCGAGGTCGCCCGGCAGATCGACCGCACTGTCCAGACGGTCGAGCGATCGGCATCCACGCCGGAGGTCGTCGTTCCGCTCCGTCCCCGAAGACGACGTGTCGTCCTCGGAACTGCCGCTGCCGCAGCACTTCTGGTGGCCGGGTCGGTTGCCGTCGTGGCACTGCTGTACACCCCGAACGAACCCGAATCGATCGCCGCCGACCCGTCGCAGCCTCCGGATTCGTCTCTGGTGCTCGATTCCGCCGACCTCGATTCCGGTTTCGCCTTCAGCATCATCGGCAAGCGCGATCCCGGAGCGCTCGCCGATCCGGCCGATCTTGCTGCCTGCCTTCGGTCCAACGATGTGGATCCGGCCACCACCGTTCTCGGCTCGAGTCGAGTGCGCGTCGACGGCCGAGACGGAACCCTGCTCGTCCTCGCCGGAGCACAGCCCTCACAGTTCATCGCCCTCGCGGTGGGCAACGACTGCGGCACCGCCAACCCCGACGTGCTCACGCGTCGCGATATCGGCTGACGGATCTCTCACCGGGGAACAACTGCCTCTAGGGTGGTGTTGACCAGATGTACGTCGAGAGCCGTGTGCGCTGAGCACTCGCTTGTCGACGACACGTACACGCCGCACAAGATCGGAAGGTCTGCATTGAGTACCCCCAAGGTTCACGATCTCATCATCGTCGGCTCGGGACCGGCCGGTTACACCGCCGGCGTCTACGCCGCACGCGCGGAACTGGAACCGATCCTGTTCGAGGGAACGCAGTTCGGTGGTGCGCTGATGACCACGACCGAGGTCGAGAATTTCCCCGGGTTCCGCGAGGGCATCATGGGCCCCGATCTGATGGAACAGATGCGCGAGCAAGCGCAGCGATTCGGTGCCGACATCCGAACCGAGGATGTCGAGGAGCTCGACCTGACCGGCCCGATCAAGACCGTCTCTGCCGGCGGCGAGACCTACCGGGCTCGCGCGATCATCCTCGCGATGGGCGCAGCAGCTCGCTACCTGTCCATCCCCGGCGAGGAGAAGCTGCTCGGACGCGGTGTCAGCGCCTGCGCCACCTGTGACGGCTTCTTCTTCCGCGATCAGGACATCGCCGTCATCGGTGGTGGCGACTCGGCCATGGAGGAAGCGACCTTCCTCACCCGCTTCGCACGCAGTGTGACCATCGTGCACCGCCGCAGCGAGTTCCGGGCGTCGCGCATCATGCTCGAGCGCGCCAAGAACAACGACAAGATCCGCTTCCTGACCGACACCAAGGTGCTCGAGGTCCTCGGCGACACGAGCGTGACCGGACTGTCGCTCGAACACGCCGATACCGGCGAGAAGACCACCCTGGACGTGACCGGAATGTTCGTGGCGATCGGTCACGATCCCCGCAACGAACTGGTCAAGGGCCAGGTCGAGCTCGACGACGCCGGCTACGTCAAGGTCGCGTCGCCCACTTCGGCCACGTCCGTCGAAGGCGTGTTCGCTGCCGGAGACCTCGTCGATCACGTGTACCAGCAGGCCATCACCGCTGCGGGTACGGGCTGCACCGCGTCGATCGACGCCGAGCGTTGGTTGGCCGAGCAGGGCGATATCACCACCAACACACTCGAACACGCCGACCAACCGGTCGACGCCGTCAACGCCTGACAGGCACCGAGCTTCCAATATCGAGGAGATAGATATGTCCGACGACAAGAGCACTGTCACCATCACCGACGCATCGTTCGTCGACGATGTTCTGACCAGTGAGAAGCCCGTCCTGGTCGACTTCTGGGCCACCTGGTGCGGCCCGTGCAAGATGGTCGCCCCGGTTCTCGAGGAGATCGCGGCCGAGCACAAGGACAAGCTCACCATCGCCAAGCTCGACATCGATGCCAACCCGCAGGCCGCCCGCGACTTCAAGGTCATGTCGATTCCGACGCTGATCCTCTTCCAGGGCGGCAAGCCGGTCAAGCAAATTGTCGGCGCAAAGGGCAAGGCCGCGCTGCTCAAGGACCTCGAAGGCGTTATCTGACTCACCCGCACACCGTGTGGATTGCAGCGGAAGCCAGTCTTTCTGCGACAATCATCTGATGTGCCGATGCTTCGGCATCGGCACATCGGCCGCGAGGTGCGAGTGCCGTCGGAACGATCGAGAGGCTTTGTCGAGGATGCAGGAACTCAGTCACGGCGATTCCGGACCCGCCGTCGCCGAGGTCCGCGGCACCCTGTCGGCACTCGGCTTTCTCCACGAAGCAGTCGTTCCCCCAGGTCCGATGGCCGACGGCCACTGGACCGCTCCCGGATCCGTGTTCGACGGTGCCCTCGGAGGTGCCGTGCGCGCCTTCCAACAACACCGCGGCCTGCTGGTCGACGGCGTGGTGGGCCCGGCCACGTATCGCGCGTTGAAAGAGGCGTCGTATCGCCTCGGCGCTCGAACCCTCATCTATCAGCTGTCCGCTCCGCTGTACGGCGACGACGTCGCCTCGTTGCAAACGAGACTTCAGGATCTCGGCTTCTACAGCGAACGCGTCGACGGCTTCTTCGGTCCGCGCACACACGAGGGTCTGTCCTCGTTCCAGCGCGAGATCGGGCTTTCCCCCGACGGCATCTGTGGGCCTGCGACTCTGCGCTCTCTGGACCTTCTCGGAACTCGTGTCACCGGTGGATCCCCTCACGCCATGAGCGAGGAAGAACTCGTTCGTAAGTCCGGCCCGCAGCTGACCGGCAAGCGCATCGTCATCGACCCCGATCTCGGCGGAGCAGACACCGGACACATCGTCGACGGAGCGTTCGGCCGGGTCTCCGAATCGGAGATTCTGTGGGATCTGGCCAGTCGGCTCGAGGGCCGCATGGCCGCGACCGGCATGGAGACGTTCCTCTCCCGTGCGCGCGGAACCAATCCTTCGGTTGCCGACCGCGCCGAGACCGCAAATGCCTGGGGTGCCGATCTGATGATCTCGTTGCGCTGCGCATCGAGCACCAGCCCCATGGCCAACGGTGTCGCAAGCTTCCACTTCGGTAACTCGCACGGATCCACCTCGATGATCGGCCAGGTACTGACCAGCTACGTGCAGCGTGAAATCGTCGCTCGCACACCGCTTCTGGACTGCCGTAGCCACGGCCGCACGTGGGATCTGTTGCGTCTGACCAACATGCCGACCATCCAGATCGACCTCGGTTACCTCACCAACGAATCCGATGTCGAAGTGCTCAGCGACCCGAAGTTTCGCGACATCATCGCCGAAGCAATTCTGATCGCCGTCAAACGTCTGTATCTACTCGGGCAGGACGATCAGCCGACCGGAACGTTCACCTTCGCGGAGTTGCTCGCCGAAGAACTCGCCGCCTCCGATCGCCCCTGACCGACCGCGCACGAACGTGTCGATCGGTCAGTACTCAGCGCGCCCCGACGGTCGACTTCTGCTCGATGTCGACGACGGAGATACTCGCCGCGATCAGTAGCTGCTCGAGTGCGGATTCGACGTCCTGCTTCCACCCGTGATCACGATCGAGCTCGAGCCGTAGTCTCGGGAATCTGTGGTGGGGAGCGATGACCTCGAACCCGACCTTCTCGAGGAAATCCGCTTCGATCATGCACGTCGATGCCGAACACGTCAGTTGTGCGGTGGCGTTGGGAACCACCGGCGCAGCATCGTCGGCGTTGCGTCGAATGCCGAACGCTTCCAGAGCGCGGACGCCA
This sequence comes from Rhodococcus sp. 06-470-2, assembly GCF_002258235.1. Taxonomy (NCBI): domain Bacteria; kingdom Bacillati; phylum Actinomycetota; class Actinomycetes; order Mycobacteriales; family Nocardiaceae; genus Rhodococcus; species Rhodococcus sp. 06-470-2. The sequence goes on along the minus strand of NZ_NOYB01000016.1, from coordinate 144,635 downwards.
CGATTGACCAGATCACCCACGACTGCCTGGATCAGGGTCGCCGAATGCAGATCCGCATCGTCGGGCGAATCGATGCGGAGTTGGGTCAGTAGGACCGCATCGTGGCTGACGGGCGAAGTCGGGAACGTCGCCGCGCGTGGAACTGCTCGGGGTGGGCAGTAGAGCGCGCAGCCGATCGTCCTGCCATCGATGGACAGCAACTGCCCACACGATCCCCACTCGAGCATGATGGTCGACAGCCATACTTCGTTCTCGAATTCGAGATCGACCGACGAACTCTCCGACGCGGGATCGAGTACCCAGAAGCTGCACCGCCGCGAATGCGTCGGCAAGTGCTCGAACGAACCGAGCGTCACTCCGGTCACCATCGCCGACACCGCTTACCTCAGCCTTCGTGCACTCGTTCAACGCGAGAATTCTCCGTCGGAGTCGATCCGCTCCTCGACAAGGATGTCACATGGGTTGTTCCGCAGGCGTCACCCCCGCCATTCCATCGTCGAACCCGTCGAGCGGAGCGAATCATTCAAATGCGTTGTATAACAATATTTTTCGACCATATCGCGAACATTCGTGACCGCCTCCGACCGAGCTACGTCACAGTGACGTTTCGACCGCGTATGACTGGTCCTGAAAATTCGCCACTACTTTTTCTTCTGTGCTTCCATCATCTCGACGATCCTCTGAAGGTCGTCGACCGAACCGAATTCGACCACGATCTTGCCTTTCCGCTTGCCGAGGCTGACCGTCACCCGAGTGTCGAACGAATCCGAGAGCCGATCGGCGACGTCCTGGAGGCCCGGCATCTGAATCGGCTTGCGTCGAGGTGCCGGATCCGGGCTCTTTCCGTCCTCCCGATTGGCGAGAGTGACGGCCTCTTCGGTCGCGCGAACGGAGAGACCTTCGGCGACGATTCGCGCCGCCAACGACTCCTGCGCATCCGACCCAGCGTCGAGCGACAGCAAGGCGCGGGCGTGTCCGGCCGACAGAACTCCGGCCGCCACTCGTCGCTGCACGGGAATCGGCAGCTTCAACAGACGAATCATGTTGGTGACGACCGGCCGTGACCGACCGATTTTCGCAGCCAGTTCCTCGTGCGTGACGTCGAATTCCTCGAGCAACTGTTGGTACGCGGCCGCTTCTTCGAGCGGATTGAGCTGTACCCGGTGGATGTTCTCGAGCAAAGCATCGCGCAACATCGCATCGTCCGCGGTCTCCCGAACGATCGCGGGGATCGACTCAAGGCCGGCTTCCTGGCTTGCACGCCACCGACGCTCGCCCATGACGAGCTGATATTTTGCGTCACCGGCGGCAGCGGAACCCGATACGAGACGGACCACGATGGGCTGCATGAGCCCGAATTCACGGATCGAGTGCACCAGTTCGGCCAACGACTCGTCGTCGAAGACGTGCCTCGGCTGCTTCGGATTGGCTTCGATTCGGTCCGGTGCGATCTCGCGATAGACGGCACCGACGGGGGATAGGTCGTCTCCGCTCAGCACCGGTGGTGTCGGAGTGGGCGCCGTGGCTGTCTCGGTGAGATCGTCGGCGGGTGCGGTTCGCTTCGGCTTGGTGGACGTATCGGGACGGTCCTTGGCGTTGCGATCCGCGCCGATGATCACGTCTGCCGCGGCGTTACCGAGGCGTGGTCCGGCGTCAGGTCCGGTGGGGATCAGTGAGGCCAGGCCGCGACCCAGACCACCCTTACGTGTCGAACTCATCTGGTTACTTCTTTCGTGCTTCGTCGATGCCGGCCGATCGGGCAGCGAGCTCTCGTCCGGCGTCCAGGTAGCTCATCGCACCTCGCGAACCGGGGTCGTAATCCAACACCGTCATGCCGTACCCGGGAGCCTCGGATACCTTCACGCTGCGGGGGATGACGGCGCGCAAGACGGCGTCCCCGAAATGCTTGCGTACTTCTTCTGCTACCTGGTCCGCCAACTTGGTGCGGCCGTCGTACATCGTCAGGATGACGGTCGAGACGTGCAGTTCGGGATTCAGATGAGACTGCACCAGCTCGATGTTGCGGAGGAGCTGACCCACGCCTTCGAGCGCGTAGTACTCGCACTGGATGGGAATCAGTACCTCGGTCGCGGCCACGAGCGCGTTGACAGTCAGCAGACCGAGCGACGGCGGGCAGTCGATCAGGATGAAGTCCGCGTCGATGCCGGCGAGCTCCTCCACGGACAGCGCCGTCTTGAGGCGCCCTTCGCGAGCGACCATCGACACCAACTCGATCTCGGCTCCGGCGAGGTCGATGGTTGCCGGGATGCAGAACAACCGGTCGCTGTGCGGACTCTTCTGCACGGCGTCCTTGGCGCTCACCTCACCGATGAGGACCTCGTAGCTCGACGGCACACCCGAGTGGTGCTCGACGCCCAACGCGGTGCTGGCGTTGCCCTGAGGGTCCAGATCGACCACGAGAACCGTCAGGCCTTGGAGCGCGAGCGCGGCAGCCAGGTTCACGGCGGTCGTCGTCTTCCCGACGCCACCCTTCTGGTTGGCAATGGTCAGCATGCGTCGCTTCGCCGGCTTCGGCAGCGACACCGATCCGGGATGCAGAACCTGGCTGGCTCGATGTGCCGCGGCACCGATGGGGGTGTCGTTCGGTGAGATCGCGTTGGTGTACTCGAACCCTGAGCCGGCCGTCACCCCCGACTTGTTTTCCGAGTTGCTCGAGGCGTTCTTCTTGGGCGCTGTTTCACGTGAAACAGCGGGATCGGACCCACCCGACATATGTGCTCCTTAGTGCGGAACTGACTGTGTTCAATACGATCGATCGGGTCGAGCGCGCGGCGTGTGAGCCCGCAATCGACTTCAGTGACGACTCAGTCTCCGCGGCTCACGCACCGCTCTGACGACAATGGTGGGAGTGGGCAACAGCCCCACTCCGCACTCCACTACCTCCAGCTTGCCAGCACCCATCCGAGCGAGGGAAGCCCGGTCACGTTCGATCTCTTCAGCGGCGCTCGAACCCTTCAGAGCCAGCATTCGACCGTGCTCGTGAACGAGCGGCAGCGACCACTTTGCAAGCTTTTCCAAAGGTGCCACCGCCCTCGACGTCACCACGTCGGCGCCGCCGGCTTCCTTCTTGACGCCGGGCTGCTCCGCGCGGCCGCGCACGACCAAGATGTTCAGATCGTGTTCCTCGATGAACTCGGCGAGATACACGGTCCGCCGGAGGAGGGGCTCGACGAGTGTCACGCGCAGATCGGGTCGCGCGATCGCCAGCGGGATCCCGGGCAAGCCCGCGCCGCTGCCGATGTCCACGACGGTCTCGCCTTCATCGATGAGCTCACCGATCGCCGCACAGTTGAGGATGTGTCGCTCCCAGAGCCGTGGAACTTCACGCGGTCCGATGAGTCCTCGTTCGACGCCTGCCGTTGCCAACGAGTCGTGATACCTCCGTGCCAACTCGAGCCGGTCACCGAAGATCTGCTCTGCCACGGCCATCACTTGGTTGCTGTCCGAGCCTTCTTGTTCCACGTGAAACATCTTCCCGTGCCCGAGCGCGGAACGCCAAACGACATCGCTGTAACTCGGCGGATTGCGACTTTCGCACCGGAATTGGCGACACCACGGGCGCCGTGCGGGCTCCCTTCGGACCGAGCCGTAGCAAGTCACGATTGGCGAGCCAGCCGGTTTTCGGCCAGGTCCGTCCGAGCAAACCGATCCGCCCGTGCGCTCGAATCAATGATCTCCAGCCCCAATCAGAATCAGGCCGACCTATCCATCCCCGACGGACTCGGTCCTGTCGACGAATCGAGGTCCACCGACCCCACATCATGTTTCACGTGAAACTTCACCTCCCATCGATGGCACTCAATCGCCTACCGCGCACCGACTCGATAGGGCACACGTTCGTCGACTGAGCAACAAGTCGATGGGAGAAGAGCCGACGCAATCGATCGGTTCGTCCGCACCTGGCAGCAGCCTCCAGAATCCAACCGAATGGGCCCGGTGCGATCCACACCAACGCCGCCGTACCGATACCGCGGGACGGGTCCATCCCGTCGGCGAACGATCACAGTCGGTGGCGCTACGCCTTGATGACGCGGATCCTCGAGAACGAGGTTTCACGTGAAACCGACCCACCGTTGCTCAGCCCCGCGTCAAACGTCATCGCAGAACGATCGCGGGTAGCCGATGCACACCGCAGACATTCTCGGCCGCAATGGCGTCCCGGAGATCCTCGATCTCGCGGCCGGGCACGGACGGGGGAGAGTCCACAGTTTCGATCTCGATCACATCGCGATCGCCTCGAGCACCCAGCCGCTGCACCCGAACTCCAGACGCACCCACACTGCATGTGGATCAGCCGGATGGGTCAGCAGTCGTACACAGTCGATCGCTGGACGAGTGCTCCCGTGCAACTGTCTCGAGCACATCGTCGGCCCTCGCTCATGTCCCCGAATCGAGCCCGCGGAGATTTCGACGGGCACCCTCTCGAAGATCGACAACGCCGCGAGTATCGCCTCATCGTCGGCTTCGCGGTACGGGCACTTCGTATCGCGCTGGAGTTCCCGCCGCGGCTACAGCAATCGAACGATTCTCTCGACCTTCACAACGATCGATGCGCGACTGTCCAAGGTGAGTCGCATCGTCGTCGGAAGGATCGTCCATGAGCCCGGGCCCGCTGTTGTCTATCTCCGAATCCCGGCAACGCCGATCTTTGCCGACATCGAATCCCACAGCGACGGCCGGATGTCCTGTCCCACGTATATGCCCTCGGCCGGATCGTCGGCACACACCCTGCGCGATCGATGCCCGTCGCTATTTCTTCGCTGAGTGTCTCGAACTCAGTTTCACTGCTGCGCCGAACTCGATCCGGACACCCAACTGGCATCGGACTGTTTCACGTGAAACCGCCCCGGCTCCGGACCGTCTCGAATAGCAGTCGAAATGTCTCAACTTCATCAGAGAACGAACGTCACGACGGCCCAGTGTGCGCGGTGCCTAGAACCAGCGTCCGCGAGAACAGCACTGCGACGGACGCAACATGGTTGGACGATGACGACATCGATGTCGCACGTTTCACGTGAAACATTCCGCACAATGTGCGCTCGATACCGACGCGTCACACCGCCATAGTTGCCGTCACAGTGACGAAAGCGCACTGGATGCCTGGATCTGGTAATTCGGCGAGGAAATCGATCGAACCGGCAACATCGTCGTCTGCTCGGCGCACAAATTACATCGATGATATTTGCCAGGATGTGCGGCTACATCCGGATACGACGATGGCCCCCACCGAAGTGGGGGCCATCGACTGGGAGGCTCAGTTACGCCTTGACGACGACTACTCGTCGGGCCGGCTCGACGCCGGTGCTTTCGCTCGCGACGCCGTCGATCTTCGCGACCGCGTCGTGCACGATCTTTCGCTCGAACGGAGTCATCGGGGTCAGTTCTTCGCGTTCACCGGATTCCAGAACGCGACGGGCTGCTTCGGCACCGAGGTTGCCGAGTTCCGTACGCCGGTTGGCGCGCCAGCCGGCGACGTCGAGCATCAGCTTGCTGCGCTCACCCGTCGACTGCTGAACGGCGAGACGAGTCAGCTCCTGCAGTGCATCGAGAACTTCGCCCTTGCGACCGACGAGCTTGGCGAGATCGTCGCCGCCGTCGATGCTGACGATCGCGCGATCACCCTCCACGTCGAGATCGATGTCGCCGTCGAAGTCCAGGACGTCCAGAAGTTGCTCGAGGTAGTCGCCGGCAATCTCGCCTTCCTCGACCAGATAATCCTCGTCGTCCTCGTCCTCGTCATCCTCGTCGGTCTTGTCCTCGACCACTCCCGAGTCATCGGATTCCTCGACCACAGGAGTCCGATCTGCCTCCGCGTCGACTGCACCCACCTGATCGGCCTCGACCACCACGTCACTCGCTCCATCCCCGGATACCGCGCCGGTTGTCCGTACTTCGTCGTTCTGTGCTTCTTCTACGTCCGCTGCCATGTTCGTCCTTCTCTCGACGTGTCGGTCAGCGCCGCTTGCGCTTGGTCGACTTGTTCCGGTTCGCCTGCGGTCTCGGTTTCGCCGGCGTTGCGGCACCGGTCGTCGAACCGGAACTGCCCTCGCCGGTCTCCGCCACGGACGAATCGCTCGTCGGCGTCATCTTCGAGAGCTTGGGACGAGCACCTGGCTTCGGCTTGGTGGTCGATACCGGCTTCACACCGGGCTTGGGCGCGTTCTCGGAACGCTTCTCCACTGCGGCAGCGACCTTCGCGGCTTCTTCTTTGTCGATCTTTCCGAACACCAGGTGCTGCTGCGCGTAGGTCCAGGTGTTGTTGCTGACCCAGTACAGCAGGATCGCGACGGGCAGCAGGGCACCGAACACGAGAACACCGAGCGGGAAGACGTACAGCGCGAGCTTGTTCATGATCGCGGACTGCGGGTTCGCTGCGGCCGCCGCGCTCTGACGCGCGACCGATGCGCGCGAGTTCAGGTGCGTCATGATGGCCGCGATGATCATCAGCGGGATGGAGACTGCTGCGATGACCCAGGTGGACGGAATGGTCGCATCCGGTCCTACGGCGAAGGCATTGAGCTGGTCCTGCGGCATCGTGATCCACGCCGAGATCGGTGCACCGAACAGGCGGGCGTCCAGGAAGGACTGCACGTCCGCCACGTTGAACGCGTAGTTCGACAGCTCGCGGTTCTCCTCGGGAGTCAACCCGAGCTGACCGAAACCGGTACCGGTGCGGTTGAACGAGCGCAGTACGTGGAACAGGCCGATGAACACAGGCGCCTGCGCCAGCACCGGCAAGCAGCCCATCAGCGGATTGAAGCCGTGCTCCTTCTGGAGCTTCTGCATCTCGACGGCCATCTTCTGCTTGTCTTTGCCGTACTTCTTCTGCAGCGCTTTGATCTGCGGCTGTAGCTCCTGCATCTGCCGCGTGGTGCGAACCTGCTTGACGAAGGGCTTGTACAGAATCAGGCGGAGGGTGAAGACCAGGAAGACGACGGACAGTGCCCAGGCGAACCCATTGCTGGGATCCTGGAACACAAAGCCGAACACCTTGTGCCACACCCAGAGAATCCAGGCAACCGGGTAGTAAATGAAGTCGAGCACGGCTCTATGTACTCCTCTGTTCTTCCACTCGCACGAGATCGTGGTGTTCTTCGGTTTCGGTAGGTTCGGTGACGATCGCGCGCCACCTACCGGGTTCGGGTACCGGGTCCCACCCTCCAGAGTGCCAGGGAGCACATTTGAGGAGGCGGACGACTGCCAGCAACGAGCCCTTCGTCATTCCGTGCACCTGGAGGGCCTCGATGGCGTACTCGCTGCAGGTGGGGGAGAAGCGACAGGTGGGAGGTCTCATCGGGGACACGTATGTCCGGTACAACCCGATGACGTAGACGAGTGTTCGAGCAGGAATGGAACGAAGGTTGCCCATGAATGTCATGACGGCGGACCCTTCGGAGCTTCGAGAAGACCGAGCTTCTTCAATCCTGAACGCAGTTGAATCGATAGATCTGCCGAGGACGCGCGCGCGGCTCCGGGCAGTGCACGGATCACCACGTCGGTGGTCTCGGGGAGCTCACCGATGACGTCGGTACAGATATGCCGAAGCCGGCGCGCAACTCGATGACGAGTTACGGCCGGCCCGACTGCCTTGCTGACGATCAATCCGAATCGTGGCCCGCGAACGGTCGATGCGATGTCCTGTTCGTCACGCACGACGGCGTGAACCACAAGATCCGATCTACCCATTCGGCGTCCTCGACGCACCGCTACGGAGAAATCACGTGCTCGGTGTAGTCGATTCGGCTCAGGAAGCATCCCGAGCTCCAAGCTTCGGACGAACAGATATCAGGCTGTGAGTTCTTTACGGCCCTTGCCGCGACGTGCGGAAACGATTGCACGACCCGCACGGGTACGCATACGAAGACGGAAGCCATGAACGCGCGCGCGGCGGCGATTGTTCGGCTGGAACGTCCGCTTGCCCTTGGCCACGGTCAACACTCCTCGAGATTCGACGACGCCGATCTGTCGGCGCCTGCTGTAAAGGTTCTCAGCGAGTTCGGATGAAGTCGCTAGCCTCCCGAGCGAGAAATCCGAGTGAAGACAGACTGTGAGCAGCCAGCAAGCATCGGCCACCTCGCTATTGGGTGACTGTTCGAGAGTACTGATCGAGTCACTGCCGGTCAAACTCGCTCCCGAGTGCACCGTGCCGTCGTTCATGCACAGGCAGTGCCGGTCCGGGGCCACAGATGGTGTGACGGTGCTCGACATCGCCGCCGAACGAGCAGGCACTGCGACACAATTCGTCCGATCGCACGACAGACAGTCGGCATCGATGCAGGTCAGACTGGCGCAAACGCCATACCACGAACCGAAACGCGTTCTGGGGTCACATCGGTGTCGTTTATCCACACCTGTGGATAATTGTGTGGAAACACAGTTCAGGTGGCATATTCGTACCTTGCGGGGTCCACCCACGGACCCTGGTCTCGGCCGCAGCGACGCACGAACGACGACGCTATCCGACGCTGTTGCTGCGCGGGTACGAAACGACGCACGAATTCACGCGTCGAACACCGCCCGAGACCAATGCTCGACGACGGAGGGCCCAACGTGAACGACGATCCGGATGCGCTCGCGCGCATCTGGCCCGAGGTGGTCGCGGAGCTCACATCCGACCGACACAGTGGGTCGCCGCTGACCAAAGGCCAGAAGGCCTGGCTCGCGCTGGTCAAACCGCTGACCTTGACGCAGGGGTTCGCACTGCTCGCAGTTCCGTCGACCTTCGCGCAGGAAGCGATCGAGCGAGATCTTCGCGAACCCATCCTCGGCGCCCTCGGGCGTCACCTGGGACAGGGTGTCGAGGGACTCGGTGTGCGTATCTCGGCTCCCGAGGACGAGAAGATCGAGGCCGAGCGATCCACGTACCCCGATGCAGTCAGTTCTCCTACCTACCGACGCCGAATCCTGACCAGCAGAGACGACGAGCCGTCGGACTCCGAAACCGCCGACTACGAAGAGGTCGACGACGAACGCGAGGCCTTGGCCAGCGTCCAGAACTCCTGGCCGACGTATTTCACCAAGCCTCCCGACTCGACGCCACCGTCCTCGGGCGCCAACAGCCTCAACTCGAAGTACACCTTCGACACGTTCGTCATCGGTGCCTCCAATCGATTCGCACACGCAGCCGCGGTGGCCATCGCCGAGGCACCTGCTCGCGCCTACAACCCACTGTTCGTCTGGGGGGCGTCGGGTCTGGGCAAGACGCATCTGCTGCACGCGGCCGGCCACTACGCGCAGCGGTTGTTCCCGGGCATGCGCGTCAAGTACGTCTCGACCGAGGAATTCACCAACGACTTCATCAACAGTCTTCGTGACGACCGGAAGGTGGCGTTCAAGCGCCGCTACCGGGAGACCGACGTGCTGCTCGTCGACGACATCCAGTTCATCGAGGGCAAGGAAGGCATCCAGGAGGAGTTCTTCCACACCTTCAACACCTTGCACAACGCGAACAAACAGATTGTCGTCTCGTCGGACCGGCCACCGAAGCAACTGGCCACGCTCGAGGAGCGACTTCGTACCCGCTTCGAGTGGGGCCTGATCACCGATGTGCAGCCACCCGAGCTCGAGACGCGCATCGCAATTCTGAGCAAGAAGGCTCGGATGGATCGGCTCGATGTGCCGCACGACGTGCTCGAGCTCATCGCCAGCCGGATCGAACGCAACATTCGTGAGCTCGAAGGTGCCCTCATTCGAGTGACGGCCTTCGCATCGCTGAACGGACAGGCACTCGACCTCACCCTGGCCGAGGTGGTCCTGCGCGATCTCATCCCCGATTCGTCGAGTCTGGAGATCAACGCGGCCACGATCATGGCCGTGACCGCGGAGTACTTCAACACGTCCATCGAGGACCTGTGCGGTCCGGGTAAGGCCCGAGCACTGGCCATGGCCAGGCAGATCGCGATGTATCTCTGCCGTGAGCTCACCGATCTGTCGCTGCCCAAGATCGGCCAGACGTTCGGTCGCGACCACACGACGGTGATGTACGCGGACAAGAAGATCCGCAAGGAGATGACCGAGCGTCGCAAGGTCTACGACCAGGTCCAGGAGCTGACGGCGAGGATCAAGCAGCGCTCGAAGAGGTAGACGACCCGGCACGGACCGACTCGTCGGACGGCACCGAATCCCATCGCGGGTTCGGTGCCGTCGTGCTTTTCTCGTCGTTCGGCGGACCGATTCTCGACGCGGATTCGGTGATTTTTCGAGGCGTCGACCATTGATTCACACCTGTGGATAACCATGTGGACAACATCGAAGTTCTGGGGATGGAGTGTGGGCGCCTGTGCACCGATGTGATTCGTCCACAGGCAGCGGTTCGTCAACCACGAATTGGTCCCGAGTTCATCCCCACGACACCACGCTCGGCCACCAGCGGATCGAGTGCTCCGTGCACAGATTCCACAGGACCTATTAATACTTCTGTTTTCTCCTTGAAAGAACTTCTTTGAAAACAGGTGCTGGGGAACGATCCGTTCACAGGCCCCTCGGGGACACCCGAATCCCGAGTTCGGCGAGACCCTCGCGCTTCCGTCTTGGGTTCGGAGGGCATACGGTGTGCTTGCGCTGGATGTGCCACACTCGTCGTTGCATCGGTTCGAGCGGCAACCATCGTGGTTGCACCGCCGGATCGTGAAGACGAACGCCACCGAACGAGAGGAAATGCCGAGCGATGGAGCTTGGAAGTTTGAAGTTTCGCGTTGCTCGTGAAGATTTTTCCGATTCCGTCGCGTGGGTGGCTCGTAGCCTGCCGTCCCGGCCGCCCGTTCCCGTTCTCGGTGGAGTTCTTCTTGCCGCCGACGACCAGGGTCTGACGGTCTCCGGATTCGACTACGAGGTCTCCGCTCAGGTCAAGGTCTCCGCCGAAGTTGCCACTGCCGGCCGAGTTCTGGTGTCGGGCAAGCTACTTGCCGATATCACCAAGTCGTTGCCGAACAAGCCGGTCGACGTCACCGTCGACGGAACCCGCGTTCTGGTCAACTGCGGCAGCGCCAAGTTCTCACTGCCCACGATGCCGGTGGAGGACTACCCGCAGCTCCCCGAGCTGCCCAACAACACCGGTTCGCTGGCCGGCGATGTCTTCTCCGAGGCAATTGCCCAGGTCGCCGTGGCGGCGGGCAAGGACGACACACTGCCGATGCTCACCGGCATCCGCGTCGAGATCGACGGCACCAACGTCGTTCTCGCGGCCACCGACCGTTTCCGGTTGGCCGTTCGAGAGGTGGAGTGGACACCCGCCGGCGCCGATACCACCACCGCGGTGCTCATCCCGGCCAAGACCCTGTCCGAGTCGGCCAAAACCCTCGGCGGTAACTCCGGCTCACCCGTCGAACTGGCCCTCGGTTCCGGTTCGACCATCGGTAGTGACGGGCTGCTCGGCATCGTCAGCGATGGGCGCCGCACCACGACGCGTCTGCTCGACGCCGAATTCCCGAAGTTCCGTCAGTTGCTGCCGGCCGAACACACTGCGGTGGCGACCCTCGAGATCGCGTCGCTGATCGAAGCGATCAAGCGTGTGGCTCTCGTCGCCGAGCGTGGCGCGCAGGTTCGACTGGAATTCAACGGCGAGGGTGTGTTGCTCTCCGCAGGTGGAGACGATGCAGGTCGCGCCGAGGAGGCGCTGCCCGCCGATTTCCAGGGCGAGGCTCTGACCATCGCGTTCAACCCCGGTTACCTCATCGACGGCCTGTCGTCGCTGCACAGCGAGAAGGTCACGTTCGGATTCACGACGCCGAGCCGACCCGCAGTGCTGCGGCCGACCTCGGACGAGGAATTGGTGCCCGACGACGCGGGCAAGTTCGCGGCGCCGCAGTCCGAGTACACGTACTTGCTGATGCCGGTCAGGCTGCCGGGCTGATCCGGTCTGGTTACTGTTGAACCCGCGCGAACTTTCGCACCTGACACAGACAAGGACGCCTCATCATGCAGCTGGGCTTGGTCGGTCTCGGAAAAATGGGCTTCAACATGCGCGAGAGACTGCGTGAGCACGGTCACGAGGTGGTCGGCTACGACCCCCGACCGGAGGTGACCGATACTCCGTCACTGGCCGGTCTGGCCCAGGCGCTGACGGCGCCTCGTGTGGTGTGGGTGATGGTTCCGTCGGGCAAGATCACCCGCGACACCATCACCGGTCTGGCCGATGTGCTCGAGCCGGGCGATCTGGTGATCGACGGCGGAAATTCTCGATTCACCGACGACAAGCCCAACGCAGAGCTGTTGGACGCCAAGGGAATCGGCTACATCGACGCCGGAGTATCCGGTGGGGTCTGGGGCCTGAAGAACGGCTACGGTCTGATGGTCGGCGGTCAGGACGAGCACGTCGCTCGGGCGATGCCGATCTTCGACGCCTTGCGTCCCGAAGGCGAGCGTGCGGACGGTTTCGTGCACGCCGGTCCGGTCGGTGCAGGCCACTACTCGAAGATGGTGCACAACGGCATCGAGTACGGGTTGATGCAGGCGTACGCCGAGGGTTACGAGATCCTCGAGGCCGAAGAACTCGTGCAGGATGTCCAGGGCGTACTGCGAGCCTGGAGCAAGGGCACGGTCGTGCGATCGTGGCTGCTCGACCTGTTGGTCGAAGCGCTGGGCCAGGATCCGGAATTCAGTGCGATCTCCGGCTACACCGAGGATTCCGGTGAGGGTCGTTGGACCGTCGAGGAGGCCATTCGCCACGCGGTCCCCGCGCCGGTCATCTCCGCGGCCCTGTTCGCGAGATTTGCGTCGCGGCAAGAGGATTCACCGGCAATGAAGGCTGTTTCCGCACTGCGCAACCAGTTCGGCGGGCACGCGGTGAAGAAGGCCGATGCCGACGAGACCCTGCGCGCCCCGGCGCCGAAGAACACCGAGTAAGTGTTCGTTCGGTCTCTGCAGCTGCACGATTTTCGATCCTGGGACGATCTCACCGTCGACCTCGGACCGGGCTCGACCGTGTTCGTGGGGCCCAACGGACACGGCAAGACCAATCTGCTCGAGTCGCTCAACTATCTGTCGACGTTGTCCTCGCATCGTGTGTCGTCGGACGCTCCCATGATTCGAGCCGGTGCTGCCAAGGCCTTCGTGGGCAGTGCCGTGGTCAATCACGGTCGCGAACTGATCATCGATGTCGAGCTCCTCGAAGGCAGAGCCAACAAGGCTCGGATGAACAGGTCTCCGCTGCGGCGCCCCCGTGAGATTCTGGGGGTGTTGCAGAGTGTGCTGTTCGCTCCCGAGGATCTTTCGCTCGTGCGCGGCGATCCCGGCGAGCGACGCCGCTATCTCGACGAGCTACTGACCACTCGGATTCCTCGAATGGCCACCGTCCGTGCCGATTACGACAAGGTGCTGCGGCAACGATCGGCTCTGCTCAAGACGGCGAGTGGATCGCTGCGTCGCGGATCGTCCTCGGGCGACGGCGCGAGTGCGCTCGCCACCCTGGACGTCTGGGATGGTCATCTGGCAGCGCACGGAGCTCGATTGCTCGCTGCCAGAATAGCTTTGGTGCACGAGCTGATGCCGTTCGTGCAACAGGCCTACAGTTCGATCGCACCCGAGTCGCGGTTGGCTGCCGTCGCCTATCGCTGCAGTCTGGCCGAGGCGCTCCCACCGGAGTTCTCCGATGCCGACCGTGCACCCGAGCCCGACGACACAGAAGTTCTCGAAGCTGCCTTCCTCCACCAACTTTCGGTGATGAGACAGCGTGAAATCGAACGCGGGGTCTGCCTGGTCGGACCGCACCGCGACGACCTGGAACTGATGCTCGGTGACCAACCGACGAAAGGCTTTGCCAGCCATGGTGAATCGTGGTCGTACGCATTGTCTTTGCGGCTCGGCTCCTTTGCCTTGTTGCGGGAGGACGGTACCGATCCGGTACTGATGCTCGACGACGTCTTCGCCGAACTCGACCGCAAACGGCGTGCCGCGCTGGCGACGGTGGCGGCCGGTGCCGAGCAGGTGCTCATCACGGCCGCGGTACCGGAAGACGTACCACCCGAGCTGGACGCTCGTCGTTACGGAGTGGAAGCGAAGCAGAGCGCGGATTCCGGTGCAGCAGGACGTATCTCGCGTATCTCGGACTTGTCGAACGATATCGATATCGCACGTTCGGAAGGTGAGGATCGATGACCGACGACGACGCGACTCCCACGGACAACGGTGACGTACCGGAACTGAAAGGCGTGGATCTGGCGCGTCGAGCACTCGAGGACGCCCGAGCCGCAGCCAAGGCCAGCGGCAAATCGGTGGGACAGGGACGGTCGTCACCGACAGGCGGAGTCAGAGCACTGCGGGGGCGTCGTCGCCGGGGCTGGTCGGGAGCGGGGCCGGACGACCGTGATCCTCAGGCGTTCGGGGCGCTGGCGAACTCGATCGCGTCCAAGCGCGGATGGTCGGCGAAGGTGTCGGAGGGCGCGGTGCTCGGCCGGTGGCCGAGCGTGGTCGGCGAGGACATCTCGGCTCATGCGGACCCCACCGGTCTCAAGGACGGAGTGTTGAGTATTTCCGCCGAGTCCACGGCGTGGGCGACCCAGTTGAGGCTGATGCAGTCGCAGATTCTGGCCAAGATCGCTGCCGCCGTCGGTCACGGCGTGGTGACCTCGCTACGCATCACCGGTCCGACGACCCAGAGTTGGAGAAAAGGCGAACGGCACGTCCGGGGACGAGGTCCGCGGGACACGTACGGATAGTGAGAGGTCCCAACCTTCGCTTTCGGAATCTCCTGGTCCAGGTGATTCTCAACAGATGTTGGGGCCAGTGTTGCTGTGACATGGTCGATGTGCGTAGCGTGATTCGGGACACGCAACGGTCGGGGGACCGATTTACTGTTCTGTGCGCATCGGACGAGGAGAAGTTGTGTCTGCACCAACGAAGAAGACATCGACAGCAGCCGTCGATGTGGACGGAACCCCCGAAGATCGCGTCATCCTGCACGCGCGGAACGTGGAGTTCGATTGGAACTCGCTGCCGCTGCACTACATGGACGGCAACCCACTCGCGACGCACCTGATCAACGTGATGCACCTGCTCCTGCCCGAGGGTGAGGAGTGGTTCGTGCGCACGTTCAAGGAGGCGCTGCCACTCATCCACGACGATCAGCTGCGCGACGACGTGATCGGATTCATCGGTCAGGAAGCGATGCACGCGCAGGCGCACACCGATGTGCACGATCAGCTTCGGGCCCACGGCATCGACGTCGATCCGTACGTCGATCAGATGAAGTTCCTGTTCGGCCGTGCTCTCGGCAACCGGACCGGCCACGGCCAGAACAGCCTTGTCGAACGTCTCGCCCTGATCGCCGCCGCCGAGCACTTGACCGCTTTTCTCGGCGATTGGGTTCTCAATGCCACGGCGTTGGACGAGGCGGACATCGATCCGATCATGCTGGACCTGCTGCGGTGGCACGGAGCCGAAGAAGTCGAGCATCGATCGGTGGCCTACGAGGTGATGCGGTACTTCGACGTCCGCCCGGCCCGTCGGATCCGAACCTACGTCGTCATCGCGCCCACGCTCGTGTGGTTCTGGACCCGCGGTGTTCGCTTTCTCATGAGCCAGGATCCGACGCTGGCGCACCTTCCCGCAAAGCAGCGCACACCGTCGTTCCGAGAGTTCCGCCGAGTGGCCGCTGCGGGTCTGTTCCCGACCCCGATGTCGATGGTGAAAGCGTCGCTGCGCTACTTCAAGCGCACGTACCACCCTTCGCAGGAAGGGTCGACGGCGCAGGCAGTGCAGTATCTGGCCACCTCACCGGCAGCTCGGTCCGCCGATCGATGACCAAACGCACGTTGCGGAGCAAGCTCGGCGTAATGGCACAGAAGGTGGACTCGTTCCGACTGGGACGCACGATTCCGAAGAATCTGTACGGCCGCGACGAGCCCGATCAGACCGTGTCACTGGTGACCGACGCGCTCGACAAATGGTTCGCTCTGCTCGACGGTGACGACTACGACGCGTCGTTCGCGGCACCGCCTGTCGTCCGGACCCGCGTACTGACCTTGGTCTCACGCGAAGTGCTCTGCGTGGACGAGCACGTGGTCCGACTGACGTTCGCCGCGGCCGACGGAGCGGTGTTGCCTGCGTGGGCACCGGGAATGCATCTGGACTTCTATCTCCCGTCCGGCCGCCGTCGGCAGTACTCGTTGTGTGGCGATCCGGATGCCGACTCGTACTCCATCGCGGTGCGCCTGGTGCCCGACGGCGGCGGCGGGTCGCGCGAGATGCACGATCTCCCGGTCGGCACCGAAGTCTCGATTCGGGGGCCGCGCAACGGTTTTCCGTTCGTACAGTCCGAGCATGCACTGTTCGTGGCCGGAGGAATCGGTATCACTGCCATCATCTCGATGGTCCGTCGCGCTCGCCGGACGGGAATGGACTGGCACCTGGTCTACTGCGGCCGTTCGCGTGAATCGATGCCGTTCCTCGACGAGATCGCCGGCTGGGAGGCCGAGCGTGTCACGGTGCGGACCGACGATGTGGACGGCATGCCGTCGAGCATGGATCTGCTCGGTGCCGCGGCACCGGGTGGTTCGGTCTACGTGTGCGGGCCGCCGCCGATGATCGACCTGGTTCGGGCCTCGTTCGACTCCTTGCCCGCAACGCATCTGCACTTCGAGCGGTTCTCGCCGCCACCGGTGAAGAACGGAGCCGAATTCGAGGTCCAACTCGTCGACTCCGGTGACATCGTCACGGTCGGCCCGGAAGAGACTGCGCTGCATGCCATTCGGCGGCTGCGCCCGGATGTGGCGTACTCCTGTCAGCAGGGTTTCTGCGGGACGTGTCGCGTTCGAGTACTGAGCGGAACACCGCAGCATCGGGAGAATCGGCTCACGGCCGAGGAGCAGCAGCGTGAGATGTTGATCTGCGTGTCGCGTTCCGAGGGCGAACGGATCGTGCTCGATCTGTAGCCGAATCGCCGGTTTTACCCTTCATCTTTGCCGTCCGGTATCGAAAAAATGCGTCTGTGAAGCAATCAGGGGCCTTTTAGGGGTGTCATCGTGCCCATGCTGTCGCAGGCAACCAGTACTATGGACCGGTACGACATCAAGCCCGGAAAAAACGCATGGACTCGGGCGCGGCCGGAACCGACTGCGCCCATCCCTGCGGTAGCACCCTGCGGGGTGTGAGCGGGGTAGTGGACGCGTAGAAGGAGAACCAGCTAACCGTGGCTGCCCAGAAGTCAGGTACCAACGACAACAGCAAGGATTACGGCGCTTCGTCCATCACGGTCCTCGAGGGCCTGGAAGCGGTTCGTAAGAGGCCCGGTATGTACATCGGCTCCACCGGTGAACGAGGCCTGCATCACCTGATCTGGGAGGTCGTCGACAACTCCGTCGACGAGGCCATGGCCGGCTATGCGTCCACCGTCGACGTCACCATCCACGAGGACGGCAGCGTCGAGGTCAAGGACGACGGTCGAGGAATTCCCGTCGCCATGCACGCCTCCGGTGTTCCCACCGTCGAGGTCGTCATGACACAGCTGCACGCGGGCGGCAAGTTCGACTCCGACTCCTATGCCGTCTCCGGTGGACTGCACGGCGTCGGCATCTCGGTGGTGAACGCACTCTCCACCAAGGTGGAACTGCAGATCGCGCGCGACGGTCATCGCTACAAGCAGACCTACGACTACGCCAAGCCCAGCCCGCTCGAGACCGTCGGCGATACCGACGAGACCGGCACCACCGTACGATTCTGGGCCGACGGCAAGATCTTCGAGACCCTCGACTACAGCTTCGAGACCGTACATCGTCGCCTGCAGGAGATGGCGTTCCTGAACAAGGGACTGACCATCAACTTCACCGACGAGCGGGTGGCAGCCACCGACGCCACCGAGGAAGAACTCGGTGAGACGGCCGAGGCACCCAAGACCGCCGAGGAAGAACAGGCCGACGCGGCCGTCGCCAAGCCGGCCAAGGTGCGCAAGCGGACCTATCACTACCCGGACGGCCTGGTCGACTTCGTCAAGCACATCAACAGGACCAAGACCGCGATCCACAATTCGGTCGTCGGCTTCACCGGTAAGGGTGAGGGCCACGAGGTCGAGATCGCCATGCAGTGGAACGCCGGGTACTCCGAATCGGTACACACCTTCGCCAACACCATCAACACGCACGAGGGCGGCACCCACGAAGAGGGCTTCCGAACCGCGCTCACCTCGACGGTGAACAAGTACGCACTCGAGAAGAAGCTCGTCAAGGAGAAGGACGTCAAGCTCACCGGCGACGACATCCGTGAGGGTCTGGCCGCAGTCATCTCGGTACGGGTCGGCGAGCCGCAGTTCGAGGGACAGACCAAGACCAAGCTCGGCAACACCGAGATCAGGTCGTTCGTGCAGAAGGCATGCAACGAGCACCTGGCGCACTGGTTCGAATCGAACCCCGCCGACGCGAAGACCATCATCAACAAGGCGGTCTCCTCCGCGCAGGCCCGGATGGCCGCACGCAAGGCACGAGAATTGGTGCGCCGCAAGAGCGCAACCGACATCGGAGGCCTGCCGGGCAAGCTCGCCGACTGCCGCTCGAACGATCCGAGCAAGTCCGAGATCTACATCGTGGAGGGCGACTCCGCCGGCGGCTCGGCCAAATCGGGACGAGATTCGATGTTCCAGGCGATCCTGCCGCTGCGCGGAAAGATCATCAACGTCGAGAAGGCTCGCATCGACCGCGTCCTCAAGAACAACGAGGTCCAGTCGATCATCACCGCCTTCGGCACCGGCATCCACGACGAGTTCGACATCACAAAGCTTCGCTATCACAAGATCGTGCTGATGGCCGACGCCGACGTCGACGGCCAGCACATCTCGACCCTGCTGATGACGCTGCTGTTCCGCTTCATGCGACCGTTGATCGAGCACGGCCACGTCTACCTGGCCATGCCGCCGCTGTACAAGTTGAAGTGGAGCCGGGGTGAACCCGACTTCGCCTACTCCGACCGCGAGCGCGACGGTCTGCTCGAGGCCGGCATCGCCAACAAGCGCAAGATCAACGTCGAGGACGGCGTCCAGCGCTACAAGGGCCTCGGCGAGATGAACGCCAAGGAACTGTGGGAGACCACCATGGATCCGTCGGTGCGCGTCCTGCGTCTGGTGACACTGGACGACGCGGCGGCAGCCGACGAGCTGTTCAGCGTGCTGATGGGCGAGGACGTGTCCGCACGTCGTAGCTTCATCGCGCGCAACGCGAAAGATGTTCGCTTTCTTGACGTTTAGTCACTTCCCTTCACGCACCGATGAGTTCTCTCGGTGCGTGACGGTGACCGTTTCTCGAGGAGATTTGCATGTCTGACATCACCGAACCGCCGGTAGGACCCCCGCCGGGTTCGACCACCAACGCCGAGGGCGGCGACCGGATCGATCCGGTCGACATCCAGCAGGAAATGCAGCGCAGCTACATCGATTACGCGATGAGCGTCATCGTCGGGCGCGCGCTGCCCGAGGTGCGTGACGGACTCAAGCCGGTGCACCGCCGCGTGCTGTACGCGATGTACGACTCCGGCTTCCGGCCCGACCGCAGCTACGTCAAATCCGCACGCCCCGTTGCCGAGACGATGGGTAACTACCACCCCCATGGCGACACCTCGATCTACGACGCACTGGTGCGTCTGGCCCAGCCGTGGTCGATGCGGTACCCGCTGGTCGACGGCCAGGGCAACTTCGGCTCCCGCGGCAACGACGGTGCCGCAGCCATGCGTTACACCGAGGCCCGGCTGACTCCGCTCGCGATGGAGATGTTGCGCGACATCGACGAGGAAACCGTCGACTTCATCCCCAACTACGACGGCAAAACCCAAGAGCCGACGGTCCTTCCGTCCCGCGTGCCGAACCTGTTGATGAACGGCTCCAACGGCATCGCCGTCGGTATGGCCACCAACATTCCGCCGCACAACCTGCGTGAACTGGGCGACGCGGTGTTCTGGGCCCTCGACAACTTCGAGGCCGACGAAGAAGCGACGCTCGCGGCCTGCATGGAACGCGTCAAGGGCCCCGACTTCCCGACCCACGGCCTCATCGTCGGTGGCCAGGGCATCCAGGATGCGTACTCCACCGGCCGCGGCTCGATCCGCATGCGCGGCGTCGTCGAGATCGAAGAAGATTCCAACGGTCGCACCACGATCGTCATCACCGAGCTGCCCTACCAGGTCAACCCGGACAACCTGATCACCTCGATCGCCGAGCAGGTCCGAGACGGCAAGCTCTCGGGCATCTCCAAGATCGACGACGAGTCCTCCGACCGTGTCGGCATGCGCATCGTCGTCACGATCAAGCGCGACGCCGTCGCGAAGGTCGTGCTCAACAATCTCTACAAGCACTCGCAGCTGCAGACGAGCTTCGGCGCGAACATGCTCTCGATCGTCGACGGCGTTCCGCGGACGCTGCGCCTGGATCAGATGATCCGCTTCTACGTCACTCACCAACTCGACGTGATCGTCCGACGTACGCGGTATCGCCTGCGCAAGGCAGAAGAGCGCGCCCACATTCTGCGCGGCCTGGTCAAGGCTCTGGATGCGCTCGACGAGGTCATCGCGCTGATCCGGGCATCTCCGACGGTCGACGACGCGCGGCAGGGCCTGATCTCGCTGCTCGACATCGACGACATTCAGGCCCAGGCCATCCTC
Organism: Rhodococcus sp. 06-470-2; assembly: GCF_002258235.1. Classification (NCBI taxonomy): domain Bacteria; kingdom Bacillati; phylum Actinomycetota; class Actinomycetes; order Mycobacteriales; family Nocardiaceae; genus Rhodococcus; species Rhodococcus sp. 06-470-2. The sequence goes on along the minus strand of NZ_NOYB01000016.1, from coordinate 124,040 downwards.
GACATGCAGCTGCGGCGCCTCGCAGCCCTCGAGCGTCAGAAGATCATCGACGAGCTGGCCGAACTCGAACGCACCATTGCCGACCTGCAGGACATTCTGGCCAAGCCGGAGCGGCAGCGACAGATCGTGCGCGACGAGCTCGCCGAGATCGTCGAGAAGTTCGGCGACGACCGTCGCACGCGCATCATCGCCGCCGACGGGGACGTCAACGACGAGGATCTGATCGCCCGGGAGAACGTGGTCGTGACGATCACCGAGACCGGATACGCCAAGCGCACCAAGACCGACCTCTACCGCTCGCAGAAGCGCGGCGGCAAGGGCGTGATGGGAGCGGGGCTCAAGCAGGACGACATCGTCAGCAAGTTCTTCGTCTGCTCGACGCACGACTGGATCCTGTTCTTCACCACCAAGGGGCGCGTCTACCGGGCCAAGGCCTACGAACTGCCCGAGGCCAACCGAACCGCCCGCGGTCAGCACGTCGCGAACCTGCTCGCCTTCCAGCCGGACGAACGCATCGCCCAGGTCATCCAGATCAAGACCTACGAGGACGCGCCGTACCTGGTGCTCGCCACCAAGGGCGGTCTGGTCAAGAAGTCACGACTGACCGACTTCGACTCCAACCGCAGCGGCGGCATCGTGGCCGTCAACCTGCGCGGCGAGGACGAGTTGGTCGGGGCCGTTCTCGCGTCCTCGGACGACGATCTGCTGCTGGTCTCGGCGCAGGGACAGTCCATCCGGTTCTCTGCCACCGACGAGGTGTTGCGCCCGATGGGCCGCGCCACCTCGGGCGTGCAGGGCATGCGCTTCAACGGCGAGGACGCGTTGCTCTCGCTCAACGTCGTCAGCGAGAACAAGTTCCTGCTGGTCGCGACCTCGGGTGGATACTCCAAGCGCACCGCGATGGAGGACTACCCCCAGCAGGGCCGCGGCGGAAAGGGAGTGCTGACAATCCAGTACGACCCGAAGCGTGGCACGCTGGTGGGAGCTCTCATCGTCGACGACGAGGACGAGCTGTACGCCATCACGTCCAGTGGTGGCGTGATCCGGACCGCTGCCAAGCAGGTTCGGAAGGCCGGCCGACAGACCAAGGGCGTGCGGTTGATGAATCTCGGTGAAGGCGACACACTGCTCGCGATCGCGCGCAACGCCGACGAGATCGAACCGGATTCTCTGGGCACCGAAGACGATGCAGCGAAGGAGTCGTAAGTGAGCACTCCCAACCGGCCTGGTAGCAGGCCCGGCCCCAGCGGTGGACCGGACAGCCGGGATGCCGCGCGGGCCGAGCAGCCCGCGCGTCCCGCGCCGCCCGAGGGAGCTCGCCCGGGCAACCGCCCGCAGCCGGCCACTCGTCCCGCGCCCGCCGCAGGCCGTGGTCCGGCCCCGCAGGGGGGTGCACGCCCACCGATGCGACCCGCACCGGGTGCTCCGAACGGTCCGGCACGTCCGGCCCAGGGACCCCCGCCGCAGCGGCCGCCTGCACCTCAGGGACCGCCGCCTCAGGCTCCTCCGGGGGCCACCGAGCAGGGTGCGCCTCGGCAGGGACAGGCTCCTGCCGGTCCGGCGCGGGCCCAGCCGCCCCAGGCTCCCGGCCGTCCGCCCGGACCCGGTCAGCAACCGGCCGGTCGGCCCAACGGTGGTCCGGCGCAGAACGGCCAGCCGCCACAGCGGCAGGCACCGGCCGGTCAACCTCCACGACAGCAGGCTCCACAGCCCTCGGCTCCACAGCGATCGGCACCCGGCGAGACCGTGCGCACTGCGGAGGTCTCCGCCGAGTCGACGGCCACCGGCGAGGCGTCACGCGCGCCGGAAGCCGCTCGGGGTCAGGACCAGGCCGGTCCGGCAGCAACTCAGGCGATGCCGGCCCAGCAGAACGACGGTCCGCAAGGTGGCTCGGGAACCCCGCCCTGGCAGCGCGGTCAGCGTCCCGCATCGCAGGGAACCGACGATCGGCAGCAGCCGCAGAATCAGCCGCAGACCAACCTCTCCGGACGCGGTGCGGCACTGCCTCCGACCGGTGAGTTCGATCGATCGGCTCGCACGTCCGCCGAGCCGATCCAGCGCGAATCGACCGAGGACAAGACCGAACGGCGAGAAGCCGCCAGGTCGAAGGCCGCGGTCATCGACGGACCGACACGGCACATCGAACGCAAGGATCTGGCGAAGGACATGCCGGATCTGTCTGCGGTGCGGCACCCGGAGCCGTCCCTGTCCGAGCGTGCGGCACCGGCATCGATCACGGCCGTGCCCAGTGCCGACGGCGATCCCCTGCGGGCGACCATCCAGATCCGCAAGATCGATCCGTGGTCGACGCTCAAGATCGCCCTCGTGATCGCAGTGTCGCTGTTCTTCGTGTGGATGGTGTCGGTCGGCCTGCTGTACGCGGTGCTCGACGGCATGGGCGTCTGGGAACGGCTCAACAGTGCGTTCACCGAGATCGTCAACGAATCCGGCGACGGCGGACTCGTCAGCGCCGGGCAGGTATTCGGCTACGCGGCGGTGATCGGTGTGATCAATGTCGTACTCTTCACCGCTCTGACCACCATCGGCGCCTTCATCTACAACCTGTCGTCGGACCTGGTCGGCGGCGTCGAAGTGACATTGGCAGACCGCGACTGACCTGCATCATCGACAGCCGTATCGGGCCGTTTTGGAAGACAGCGGCCCGATACGGTAATCTCATCCCTCGGTTCGAGGAGAGGTTTTCTTCGGTCCGAAGTAGTGATGAGGGCCTATAGCTCAGGCGGTTAGAGCGCTTCCCTGATAAGGAAGAGGTCGGAGGTTCAAGTCCTCCTAGGCCCACACCGAACGAACGAAAAGAGGCAGGACGTGAAAATCCTTCTTCTGGTCGCATCGGCGGTGATTGCAGTGCTGACACTATCGAAGGTGCGCTCGCAGCGCAGCGCAGACGGCGTCTGGCACAGCATCCCCACCGCGTGACAATCGCTCGGAGTGGACGTGTAAGGTTCGTCTACGATTACCGGCAACACCCGGGGCCTTAGCTCAGTTGGTAGAGCGCTGCCTTTGCAAGGCAGATGTCAGGAGTTCGAATCTCCTAGGCTCCACAAGAAATAGGACGTCCACTTCGGTGGGCGTCCTTTTTCGTTTCTCCACCCGGCCCCACGTCCACTCGATGTGACATCGACCCCCCAAAAGTCCACTGAATGTGACATCGAGTGCCCTCGAGTGCCGAGAGGTTCGAAGCGGATTCGGCGGCCCGGTTGTGATCGGACCCAAGGCGGTCTGTGCTTCGGCGCCCACATGTCCAGACAGTCGCCGGTTCAGTGTCGTATCCGTATTTCGATCCTTAGCGTGGTCGCTGTGCAAAGCACGTCGGTTCTCGGATCGATGTGGATGGTCGCGACGGCGCACCGCAGGGGGGTGTGCCGTCGTCCGATCTCGGCGGACGCTGTTCGCCACTGTCTCGAATCGGTTGGCGGTTCGGGCATCTCGAATCTCTAAGGAGTCCCGCAGATGACGCGTGTTCTCGATCATGAAGAGCTGTTGACGGAACTCGACGGCACTCTGGAAGCCAATTTGAATCGCCATCTGTCGATGGCGAAGGAATGGCATCCGCATGATTACGTTCCGTGGGATCTGGGTCGGAACTTCGCGGCGATGGGTGGGCAGGACTGGTCTCTGGAGCAGTCGTCGTTGTCGGAACTGGCTCGCACGGCGATGATCACCAATTTGCTCACCGAGGACAATCTGCCGTCGTATCACCGGGGGTTGGCAGACAACTTCTCGTTGGACGGTGCCTGGGGGACGTGGGTGGGGCGTTGGACTGCGGAAGAGAATCGCCACGGCATCGTCATGCGCGACTATCTGGTCGTGACCCGAGCGGTCGACCCGGTGGAGCTGGAGCGGGCTCGAATGCATCACATGACGGTGGGCGTCGATGCGCCGATGGATGGCGCGAATTTTCTCCATTCGGTGGCGTATGTGACGTTTCAGGAGTTGGCGACGCGGGTGTCGCACCGCAACACGGGTCTGGCGTGCGGAGATCCGGTGGCGGATCGAATGTTGGCTCGTGTTGCCGCTGACGAGAACCTGCACATGATCTTCTATCGGAACCTCGGTGAGGCGTCGCTGGATCTGGTGCCCGATCAGATGGTCCGCGCCATCACCGATGTAGCGACCGACTTCCAGATGCCCGGTCTGAACATGCCCAATTTCCGCAAGAATGCGATGACCTTGGCCAAGCACGGGATCTACGATCTGCGGCAGCATCTGGACGAGGTGTTGATGCCTGTCTTGCGCAAGTGGAAGATCTTCGAGCGCAACGATTTCACGGGTGAGGGCGAGCGGGATCGTGATCGGCTGGCAGCCTTCGTCGAAGACCTGGCAGTCAAGGCGACCAAGTTCGAGGAGTCTCGCGATCGTCTGCTTGCCAGGGAGGCGGCACGCGCCGAGAAGGCGTCCTGACCTGCTACGTCTTCGCCGGCCAGAGTCGTGATCACGTCGCGGAGGTGTTAGAGTCCGGGCATCGTTGGGTCATGTGAGGCGATGGCCGTAGTGCGTGGGGAGGGCCGATGGTGCCTGGGGGGTATCGGGTGAGTGGTGGTGTTACTTTCGGTGAATGCTGCCTCCAGTCGGCCGAATCATGGTCTTGCACGGTTGGAATCGACTGGTGAGCAGGCCCAGGTTCGACGAGTCCGGACGCATGCTCGCCGTGTTCGCGGCGGTCACCACGGTTCTGTACGCCGCCAGCGCGATTGCGTCGTGGTCGAATCTGACCGGTGCGCAGCAGGTTCTGGCCGCTTTGGCTCTGATACTCGGTCCGACGGCGATCGTGGTGCTGGCAAGGGCGGGTGTGCCGAGCCCCAAGCAGGCGGTGGGATTGGCGACCGCATTGTCGGTGATGGCGCTCGCCTGCGCGTTGGGGAGCAGCGACACCATGCCGGCGTTCTTGATCTGCGTCCAGGCGGCCATGTTCCTCGGCATGCACATCGGTGCGTTCTGGTCCGAACGCAGTGCAGGCATTTGGGTTGCAGTGCTTGCTGTTTCGGCGGTCATCGGAGCCGCGATCGCGCCGTACGGAACGCCGTTCATCAGTTACATCCTCGTGGCGCTCGGCATCGTCGGTGCCACGGAGGTGTTCGGTGTCTTCGCGCGCCGAATGCGCTATTCCGCGACGCACGACGCTCTGACCGGCCTGCTCAACAGATTCGGGTTCGAGTCCAAGATCGAGAAGATGTTGCCGGCATGTGCCGCTCGCGGATTGTCGGTCAGCCTCGCCGTGCTCGACCTGGACAATTTCAAGGAGATCAACGACGAGTACGGCCACATTGCCGGTGACGTCCTGCTCGCCCGGGTCTCGAAGGCATGGAAGGGGCAGTTGACCCGACGTGACGTTCTCGGTCGGCTCGGCGGAGACGAGTTCGTGCTGTTCATGCCGGGGGTTCTCGAAACGGAGGCCTGGCAGATCATCGAGCGACTGCGCCGCGCTCATCGTGCGGAGTGGAGCGTCGGATTGGCCTGCATGCCCGCGGGTCGCCGCTGGGGTGAGATCTATCGGGCAGCCGACGCCGATCTGTACCGGGCGAAGCGAAGCCGGCCGCCGAGGACGAGTCGGCCGTCCGATCCCGACGCCGGGTACAGCGGCCCGATTCGCAGGATCGCGCAGTAGCGCTCCGTCGACGCAGCATTGATCCCCAGATTTCATCCACAGGCTGGGGATAGATTTTCCCGCGCTGTGCACTTCTCGCGTTGACTCGTCGACAACGACGATGCTGCGGGGGATGCGCGATGGTCACTCTCGACGAGTTCAGGACATGGGACAGCCGAGTGCTGGCAGCCGCGTCCGAAGCCCTGATGCGGCGCTGGCGTGAAGTGACTGCCGTGCACGATTCGGTAGCGGACGCGGCCATGGGCACAGGGTGGGACGGTCCTGCGGCCGAGGCGGCGCGTGAGGCGATGAGCCGCATCCGATCCGATCTGGCAGACGTCGCAGCCGAGTTGCTTCGGATCGCGACCTGTACCGCGGATGCCTCGATCGACATGCAGAGTCTGGTCGCTGCCCTCCGCTCGGTGGAGCAGACAGCGGCGGACGAGCGATTCGCGGTCGAATCCGATGGCTCGGTGTCCGACGCTGCAGCGTCGTATTCGGTTGCGCTCGCGGATCTGTGGTCGACGATGCGAGAGCGGCGGCGGTGCCGTGACGAGCTCGCCGAGCGAATCGCGCAGCTGATCCGTACGGCCACGGACTTCGACGACTTCCTTGCCCGACGCCTCGCCGGGGAAACGTCCGCAGCCTCCGTCGCGACGGTAGTTGCGGCTTCGGTGCCGCGCGACGGGTCACCGGCGGCCAATGCTGCCTTCTGGAGCGCGCTCTCGCCCGCGGCACGGACCAGGTTGCTCGTCGAACAGCCCACGCTGATCGGCAATCTCGACGGCCTGCCTGGACGGGTACGGGACAGCGCCAACCGCCGAGTGTTGGCCGCCGAGCGTATCCGCCTCCGCGCCGTCGAGGCCGAACTGCAGAAAGAGTTGGACGACAATGTGTTCGGCGGAATCTTCAGTGACGCCGATGCCGGACTCGAGCAGACTCGCACACGGCTGGCATCACTCGATGCGATCGACGCGACGCTGGCGCAAGGAGCTCGACAGCTTCTTGTCCTCGACAATTCCTCGTACGAGGAGACGATGGCGGCCGTGGCGGTCGGCGATGTCGATACCGCAACCCATGTCGCCGTCTTCGTGCCCGGTCTCGGCTCGACGGTGCACGGTCATCTTCCCCGCTACGACGGCGACATGGAGAACCTCGAAAGCACTGTGCAGCAACTTGTTTCGCAAGACGGACCGCAATCCGCCGCTGCCGTGACCTGGCTGGACTACCAAGCCCCTCAGGTGGGGTGGAGCTTGCTCGATCCGGATCGGACCGTGGTCTCGGGTGCGGCTGCGCATGCGGGAGCCGATCGACTGGTTCCGTTTCTGAACGGCCTCGACGCCGCGCGTGCGGGCGATCCGCATCTGTCGGTGTTGGCCCACTCCTACGGATCCCTCACGGCAGCATCTGCGCTCCGAGGTGACACGGGAGTCGACGAGTTCGTGGCTCTCGGGTCACCGGGGCTCGGCACCCACAGCGTCGCGGACCTTCAGCTTCCCGTCGGACACGCCTTCGCAGCGGAGGCCCAGGGCGATATCGTCGCCGATCTCGCCGCGTTCGGCCGCGATCCGGGCGCACTCGACGGAGTCACACTGCTGTCCACCGAGCCGTCCGACAGGGCCGACGGCTCGATCGGTCACAGCGACTATCTCACCGAGGGCACCACCAGCGGACACAACACGGCACTGGTCGTCGCCGACCGCGGCGCTGAGGCCGTGATCAGAACGAGGCCGGGTCTGCTCGACCTGCTGCAGAAAGCTCTGTACCTATGACGGCGTGTCGTCGTAGTCGGCCAGACTCGGCGGAACGTCGGCAGGCGGGGGAACCTCGTTGCGACGACGACCGAGGAAGAACACGACACCTCCGACGACGGCAGCAGCGGCACCGAACACCAGTATTCGGCGGGTCCGACGCGATCCGGCGTCGACCGTGACCAGCGCTGGGGTGCGATTCGCTTCGGCAATACGTTCCGCGGTCACCGCTCGCCGCTGCGCGGCCTGCTTGCGTGCCAGCCCGTAACCCTGTCTGGCCAACAGCAGGCCCACTCCTGCCGGACCCTTGCTTGCGGCAGATGCGGCTCCGAGCAGCGCGGACGCTGCGGTACCGGTGGTCGACCGACCCCGGTCGGGCTTCGTTGTGCTCGTCATACCCTCACTGTTCCACAACACGCCCCCGCTGAACCCTTCCGATACATCCGACTCGATGCCCGTTGTGAACTGCCCGATCACCCGAGATGGCACGATGGAGGGCGTGACTTCACCAAACAAGACCCAAACGGCCACGCTGCACACCAACCGCGGCGATATCGTCATCGAACTGTTCGGCAATCACGCCCCCAAGACCGTCGCGAACTTCGTCGGTCTCGCGGACGGATCCAAGGAGTACACGACGCAGAACGCATCGGGTGCCAAGACCGGACCGTTCTACGACGGCGCGGTCTTCCACCGCGTCATCGACGGCTTCATGATCCAGGGCGGCGACCCGACCGGCACCGGTGCAGGCGGACCGGGCTACAAGTTCGAGGACGAGTTCCACCCGGAGCTCTCCTTCGATCGCCCGTACCTGCTGGCCATGGCGAACGCCGGCCCCGGCACCAACGGCTCGCAGTTCTTCATCACCACCGGCAAGACCCCGCACCTCAACCGCAAGCACTCCATCTTCGGTGAGGTCACCGACGAGGCGTCGAAGAAGGTCGTCGACGCGATCTCGAGCACGCCGGTCGGCCGCGGAGATCGCCCGGTGGACGAGGTCGTCATCAACAACGTCACCATCTCTTGATCTGACCGAAGGACTCTCGACAAGATGACGAACCCCGGCTGGGGTGGCGCCTACGGCGACCAGCCCAACCCACCCCAGTCGGTGTGCGTCCGACATCCCGATCGCCCCACCGGCTTGGCCTGTTCGCGCTGCGGGCGCCCGGCATGTCCGCAGTGTCTGCAGGCCGCCGCCGTCGGACAGCACTGCGTCGATTGCGTGCGCGAGGGCAGCAAGAACATCCGCACTGCGCAGACCGTCGCCGGTGCACCCATGGCACGATCGGCCAAAACCCCACTGACGTACGCCCTCATCGCCGTCAACGTGATCGTCTACGGCATCACCGTGGCACAGTCCGGCGATCCGATGAACAACACCTCCGGATCCGCGCTCGCACGCAGCTGGGCTCTCAACAGCCTGCTCGTCTCCGACGGCGACGTGTTCCGGTTGATCGGCAGCGGCTTCGTCCACTACGGGCCGATCCACCTGCTCGTGAACATGTTCGCGCTGTACATCATCGGTCGCGACGTCGAACTCGTGCTCGGCCGAACCCGCTATCTGGTCGTCTACTTCCTCTCGCTCCTCGGCGGAAGCGCGTCGGTGATGCTGCTGGAGAACCCACTGGCGCTCACCGTCGGCGCGTCCGGTGCCGTCTTCGGCCTCCTCGGCGCGCAGGCCGTCATCCTGCTGCGGCTCAAGCGAAGCCCGGCACCCATCCTCATCGTCATCGCAGTGAACATCTTCATCAGCATCTCGATCCCCAGCATCTCGCTGTGGGGACACATGGGCGGACTCGTCGCCGGAGCCGCCGCAACCGCCGGTCTGGTGTTCCTCTCCCGACGAACCCCGGACACGGGTCGACAACGAACCATGGCCGGCGTGTCCATGGCCTGGCTCTCGGTCATCGCCGTCGCTCTGGTGTCACTGGGCATCATCGCCATCCGTGTACTCGACCTGCGCGCCCACTTGGGCCTCTAGCCAGTCCACTCGATGTGACATCGACCCCCCAAAAGGCCACTGAATGTCACATTGAGTGACCCCTGGGGGCCGTGCGGTCAGGAGTTGCGTGGCACCAGACCGTGTATTTCGAGTGCGTCGTACACATCTCGGGGGTCGGTTCCGAGGTCCCATCTGCCGAAGATGATGAGTCGGTCGTCGTCTTCGCCGGGTGGGCGGACGTCGAGTTCGAGCATCGGGACGCGTCGGCCCAGTCGTGGGTATTTCACGATTTTGATGCGGACGATGTCATTGCGGGTGTACGTGTGTTTGCCGCCGAGGCGTTTCATCACCAGTGATCCGTCGTGGGTGATGGCCAGTCGGGGGCGTTGTGCGGCGGCGAGTGCGGCGATGATCCACATTCCGACGGCGGCGAGGCCGACGAGGAATGTTCCGGCTGCGTCGGTGGATGAGAATGCGGCTCCGATTCCGAGCGCAATTCCGCCCACGACCAGGGCTGCGACGGCGACGAGGGGCGTCGCCCACTGCTGTTCGTACACACCCTGTGGATCGTTCGTAGAGTTATCCACAGGGTTTATCCACATTGGGGATGAATGACATCGATGTAACTCGGTCGGCTCTCAGCGCCACCGCATGGTCATCACGAGTCCGACGACCATGAACCCGAAGCCGATCAGGAAGTTGTAGGCGCCGAGGTTCCCGATGAAGGCGATGTCCTCGGAAGCCAGGTAGTAGACGATCAGCCACAGCAGCCCGACCAGCATGAATCCCAGCATCAGCACCACGTACCAGACCGGTGACGGCCCGGCGTTGACCTTGACCGGCGTACGGTTCGCCGGGTTGATCGTGTAGTCGTTCTTCTTCCGTACCTTCGACTTCGGCATTGCTTCCTCTTCGTGTTCGTGACGGCCGGTGGCACTGCGGCCGTACCTGTGGACAACTTACGGTCGGAACCTGTGGATCGGCGGGTGCCGCGCATCCCCAGGCTATTGTCACCTCGAGGACCGTGACGGTCACCGAACCGGTTGCTGTACACGCTAACGCAGGTGAGCCCAGCACCGACCCACCGGACAAATTGCGAGCACCCGTGAGACGACGATCGACTGCCCCCGCCGACACGCGCTGGTGGGTGCTCGCCGTTGTGGTGTGCGCTGTCGTGGGTCTGCTGCTCGGCACCACCAGGCATGTCTCGGACGGCTCCGAGCTGCGCGGCGGGGACACCACTCGGCTCGCGGATCTGGTCGATGCGGCCCGACTCAGCAGTGACGATGCCCAGCGGAGCCGGGACGCGCTCGAGCAGCAGGTCGAGTCCATCCAGCAACGCACTGCGACAGGGGACACCGAGGTTGCCGATGCGTTGGTGCGTATCGATTCCCTGGCCGACGCGGCGGGACGCGAGCCCGCGTCCGGCGGGGGTGTGACCGTCACGATGGCCGACGCTCCCCGTGGACCGGACGGCTCGTACGCGTCCGACGCGTCCGTCGACGATCTGGTGGTTCATCAGGTCGATGTCCAGAGCGTGCTCAACGCGTTGTGGGCCGGCGGCGCGTCGGCGATCGCGATGCAGGATCAACGCCTGGTGGCCTCGTCGGCTCCGCGGTGCATCGGGAACACCCTTCTGCTCGGCGGGCGAACGTACAGTCCGCCGTACGTGATGACAGCGATCGGAGATTCGGATCGGTTGCGCGCGGCCTTGAAGAACGAGCCGGGTGTGCGGTTGTACGAGCAGTACGCGCTTCGATACGGCCTCCGTTACGACGTCGCAGCGTCCGAGAACCTCTCGGTGCCCGCGTACTCCGAATCGGTGCGCATGCGGTATGCACAGCCTCGCTGAGTACGCTGTCCACATGCGTATTCTCGTCGTCGACAACTACGACAGCTTCGTCTTCAACCTCGTCCAGTACCTGGGCCAGTTGAATGCCGATGTCGAGGTCTGGCGCAACGACGACGAGCGCCTCACCGACCGTGACGCCGTTGCTGGCCGGTTCGACGGCATTCTGCTCAGCCCGGGGCCGGGCACGCCGCAGCGCGCGGGTGCCACGATGGATCTCGTCTCGGCCAGCGCTCGCGCGAAGACGCCCCTGCTCGGGGTCTGTCTGGGCCATCAGGCGATCGGTGCAGCCTTCGGTGCGACGGTGGAGAAGGCCCCGGAACTGCTGCACGGTAAGACCAGCCTGGTGCACCATTCGGGCGTCGGAGTTCTCGAGGGGATGAACGAGCCGTTCACGGCCACTCGCTACCACTCGCTGACCGTCCGGGAGGACACGATCCCGGACGAACTCGAGATCATCGGGCGCACCGAATCCGGTCTGGTGATGGCCATGAGGCACACCGAACTACCGATTCACGGCGTCCAGTTCCATCCGGAGTCCATCCTCACCGAGGGCGGCCACCGCATGCTGGCGAACTGGCTGACCGTCTGCGGGATGCCCACCGACCAGGGTCTGGTTTCCAAGCTCGAGGCCCAGGTCGCCGAGGCGTTCGCCTGAGCCGGCCTCGACGCGGCTAGTTGCCGCTGGGGATTCCCAGCGCCCCGATGCTCACGGTGATGGTGTCGGTCTTGCTGATCTCCGAGCCTGCCGGCTGCGTCTGGTTGACGATTCGCCCGACCATCAGTGGATCGAGTGTCGACTGCCTCGACGTCGACAGGTTCGACGCAGTTCCGGTCCACCCTGCCGATTCCAGCGATGTGAGGGCCTGAGCCTCGGTGAGGCCGGACAGGTCCGGCATCGGAATCTTGTCTCCGTTGGAGACCCGCAATGTCACGACGGTGTTCTCGGCGACGTTGGCACCACCGGTCGGGTCCGTCGAGACGACCTGTCCCACCGGCTGACTCGAGTCGATGTTCTGTATCTGGACACGGAGCCCGGCACCCTCGACGTTCGGCTGCGCGACGTCGACGAGCTGGCCGACGACGTTGGGCATCCGGACCTGCGCAGGCCCCGAACCGAGCGTGATGCGAACCTGCGAGTCGGCGTTCATGCTCACGCCCGAGGACGGGTTCTGCTCGATGACCTTGTCGAGGTTCTCCGGCGTCGACGGCGCACGGGCGACGGTGGGATCGAGTTCGAGGCCCACCTCGTTCAAGGCGTCTGCCGCCTCCTGTTGCGTTCGTCCGGTCAGTCGCGGCACCTGCACCTGCTGCGGGCCCGAGGAGACATCGAGCTGAATGTCTCCCGGTGATTCGGTCTGTGACCCTGCGGCCGGGTTGGTGCCTATCGCCGAACCCTCGGGGACCGACGCATCCGGCCTCTCCTGCACGGTGACGCGTAGTCCGACGTTCTCGAGTTCCCGCTGGGCCTCGTCCGCGACGAGTCCGGCGACGGACGGCACGGTGACGGACGTGGGCTCCGCTCCGGGACCGAGGGACCACAGGAATGCTCCGACGATCGCGACGACGATGATCGACGCCGCGGAAACGAGGGCGATCTTGAGTCCGCGACGGCTTTTGGGTTCGTCCTCGCGTTCGGCGTGCCTCGACGCACGGGGTGCGGCGGCTGCGGCCGGTTTGTCCGCGCCGGAGAAGTCTGCCTGCCGGGAGTCGACCGATCCGAGGATCGTGGTGCGGTCCTCGTCGTTCATGACCATCGGGGCGCTCGGGCGTTGACCTCCGAGGACACGGACCAGGTCGGTACGCATCTCGGCGGCGCTCTGGTAGCGGTTGGCGGGGTTCTTGGCCATCGCCTTGAGGATGATCGAGTCGAGTTCGCGCGGCACGGTGTCGTTGACCAACGACGGCAGCTGAGGATCCTCGCGCACGTGCTGGTAGGCGACGGCGACCGGTGAATCACCCTTGAACGGCGGTTCGCCGGTGAGGATCTCGAACAGCACACATCCGAGCGAGTAGACGTCCGATCGAGCGTCGACCTGTTCGCCGCGGGCCTGCTCGGGTGAGAGATATTGAGCGGTCCCGATGACGGCGGCGGTCTGGGTCATCGGCGACGACGAATCGGCGATGGCACGCGCGATGCCGAAGTCCATCACCTTCACGGCGCCCGCGTTGTTGATCATGATGTTCGCGGGTTTGACGTCGCGGTGCACGATTCCGTTGCGGTGGCTGAAATCGAGTGCAGCACAGACGTCGGCGATGACCTCCATGGCCCGACGCGGCGCCATGGGTCCCTCGGCGCGCACGATGTCGCGCAGGGTGTCGCCGTCGACGTACTCCATGACAATGAACGGGAGCGGTCCGGCCTCGGTCTCGGCCTCGCCGGTGTCGTACACGGCGACGATGGCGGGGTGGTTCAGGGCGGCCGCGTTCTGGGCTTCACGTCGGAAGCGTAGGTAGAACGTGGGGTCGCGAGCGAGATCGGCGCGCAGGACCTTGATGGCGACGTCGCGATCCAGCCGAGTGTCACGTGCCAGATGAACCTCGGACATGCCGCCGAAACCGAGTATCTCGCCCAGCTCGTAGCGAGAGGACAGCGTACGGGGAGTCGTCATTGTTGTCCTCGAGGATCTTGCTGGAATGGAATCTCGATCAGCGGCCGTCTCGTCGTCGTCTGCGTCGGCTCGGCCGTGGTCGTCGTGGTTTCCTCGGTGGTCGTCGGCGCCTCGGTGGTGGTCGTCGTCGTGGTCGTCGTGGTTTCTTCGGTGGTGGTTTCTTCCGTGGTCGTCGTCGGTTCGGTGGTTGTGGTCGTGGTGGTGGTCGGCTGCGTGGTCGTGGTGGTCGGCGGCACGAACGGAGTCGGCGTGTCGTCCCTGCCCCCGGTCAACAGCACGTAACCGCCGATGAGGATGGCCAGCAGCAGCAGTCCGGCGCCGCCCCAGGCGAGGGCCTTCTGCGCCGACGACATTCCGGTGGACTCGGGGACTGCGGCGGCTGCCGTTCCGGTGACCGGTCCGCGGTACTCGCGCTGCGATGTCGGCATCATCTGGGTGCTCGACGGCGGCGCCGCAGGGCTGGGTACGACGCCCGGCATCATGACCCGGCCGGTGCCCGTACCGCGGGAGTTTCCGGGTGCGGGCGGGCGACGACCTGCGCGGACCGCCGCGACGGCGTCGGCGAACTCGCCACCGTTGGCGTAGCGCGCGGCGGGGTCCTTGACCATCGTGATCTCGATGAGTTCGCGTACGGCAGGGGGCAGGTCGAGCGGCATGGGTGCCGGCGTCTCGCGGACGTGCTTCATGGCCACGGTCAGGGCGCCGTCGCCCACGAACGGCCGCGTGCCCGCGAGTACTTCGTATCCGACGACTCCGAGCGAGTAGACGTCGGAAGCCGAGGTGGCCTCTTCGCCGAGTGCCTGTTCGGGGGCGATGTACTGCGCTGTGCCCATGACCATTCCGGTCTTGGTGACCGGCGACGCGTCCACCGCTTTCGCGATGCCGAAGTCGGTGATCTTGACCTGCCCGGTGGGGGTGATCAGGATGTTGCCCGGCTTGACGTCGCGGTGGACGACGCCTGCGGTGTGCGCGATCTGCAGGGAGCGGCCGGTCTGCTCGAGCATGTCGAGGGCATGGCCGAGCGGCAACCGGGACATCCGGCCCAACACCGCGTTCAGCGGCTCACCGTTGACCAGTTCCATCACCAGGTAGGCCAGTGATTCGCCCGCGCCGTCGCGGGTCTCGCCGTAGTCGTAGACCCCGGCGATTCCGGGGTAGTTCAGCTGCGCGGTGGTGCGCGCCTCGAACCTGAAGCGCTGCAGGAATTCCGGGTCCTCGGAGAACTCCGCCTTGAGTACCTTGACCGCCACTCGGCGATCCAGGCGGTTGTCCATCGCCTCCCACACCTGACCCATACCGCCGGTGGCGATCAGGCGCAGCAGTCGGTAGCGCTGGGCGATGACAGCCCCGTTGCTCAATGGCACCGTACGTTCACCTCCCCTGCAATGCGGCTGCGATGACGGCTCGCCCGATGGGGGCGGCCACGGATCCACCGGTTGCGGCGAGAGCTCGGTCGCCGCCGTCCTCGACGATGACGGCGATGGCGACCTTGGGGTCGTCGGCAGGTGCGAATCCGATGTACCACGCGTGCGGTGGGGTGTTGCGCGGGTCGGAACCATGTTCTGCGGTACCGGTTTTCGACGCGATCTGGACGCCGGGGATCTTGCCTTCGCCGCTGGTGTTGTTCTCGGAGCCGATCATCAGATCGGTCAGCGTCGCCGCGGTCGCCGAGCTGATCGCCTCGCCCATGGCCTTGGGCTGGTAGCTCGAGAGGTCCGACAGGTCGGGAGATTGCAGCTGCTGCACCAGGTTCGGGGCCATACGCACGCCGCCGTTGGCGACGGTGGCGGCGATGACGGCGTCCTGCAGCGGGGTCAGCGCCACGTCGCGCTGGCCGATGCTGGATTGGCCGAGCGCGGCGTCGTCGTCGATGGGCCCGATGGTGCTGTCGGCGACGGTGAGCGGAATGGTCGAGTCCTCACCGATGCCGAATGCCGCGGAGGTCTCACGCATCCTGTCGACCCCGGTGTCGATGCCGAGCTCGACGAAGGCGGTGTTGCACGAGCGTGCGAACGCTTCGCGCAGGGTTGCCGTCTGGCCACCGCCGCACGTCGACCCGTTGTAGTTCTCCAGTGTCGTCGATGTCCCCGGCAACGTGATGTTCGACGCGGCCGTGAGTTGATCGTCCGGTGTCGCGCCCGCTTCGAGTGCGGCTGCGGTGGTGATCACCTTGAACGTCGATCCGGGTGGGTAGGTCTGCGAGATCGCCCGGTTGACCATCGGCTTCTCGGGATCGTTGCTCAGGTTCTCCCACGCTTCGGTGGTGGTGCTGCCGTCGTGGCTGGCCAACAGGTTCGGGTCGTAGCTGGGGGTGCTGGCCATGGCCAGGATGTTGCCGGTGGCGGGGTCGAGGGCCACTACCGAACCGGTGTATCCCTTGGCGGTCAGCTGGTCGTACGCGACCTGCTGAACGACGGGGTCGATGGTGGTGACGACGTTGCCGCCGCGGGGATCTCGGCCCGAGATGAGGTCGAACAGGCGTCCGCCGAAGAGCCGGTCGTCGGATCCGTTGAGGACGGGATCCTCGGCGCGTTCGAGGCCACTGCTCGAGTACAGCATCGAGTAGTAGCCGGTGATCGGCGCGTTGGCCTGCGGGCTGGCGGGGGAGATCGAATTCTGCGGGTAGGTGCGCAGGTACTTGTAGCGGTCGTCGGTCGGGACCGAGGACGCGAGTACCTGGCCGCCTGCCGAGATCTGACCGCGCTGGCGCGAGTACTCGTCGAGCAGTACTCGCGAATTCCTGGGGTCGGTGCGCAGATCGTCGGCCTTGATGACCTGGAGGTAGGTGGCGTTGGCGAGCAACGCAACGACCATGACCATCACGGCGATGGAGACGCGGCGCAGGGGAGTGTTCATGCGCGCTTCACCATCTCGGTGGGTGCCTCCGCGATGGGCGCTGCGGGAGCGGGCTTCTTCTTGGGCGTTGCCGGCTCACGGGCTGCGTCGGAGATCTTGATCAGCAGCGCGAGGAGCAGGTAGTTGGCGAGAAGCGACGATCCTCCGTAGGACAGATACGGCGTGGTGAGGCCGGTCAGTGGGATGAGTTTGGTGACGCCGCCGACGACGACGAACAGCTGGATGGCAATGGTGAACGACAGACCTGCGGCCAGCAGTTTGCCGAAGCTGTCGCGGACGGCCAGCGCGGTACGCAAGCCGCGAATGATGAACAGCAAGTACAGGATCAGGACCGCGGTCAGGCCGATGAGGCCGAGTTCCTCTCCGACCGTCGCGATGATGAAATCGGTCTTGGCGAACGGAACCTGGGACGGGCGACCGCTGCCGAGCCCGGTGCCGGCCAACCCGCCCGTGGCGAAGCTGAACATGGACTGGACGATCTGGTAGCCGGTGTCGTTGTAGTCGTCGAACGGGTGCAGCCAGGTGTCGGTGCGGATCTTGACGTGGCCGAACACCTGATACGCGAACAGGAATCCGACGAGCAACAGCCCGAATCCGATGATCAACCAGCCGACGCGTTCGGTGGCGATGTAGATCATCACCAGGACGGTTCCGAAGATCAGCAGCGACGTACCGAGGTCCTTCTCGAACACGAGTACGCCGACCGAGACGATCCAGACGACCAGGATCGGCCCCAGATCGCGTGCCCGTGGGAAGTCCATTCCGAGGAAGTGCTTGCCGGCGACGGTGAACAGTTCGCGCTTGGCCACCAGCAGTGAAGCGAAGAAGACGAGCAGCAGGATCTTCGCGAACTCACCGGGCTGAATGCTGAAGCCGGGTAGTCGGATCCAGATCTTCGATCCGTTGACCTCGGAGAATGCCGACGGCAGCATGGCCGGGATGGCCAGGAGCACCAGTCCGGCGAGTCCGACGGTGTAGCCGTAGCGAGCCAGGGTGCGGTAATCGCGCAGCAGCACCAGCAGAGCGACGAACCCGGCGATGGCCAGCGTCGTCCACAGCACCTGCTGGTTGGCATCGGGCGACGGAATGGGGTTGCCGAGATACTGGGCCTGCTGCTCGTCGGCCAGATCGAGGCGATGAATGAGCACCAGACCGAGTCCGTTGAGCAACGCCACGATCGGCAACAGCAACGGATCCGCGTAGGGAGCGAAACGGCGTACCGCCAGGTGCGCCACCGTCATCAGCGCGAGATACGCCACCGCGTACTTCGCCAGATCCCAGGTGATGGTCTGTTCCTGACTGGCTTCGACCAGAACCAAGGAGATCGTGGTGATCAGAACGGCAGCGCCGAGCAACAGCAGTTCGATGCCGCGTCGGTTGGATTGAACCGGCGCGGGCGCGAACCCTTCGGGCGGACTCGGAAAGGATCCTCCCGCGGACGGATTGGAACTCATCGAGTACCGGTCCTGCAGTTCTGACCGGGAATTTGCGGAACCGTCGGTGTCGGCACCGCTGTGGTGGTCGGTGCTGCCTCAGGAGTGGGTTCGACCGTGGGCGGCAGCGGGGCGGCGGGCGGCGGGATGATCGCCGTCGGAGTCGGTTCGACGGTCGTGGTCACGACCGGCTCGGTCTCGCAGACCTGAAGCAGGTCCCCGGAGGCCAACCGCTCGACCTGACCGCGCGCATCGTCGAGAGATCCCGACGGCAACCCGGCCGTGACCTGCTCACGTGCAGCAGGCAGAAGATCGTCGATCTCGAACGGAACACAGTCCGCCGGGGCGGCATCCGGCGCGGTCAACGTGACGGCTCCGTCGTCGTCGAGGCAGCCGATCAGTTCGACGCTCTGCAGCGAGTACCCCAGCACCGAGCCGGGCAGCCCGCGCAGCACGGTCACCTTGCTGTTGTCGGCACCGACGTAGTAATTGCCCTTGATGATCGAATTGGCCACCACTGCACCGATTCCGGCGAGAACGACCAGGGTCAGGGCAATGAGTGTCCAGCGCAGCTTGTGCGATTTCTTCTCCGGTGCGACAACCGGAGCGGTGACGCGCTTGGGCGTCGTACGGGGGGGACGCATCGCTGCGGCGCGCCCTGCTGCGGTGTTGGGCGGAGGGGCGTCCTCTTCGTCTTCGGTGCTGGCGGCACCGCCGAGGATGGGGTGGCTCTGTCCGTAGTCGAGGTCGATCACATCGGCGACGACGACCGTCACGTTGTCGGGCCCGCCACTGCGAAGCGCGAGTTCGATCAGTCGGTCGGCGCAGGGTCCCGTCTCGCCCTCGTTCAGAGTGTTCTCGATGGTTTCGTCGCTCACGACGTCCGAGAGGCCGTCGGAGCACAGCAGATATCGATCGCCTGCGCGCACTTCCCGAACGGTGAGCGTCGGCTCGATCTCGTTGCCGGTGAGGGCACGCATGATCAAGGACCGTTGCGGGTGTGTGTGCGCCTGCTCGGCGGTGATGCGGCCTTCGTCGACGAGAGACTGAACGAAGGTGTCGTCTCGGGTGATCTGGGTGAGCGAGCCGTCGCGCAGCATGTACGCGCGCGAATCGCCGATGTGTACCAGTCCGATTCGCTTGCCCGCGAACAGGATTGCGGTCAGTGTGGTCCCCATGCCGTCGAGCTCGGGTTCGTCCTCGACCTGATCTGCGATGGACGCGTTGCCTTCGCGGGTGGCCGCCTCGAGCTTGCCCAGCAGATCCTCGCCGGGCTCGTCGTCGTCGAGATGAGCCAATGCCGCGATCATCAACTGCGAGGCCACTTCACCGGCGGCGTGACCGCCCATGCCGTCGGCCAACGCCAGTAGGCGAGCCCCGGCGTACACGGAGTCCTCGTTGTTGGATCGAACCAGACCGCGATCACTGCGGGCGGCATAGCGAAGGACGAGGGTCACGGGCGCAACTCGATCACGGTCTTGCCGACGCGGACAGGGGTTCCCAGGGGGACGCGAACGGCGGTGGTCACCTTCGCGCGGTCGAGGTAGGTGCCGTTGGTCGAGCCGAGGTCTTCGACGTACCAATCTCCGCCGCGGGGCGAGATGCGCGCATGCCGCGTCGACGAGTAGTCGTCTGTCAGAACGAGAGTGGAGTCGTCCGCTCGCCCGATGAGGACGGGCTGCGTGCCCAGCGATATGCGCGTTCCGGCGAGACCGCCCTGGGTCACCACGAGGTACTTGGCCACCTTCTGCTTGTTGAACGACGGGAGAACTTTCGAGCCGCCGGAGTAGCGAGGAGGCACTCGCATGCCTGCGGCCGCATAGATGTCACTGCGCAAGGTGCGAAGGACGGCCCAGACGAAGAACCACAGCAAGAGCAGGAAGCCCGCCCTTGTCAGTTGCAGAATCAATCCCTGCACGACGATTCACCTCCTCCTTCGCAATCGACCCGTGTTCCGCACACGCGCAAAGTCGCGGCGCGGCAGACATGGTTGCCTCGCAGCATCATAGGGTGAAGCAGCTCGTGTCGACGACATACGGGTGGACGAGAGTGCGAGTCGAACCCCCACCCGAGCCCACGTCGATCGTCAGACGATCCGAACCAGAATTTCGGAGTGACCGGCCCGAATGACGTCGCCGTCGGCCAACTGCCAGTCCTGCACCGGAGCGCCGTTGACGGTGGTGCCGTTGGTGGAACCGAGGTCGGAGAGCATGGCCACGCGGCCGTCCCACCGGATCTCGATGTGTCGACGCGAGACACCGGTGTCGGGGAGCCGGAACTGTGCATCCTGGCCACGGCCGATGATGTTCTGACCGTCACGGAGCTGGAAGTAGCGGCCGCTGCCGTCCTCCAGTTGCAGCGTGGCGGCGAGCGCCTGGCTCCGCCCTGCGTACGAGGCGGGCTGGTCGTATCCGTAACCGTCCCCGCGGTCGCCCGCACCCTGCGGATAGCCACGGCCGTAGGCGGCCGGCGCAGGCGGGTAGTCGTAGCCGGGCTGCTGGTAGCCGGGCTGTTGATATCCGGCGGCCTGAGGCTCGGCATACCGGCCGGCCGGGTCGTTGTACGCCTGCTCCTGGTAGGGGGCCTCGGAGTACGCGGCACCCTGCTCGGCGGCGTTGTAGTCGTAGCCCTGGCCGTTGTAGCCCTGCGCGTTGTAGGCCTGCGCGTCGTATGCCTGGCCGTCGTACCCCTGCGCGTCGTAACCCTGGGCACCGTAACCCTGATCCTGGCCGCCGGGCGCGCCGTAGGCGTTGGGGTCGTAGCCCTGTTCCTGGCCGGCCGCGCTGTACGCCTGACCCTGCTCGGGGTACGACTGCTCGTCGTAGCCACCGTTGTACGGCTGCTGGTCGTAGCGCGGATCGTGATCGGCAGGCGCGTAAGCCTGGGCGTCGTACCCGTTCTGCTCACGTGCGGGGTAGCGCGGATCCTGGCCACCGGCGTAACCGTTGCGCGTGCGCGGATCGGGACGATGGCCGTCCGCGGGATCGCGCTGCGGGTCGTAGCCTGGGTTCTGCGTCATGTGGCCGGCTCCTGGTATCGACATCGGTGGGGCAGACGGTCGCTGCGTAGCTGAAGGGACGGGACTGGGTGCCGGCGGAGCCGATACGTTCTTCGGGGCCGAGGCACCCTGCTGCGCGTTGCGGCCAGCAGTCGCCGATCGTCCCACATCGGGATCGACCGAGCCACTGGCACGGAACTGTCCGGTGTGCAGGGTGGGCGACGGCTCGAATCGAACCACCACGTCGCCGTAGGTCTGCCAGCCTTGATCGCGGATGTAATCGCCGAGATGGCGTGAGAACGCCTTGACCGTGAGTTCTCGGTCGCCGGCGAGCTCGTCGTGGTCCGAGCTGTTGATGGTGATGACGTAGCTGTTGGGTGCCAGCAGATGCCCGCCGTCCAGGGGCCGAACCAGATCCGACGCTTCCTGCTGGAGCGCTGCCTCCACCTCCGCCGGTACGACGCCTCCGCCGAACACGCGGGCGAAGACGTCGCCGACAGCGCCTTGGAGCTTGCGTTCGAAACGTTGAACGATGCCCATCGTGACCCCTCCTCTCACTGTGTTCTTCCACCGTGTGGTGCCTGCTGGTGTGCAGGACGCGACGGCCGCGTGTCATCACGAAGTCGCGCTGCAAGCATGATATACGGTGCCGCCGACGGGGACTGCCCGCCGCGGTCGGCTCCCGGCTGCCCGACGCGGCGATTTTCGAGCGCGGCATGGTGCGTGTTAGTGTTCTCGCCGTTACCCGGGCGGGTGGCGGAATGGCAGACGCGCTGGCTTCAGGTGCCAGTGTCCTTCGGGACGTGGGGGTTCAAGTCCCCCTCCGCCCACCACACTGGCCGCAGCTGATTCGATCGCTGCGGCCAGTAGTTTCTTCCGGGTCGGTTTCTTCGCGGCCCGTTCCTCGAATCGTCCTACAGGCGTGTGATTCTCGGCCGATGTCGGCCGGGTGGTCCAGTACCCGGTCTCGATGGCGTCTCGTGTACGAGAATTCGCAGGTGAAAGCCCATAATAGGCTTACCTTATTTGCGGGGGCACCCAGGTGCTGACTTATCGTTCGTAGTTGGATCGGCCTCACCACGGCCGGATCCGTCGAGACCCTCACTTTTCTACCATGAGCTCACCCGCTCGTGCAGGGGAAAGCGTCGACGATCGACAGGTGCTGCTTCAACGGCGAGGACGCACCGCAGGCCGTTCGTGCAGCCGGTTACACCACACCGTCGCCGACGAGTATCAAGGCTGGACTTATCCGAAGGCTAGGTATGAAGCACACTCCGGGCCCGCAAGGCCTCTACGATCCCGTCAACGAACACGACTCCTGTGGTGTCGCGTTCGTGGTGGACATGCACGGTCGACGCAGTCGCGACATCGTCGAGAAGGCGATCACCGCACTGGTCAACCTCGAGCACCGCGGTGCTGCCGGCTCCGAACCGAACACCGGTGACGGTGCGGGCATTCTGATCCAGGTTCCGGACGCGTTCTTCCGCGCCGTCGTAGATTTCGAGCTCCCCGCTGCCGGCGCGTACGCGACCGGTGTCGCGTTCCTTCCCCAGGGCCGCAGCGATGCCGCGCGTGCCTGCGAGGGTGTCGAGCGCATCGTCGAGAGCGAGGGCCTGTCGGTTCTGGGTTGGCGTGAGG
Organism: Rhodococcus sp. 06-470-2; assembly: GCF_002258235.1. Classification (NCBI taxonomy): domain Bacteria; kingdom Bacillati; phylum Actinomycetota; class Actinomycetes; order Mycobacteriales; family Nocardiaceae; genus Rhodococcus; species Rhodococcus sp. 06-470-2. The sequence continues at coordinate 101,356 of NZ_NOYB01000016.1, read as the reverse complement.
TCCCCACCGACGACTCCTCCCTCGGAGCTCTGGCGCGCGACGCGATGCCGACCTTCCGTCAGCTGTTCCTCGCGGCCCCCGACGCGTCGGTCACCGACCTCGACCTCGAGCGGCGCGCGTTCGTCATCCGCAAGCGCGTCGAGCACGAGCTGGGCGAAGAGGGCGCGGGCAAGGACGGCCCCGGCCGCGAAACCGTGTACTTCCCGTCGCTGTCCTCGCAGACGTTCGTCTACAAGGGCATGCTGACGACGCCTCAGCTCAAGGGCTTCTACTTGGACCTGCAGGACGAGCGTGTGGAAAGCGCACTGGGACTTGTGCATTCGCGCTTCTCCACCAACACGTTCCCGTCGTGGCCGCTGGCACATCCGTTCCGCCGCGTCGCCCACAACGGCGAGATCAACACCGCCACCGGCAACGAGAACTGGATGCGCGCCCGCGAGGCACTCATCACCTCCGACGTGTTCGGTGGCTCCGAGGCTCTCGAGAAGATCTTCCCCGTGGTCACCCACGGCGCAAGTGACACAGCACGTTTCGACGAGGTGCTCGAGCTGTTGCACCTCGGCGGCCGCAGCCTGCCCCACGCCGTGCTGATGATGATTCCCGAGGCCTGGGAGCGGCACGAGTCCATGGACCCCGCACGTCGGGCGTTCTACAAGTACCACTCCTCGTTGATGGAGCCCTGGGACGGACCGGCCTCGGTGTGCTTCACCGACGGCACCGTCATCGGCGCGGTTCTCGACCGCAACGGCCTGCGCCCGAGCCGGCTGTGGGTCACCGACGACGGTCTGGTCGTCATGGCCTCCGAGGTCGGCGTGCTCGACATCGATCCGTCGAAGGTCGTCCGCAAGGTTCGCCTGCAGCCGGGCCGCATGTTCCTGGTGGACACCGCGCAGGGCCGCATCGTCTCCGACGACGAGATCAAGGACGAGCTCGCCGCCGAGCATCCGTACCAGCAGTGGCTCGACGAGGGCCTGACCTCGATCGACGACCTGCCCGAGCGTCCGCACGTGCACATGCCGCACGACCGCGTGCTCATCCGTCAGCAGATCTTCGGGTACACCACCGAGGAATTGAACGTGCTGGTCTCGCCGATGGCGAAGTCCGGTGCCGAGGCCATCGGTTCCATGGGTACCGATACCCCGATCGCCGTGCTGTCGGCTCGCCCGCGGATGCTGTTCGACTACTTCTCGCAGCTGTTCGCGCAGGTCACCAACCCGCCACTCGACGCCATCCGCGAGGAGATCGTCACCAGCCTCGGCGGCACCATCGGACCCGAGGGCGATCTGCTCAACCCGGGTGCCGACGGCTGCAAGCAGATCGTGCTTCCGCAGCCCATCCTGCACAACGACGACCTCGCCAAGCTCGTCCACATCAACGACGAGGGCACGCAGGAAGAGCTGCGCTCGGTGGTCGTGCGCGGTCTCTACCCGGTGTCCGAGGGTGGTGAGGGCCTCCGAAAGTCGTTGGAGGCCATCCGCGCTCAGGTGTCCGCTGCCATCTCGGGCGGCGCGCGGATCATCGTGCTCTCGGACCGTGAGTCCAGCGAGAAGCTCGCTCCGATTCCGTCGCTGCTGCTCACCTCGGCAGTGCACCATCACCTCGTCCGCGAGAAGACCCGAACCAAGGTCGGTCTGATCATCGAGGCCGGTGACGCCCGCGAGGTGCACCACATGGCTCTGCTCATCGGATTCGGTGCGGCAGCGGTCAACCCGTACATGGCGTTCGAGTCGATCGAGGACATGATCGAGCGCGGTGCCCTCACCGACATCGAGTTCGACAAGGCCGTCGCCAACTACATCAAGGCCGCGGGCAAGGGTGTACTCAAGGTGATGTCCAAGATGGGCATCTCGACCCTCGCGTCGTACACCGGAGCCCAGCTGTTCCAGGTCATCGGCCTCTCGCAGGAACTGGTCGACGAGTACTTCACCGGCCTCAACAGCCACCTCGGCGGTATCGATCTCGATCAGGTCGCCGACGACGTCGCAGCGCGGCACGCGGTGGCGTACCTGGACAACCGTCAGGAGCGTGCGCACCGCGAGCTCGAAACCGGCGGTGAGTACCAGTGGCGTCGCGAAGGGGAGTACCACCTCTTCAACCCGGACACGGTGTTCAAGCTGCAGCACTCCACTCGCACCGGTCAGTACGACATCTTCAAGGAATACACGAAGATGGTCGACGACCAGTCCGAGCGCCTCGCGTCGCTGCGCGGTCTGTTCCGCTTCAAGACCGAAGAGCGACAGGCTATTTCGATCGACGAGGTCGAGCCGGCCAGCGAGATCGTCAAGCGTTTCTCGACCGGCGCGATGAGCTACGGCTCCATCTCGGCCGAGGCGCACGAGACCCTCGCCATCGCGATGAACCGTCTCGGCGGGCGCTCGAACTCAGGTGAGGGCGGCGAGGACGTCTCGCGGTTCGAGCCGGACGAGAACGGCGATTGGCGACGCAGTGCCATCAAGCAGGTCGCGTCGGGACGTTTCGGCGTCACCTCGCACTACCTGACCAACTGCACCGACATCCAGATCAAGATGGCGCAGGGAGCCAAGCCCGGTGAGGGTGGCCAGCTTCCGGCGCACAAGGTGTACCCGTGGGTCGCCGAGGTTCGGCATTCGACGCCCGGCGTCGGCCTGATCTCGCCGCCGCCGCACCACGACATCTACTCCATCGAGGATCTCGCGCAGCTGATCCACGACCTCAAGAACGCCAACCCGCAGGCCCGCATTCACGTGAAGCTGGTCTCCGAGGTCGGCGTCGGAACGGTCGCCGCCGGTGTGTCCAAGGCGCACGCCGACGTGGTGCTCATCTCGGGCCACGACGGCGGCACCGGCGCGACGCCGCTGACGTCGGTCAAGCACGCGGGTGGACCGTGGGAGCTCGGGTTGGCCGAAACGCAGCAGACGTTGCTGCTCAACGGGCTTCGCGATCGGATCGTCGTGCAGGTGGACGGTCAGCTCAAGACCGGCCGCGACGTCATGGTGGCCGCTCTGCTCGGCGGCGAGGAGTTCGGTTTCGCCACCGCTCCGCTCGTCGTCTCGGGCTGCATCATGATGCGCGTGTGCCACCTCGACACCTGCCCCGTCGGTGTTGCAACCCAGAATCCGTTGCTGCGCAAGCGTTTCGCGGGCAAGCCGGAGTTCGTCGAGAACTTCTTCATGTTCATCGCCGAAGAGGTTCGCGAGCTCATGGCCGAGCTCGGGTTCCGTACGCTCGACGAGGCCGTCGGTCAGGTGGGTCTGCTGGACACCACCGCGGCCAAGGAGCATTGGAAGGCGTCGAAGCTGGATCTGGCACCGATCCTCGAAGAGGTCGAGTCGGCGTTCATGAACCAGAATCTCTACAACACCGGCGTCCAGGATCACGGTCTCGACAAGGCGCTCGATCAGCAGCTCATCTCGGCCAGCCGCAATGCGTTGGACAGGGGTGAGAAGGTCGCGTTCGAGTCCAAGATCACCAACGTCAACCGCACCGTCGGCACGATGCTGGGGCACGAGGTCACCAAGGCGTACGGCGGCGTCGGTCTGCCGGACGACACCATCGAGATCACCTTCACCGGCTCGGCCGGCAACAGTTTCGGTGCGTTCGTGCCCTCCGGTATGACGCTCCGACTCAACGGCGATGCCAACGACTTCGTCGGCAAGGGACTCTCCGGTGGACATCTGGTGTTGCGTCCGTCGCTGAATGCTCCGAAGGGATTCGTCGCCGAGGACAACATCATCGGTGGCAACGTGTTCCTGTTCGGTGCCACCAGCGGTGAGGCTCTCATCCGCGGCGTCGTCGGCGAGCGTTTCGCCGTTCGTAACTCCGGTGCCGTCGCCGTCGTCGAAGGCGTCGGAGATCACGGCTGCGAGTACATGACCGGCGGCAAGGTCGTCATCCTCGGCTCGACGGGCCGCAACTTCGGTGCCGGTATGTCCGGCGGAGTCGCGTTCGTCTTCGATCCGAACAAGACGTTCGAGGCCAACCTCAATACCGAGCTGGTCGACATCGAGGAGCTCGAAGGTGACGAGTTCACCTGGCTGAAGGACATCGTCACCCGCCATCAGGAGCAGACCGGCTCCGAGGTGGCCGAGCGGATCCTCGCGGATTGGTCACAGCAGGTGAACCATTTCGTGAAGGTCATGCCTCGCGACTACAAGAAGGTACTGCTGGCCATTTCCGAAGCCGAGAAGAACGGCGCGGACGTGGACGAAGCGATCATGGAGGCAGCTCGTGGGTGACCCACAGGGATTTCTGAAGAACACGGTCCGCGAAGTGCCGAAGCGGCGCCCCGTCGACCTGCGCCTGATGGACTGGAAAGAGGTCTACGAGGACTTCTCGAAGGACACCTTGCGCACGCAGGCCAGTCGATGCATGGACTGCGGTATTCCGTTCTGCCACAACGGCTGCCCGCTGGGTAACCTGATTCCCGAGTGGAACGACCTGGTGTTCAAGGACCGCTGGCGCGACAGCATCGATCGACTGCACGCCACCAACAACTTCCCGGAATTCACCGGTCGGTTGTGCCCCGCCCCGTGCGAGGCAGCGTGTGTCCTGGGCATCAATCAGGATCCGGTCACCATCAAGCAGGTCGAGGTCGAGATCATCGACAAGGCCTTCGAAGAGGGCTGGGTCACGCCGGTCTACCCGACGCACCTGACCGGCAAGACCGTCGCCGTCGTCGGCTCCGGACCCGCGGGACTCGCTGCAGCGCAGCAGCTCACCCGCGCCGGGCACACCGTCACGGTGTTCGAGCGGGCAGATCGCATCGGCGGATTGCTGCGCTACGGCATCCCCGAGTTCAAGATGGAGAAGCGCCACATCGACCGTCGCCTGGCGCAGATGGAGGCCGAGGGCACCGTCTTCCGCACCGGTGTCGATGTGGGCGTCGACATCTCGGCCGACGAACTGCGGGAGCAGTTCGATGCCGTGGTCCTCTCCGGCGGTGCCACCGCATGGCGCGACCTGCCCATCGAGGGCCGCGAGCTCGACGGCATCTACCAGGCCATGGAGTTCCTGCCGCACGCCAACCGCGTCCAGCAGGGCGACTTCGCCGCGCCGCCGGTGAGCGCCGAGGGCAAGAAGGTCGTCATCATCGGCGGCGGCGACACCGGGGCCGACTGCCTCGGTACCTCGCACCGTCAGGGCGCAGAAAGCGTCCACCAGTTCGAGATCATGGCCCGCCCGCCCGAGGAGCGTGCGACGTCCACCCCGTGGCCGACGTACCCACTGATGTACCGGGTGGCCTCGGCCCACGAAGAGGGTGGCGAACGCGTCTTCTCGGTCAACACCGAGCGTTTCGTCGGCGAGGACGGCAAGGTCACCGCACTCGAGGCCTGTGAGGTCGAGTTCAAGGCGGGCAAGTTCGAGAAGGTCGAGGGCAGTGAATTCACCCTCGAAGCCGATCTGGTTCTGCTCGCCATGGGATTCGTCGGACCGGAGAAGGGCGGCCTGCTGACCGACCTGGGTGTCGACTTCAACCAGCGCGGCAACGTCGAGCGCACCAACGAGTGGGTCACCAACGTCCCCGGCGTGTTCGTGGCCGGCGACATGGGCCGCGGCCAGTCGCTCATCGTGTGGGCCATCGCCGAGGGCCGCTCCTGCGCGGCCGCCGTCGACACCTTCCTGCAGGGAGCAACGGCGCTGCCGGCGCCGATCGTGCCCACTCAGGCACCGCAGCGGTAAGTCGCGTTTCTCCGCCGAGCTCGAAGTTGTGGACGGATCGAGGTCCGATTCCGTCCACAACTTCGAGTTCGTCTGCTGTCCGCTGCCATTCGACACACGGTTACGTCCGTTAACCATGTAGGCATCTGATGGTCACAGGCCGCTGTCATTGTGGTGATCGAACAACGAAGCGCGTTCGACCACCAGTGAGGCCCCCTCCCATGAGTGTCAAGAAGATCTGCGCCGGTATCGGCGTCGCTGCAGCTGTTGCATCCGGAATCGTCGTCGGAACGGCATCGCCCGCCGCCGCAGACCCGGCCGATTGTCCGGCGATGTACGTCGTGGCCATTCCGGGCACCTGGGAGACCAGCTCGGGTGCGGCCCCCAAGCCGGGCATGCTGACCGACGTCACCGATCGTCTCGGTGGCGACATCCGCACCGACTACGTCTCGTATCCCGCGACCGCGTTCCCATGGGAGGGCGAGGTGTACGGGCAATCGCGTGCCGAAGCCGTCGCCAACGCGGGCGGCATGCTCGAGGCCATGGTGAATCGCTGTGGCGCAACAAAACTCGGCATCATCGGGTACAGCCAGGGTGCCGACGCGGCGGGCGATCTCGCCGCGGCCATCGGCACCGGAGTGGGCGTGGTGCCCGCGGACAAGGTGGTCGCCGTGGGGCTGATCTCCGACCCGAAGCGCTCCGATACCGACGCTCTCGTGGGACCCGCCGTGGTCGGAACCGGGGTCGGTGGACCCCGCGTCGGTGGATTCGGCTACGTCAGCCCCGTGGTGCGGACGTTCTGTGCCGTCGGCGACCTGTACTGCTCGACGCCCAAGGACGATTACGTCGCGCGGCTGGCCGGCTTCTTGGCCGTCTCGTCCAACCCCGCGCCGAACGTCGCCGATCAGTACTCGCAGGAAGCGCAGTCCCTGATCGCGGACCTCGCCGCGGCCGGTGGTCTGCCGGTGTTGCAGGGCCAGCTCACCGACCAGGCGAACGCTCAGCGTCAGCGTGAGATCGAGGCGTTCTACCGTTCGGGTATCCACCAGGAGTACCAGAGCTACGACGTCGGGGGCGGCCAGTCCGCGACTCGGTGGTTGGCGCGCTACCTCGCCGACGCGGTCTGACGGCGTAGCAGCACGAAAACCGCCACAGCGCTGACGGCCATCAGACCGGCGCTCCAGCCGGCCGCGAGGTTGAAGCCGTCGACGAACGACGAGTTCGCGACGGTGGTCAGTTGCGAGGCGAACGGCTCGGGCAGGTAGTCCGCGACGGCGACGGCACCGCCTATGGTTTCTCGTGCGGGGTCCGCTATCTCGGCAGGGGTGCCCGCGGGGATGGCGTCGTCCATGCGGTGCCGGTAGACGGTGCTGCCGATCGTGCCGAGGATCGCGATACCCACGGCGCCGCCCAGTTCGGCTCCGGTTTCCGAGAGTGCCGATGCGGCACCGGCCTTTTCGGGTGCCGCGGCGGTCAGGACGATGTCGGAGTTGAGCGTCGACGCCGCGCCGATGCCGAACGTCAGCAGAGCCATCCCGGTCAGGAGTAAGGGTAGGCCCGAGTTGCTGGTGACGAAGACCATTGCCACACAACCGAATCCGATGAAAGCCAGGCCGCAGGCGATGATGGTGCCCGTATGGATGACCTTACTCATCGTCGGTGCCAACACAGCTCCGGTCGCTGCAGCCGCGGCGGGAATCAACAACCACAATCCGGCCTCGAGCGGCCCGAGCCCGACTACCAGCTGGAGATACTGCGCGGCGAACAGGCTGAAGCCGGTCATCGCGAAGATCACCAGGAACTGCACGACGACGGCTGCACTGAAGGCACGTTCGGCGAACAGCGTGACGTCGATCAAAGGGTGTGCTGCCTTCCGTTGCCGGACGACGAACACTGCACCGAGCGTCAGCCCGACGAGCGCGGTGACGATCGTTGCCGCGTCGATCCCCTCCTGTGCGCCGTGTTTGATGGCGAACACGATCGAGAGCATCGAGGAGATAGCGAGAATCACGCTGATGGGATCGAACTTCCCGGGGTCGGAGTCCTTGAACTCGGGGACCAGAAACGGGGCGGCGACGAAAAGTACCACCATGATCGGAATGTTGATCAGGAACACCGAGCCCCACCAGAAGTGTTCGAGCAGAACACCGCCGATGACAGGGCCCACTGCTGCTCCACCGGCGAAGCCGGCAGTCCACAGGCCGATGGCTTCCTTTCGCTGAGTGGGGTCGTGAAACATGTTGCGGATCAACGACAGTGTGCTCGGCGCAATGGTGGCTCCGCCGATTCCCAGCAGAGCGCGCGCCGCGAGCAGCATCTCGGGAGAGGTGGAGAACGTCGCGGCCAGAGACGCCACTCCGAACACGATGGCACCGATCATGAGCAGGGTGCGCCTGCCGATGCGATCGCCCAGCGAGCCCATGGTGATCAGTAGGCCGGCAAGCAGAAATCCGTAGATGTCGAGAATCCACAACGACTGATTGCTGGTGGGTTCGAGATCGGCCGTCATGAACGGCAGGGCCAGGTACAACACCGACATGTCCATCGACACGACGAGAATCGGCACCACCAGCACTGCGAGGCCGAGCCACTCCTTACCGGTGGCGCGCTGGTCGGTTGCCGTCTGGCTCACTGTGGTTTCCCTTCCCGAATGGACACCTCAGCTTAGGGGGATCGAGAGTACGTTCGGTGAAGAAACATGTCTCTCGCCGAACGAAGGAAAAATCACCTCATGACCAACGATCTGAAGGTAGTCGCGACGATCATCGCCAAGCCGGATGCCATCGACGCCGTGCGCGACGGCCTCTCCGCTCTGGTTGCCGAATCGCGGAAGGAAGACGGCAACCTCTCGTACGAGCTGTTCGAGTCCGCGATCGAGCCGGGAACCTTCATCACCGTCGAGGTGTGGAAGTCGCAGGAGGACCTCGACGGTCACATGCAGACTCCGCACCTGCAGCAGGCGCTAAGCGAGTTCGGGGCCCACCTCGCGGCTGCGCCCGCCATTCATCCCCTCCGGCCGGTCGGCTGACTCACCCCGCACGCTTGCGTACACGAGTGCCGACACGATGAGCAGGGCCATCGTGGCACCGATCGCGAGCCAGCCGGTCCCGCTCATCTCGCCCGACGCGATGACGCGGGCTCCGGCGGCGGTGTAGCTCATGGGCATGAAGGCGGCGAGATCGCCCCAGATCGGTGCCGTCGACGCGTATGCGAAGCCACAGACGACGACCTGCACCGCGAGCACGGCGACGTTGACGATCTGGCCGATCACGGCACCGAGCACCCGTTGGATCGCTCCCGCTGCTGCGAGGTAGGCCGCAGCCGAGACGATCAGGAACGCACCCGCTCCCAGGACCGGCCCGAGGGCGGCGTCGGTGGCGAAAGCGAACGCAACGGCGGCGCTGATGCCCACTGCGGCGACCGCTGCGACGACGGCGAGCCAGCGAGGCTTGCTGTCCCTGCCCAGAACCCGCACGAGACTGACGCACCCGAGAGCACCGAGCGCGACCAGGGCAGCGATCAGATACGGGGTGGGACCGGTTCCGGTGCTCGACGACGTGGCCGCGATGTTCTGGTCCGACGCTGCGTCCTCGGTAGCGGCAGCGGTTCCCTGCGGAAGTGCCGCGGAGGCGTCGCGCACATTGGTGGCGATGCCGTTGACGATTCCCTCGACCGGTTCGACCGACGTCACGAGCTGATCGGTGCCGGCCTTGAGCTGCTGGCCGCCGTCGTCGAGTTGGCCCAGTCCGTCACGCAACTGCACGGTCGCGTCGCCGAGTTGGGCGGTGGCTCCGAGGAACTGACTGTTGGGGTCGTTGAGTTCGGAGGACAGCTGCTGAGCACCGCTCTTGAGGGTCTGCAGCTGGGCGAGGGTGTCGGGCCCGAAAGCCTGCGTGTTCAGAGTGTCGATGACCCCGCGGATCTCACCGGAGATGGCGTCCGATCCCGGGTGCGGGAATCGATCGACCTGGTCAGCGGTGGCGGCGAGTTTGGCGGTGAAATCGGCCTGCAGAGCGCCGAAGCCAGCGAGCTGATCGACGACCTGGTCGACGCCACCGCTGATCTGCGACGCGCCGTCCCCGAGCTGCCCGATGCCGTCGCGGTACTGCCCGAATCCATCGGCGAGCTGAATGGTTCCGTCGTGCGCCTGGGTGATGCCGTCGGCGAGCTGCCCGACGCCGTCGTTGAGCTGCGTTCCGCCGTCGGTCAGCTGGCCGATACCGCTGGAGAGGAACGTGATGGGCAGCGATGCGCTGTTGAGGCTGCTCCTGGCCGCGGCCAGGGGATCGGCCGTCTGCTGGTCCGCTGCCGGTGCCTGCTCGGTGTCGGCGACGACGGTGGTGGTTGCCGCGGACTCGCCACCGAGGTCGTAGCCGGTGCCCAGTGCAAATGCACCTACCGCTACCAGAGGAAACGCCAGCGCAGTGAGAGCAACGGCAGGACGTCGGAAGATACGCAATTCACCCATGATGAGTTCGAGGCTAACCGCACGGTGCAGCGTCGCCGACCAGTCGACGACCGGCGACGCGCTATTTTGTGCCCTCGACCTGGGAGTTTAAGAGGTCTCTGTGGATTACCGATTGCGGGGCAGCAGGTCCCACACGTGCTCGGTTTCGTTCACCGAGGAGACCGACCTCGCGCCGCTGCGCGAGAACAGCACCCGCGTCACCGAGCAGTAGTCGATCGGGAAGCCGAGCACCTTCGGGGTCTGCAGAATGTCCTGCAGCAGGATGTTGATCACGCCGCCGTGAGCGAACAGCGCCACGGTGTCGGTGTGTGCGCTCGCCGAGACGACATCGGCGACACCGTCCAGAACTCGCCGGCGAAACGCCTGCTCGTCGACCTGCTCCGGGAGATACCCGGCCTTGATGCGATCGAATGCCTCACGGAATTCGGTCTTGGCCGACTCGATCGGAACGTAGCCGCCGAAGTCGCGATCGTATTCGGTCAGGCGATCGTCGGGCTCGACGGTCAGACCGAGCCGATCGGCCAGAGGCTGCGCGGTCTGGACGGCGCGTAGCTGCGAGCTCGAGACGACTCGCGAGATCGGGAACCGGGCGACGGCACCCGGCACTCGCTGGGACTGTTCGACGCCGAGTTCGGCCAGAGCGGGATCGGCCGAGGTCTCCGACCGTTGCGGGAGGGCATGCCGCACCAGAACCAATTGCATCGACTCACCTAATCACGAGTGTTCTGCCGCTGCGCAGCACCATCGATCGAAATGCCGCCACCTGACGCGGCGAATCGGCCCGCGGATCCCACACCATGCCGATTCGCCTGCGCGCGGCCGGTTGGGTGAGTCCGATGTCCACGGTTCCGCCCTCACCGCCGTGCGCGCGTATTCGCGGCAGAATGGCGATACCGAGACCGGCCCCGACGAGTCCGCGCACCGTGTGGGTGTCCTGACCCTCGAAGGCGATGCGCGGGCTGAAGCCGGCGTCCGCCCACAACTCGTCGCAGATCGAGCGCATCCCGAAGCCGTGGCCCATCGCGATGTAGTTCTCGTCGGCCGTGTCGGCCAGATCGACCGACCTGCGCGTGGCCAGCCGATGATCGGCCGGAACCACCAGCATCAGCCGCTCGTCGTAGAGCTGGAACGAATTGTGCTCGGTGTGTTCGGCGCTGAGAGAGACGAACGCCAGGTCGGAGACCCCGTCGGCGAGACGGTCGAGGCAGCGTGCCCGGGCACCCTGGTCCAGATCGAACGTGACGGCCGGGTGGTCGACGCGGAACTGGCGGATCAGCGCCGGTACGACGTCCTCGCCCAGGGTGTTCTGAAACGCCACCGCGATACGGCCGCGGGCTCTGGCGTCGTGCTCGGTCATGGCGTCGATGCCGGCGTCGATGTCGCTCAACGCCCGCTGGAGATAAGGAATGAGCACTCGGCCGGTGCTGGTGAGCACGATCCCGCGGCCGCGTCGTTCCACGATGTCGACGCCCAGAATTGCCGAGGCGCGGGCGACCTGCCGACTGACGGTGGGCTGTGGGACGCCCAGCACGTGCGCGGCGTCGGTGATGTGTTCGGTGTCGGCCACTGCGACGAGAGTCGGTAGCAGCGGCAGGAGTTCGATCGTTTCACGACGCATTCCCGAATCATATCGCCGGTGTATCGGTTTGCCCGGTCTCATGCATTGGACGAATATCGTGAGCGCTTCTAACGTGATCTGCATGACCACGACGCAGCCCGAGGTGCTCGGATGGGAGGGACACCCCAGGGGATCGCGCGAATACCGCCGGCTCGTGCTGGCACTGCTGTTCGCCGGAGTCGCAACGTTCGCTCAGCTCTATTCGGTGCAGGGCATCCTGCCCCTCATCGCCGCCAATCTCGACATCACGCCGTCGCAGTCCTCGCTCGCGGTCGGGCTCGCGACGGTCGGCGTTGCGGTGTCCGTAATTCCCTGGTCGGTGGCGGCCGACCGCATCGGTCGTGTTCGGGCCATGACGGCGTCGATCCTCACCGCCACGACGTTGGGTCTGCTGGTTCCGCTCGCGCCGTCGCTCGAAGTGCTCTTGGTGATTCGATTCTTCGAAGGTGCTGCACTGGGCGGTCTTCCGGCCATCGCCATCGCGTACCTCAGCGAAGAGATCCATCACAAGCACACAGCCCTGGCCGCGGCGACCTACGTGTCCGGTACGACGCTCGGCGGACTGCTCGGCCGCATCGTCGCGGGACCCGTTGCGGAATACACCAACTGGCGGATCGGCACGTTGACCGTGTCGATGATCGCTGCGTTGGCCGCAGCACTGTTCGTCTGGCTCGCACCGAAGCCGCGAACGACGCTCGTGGACAGCCAAATTCGTGACCTACCCGGACGGCTGTGGGTGAACCTGCGCGAGCCGGGGATGGCGGCACTCTACGGCCAGGGATTTCTGCTGATGGGCGGCTTCGTCGCGATCTACAACTACCTCGGATTTCGTTTGGAGGCCGTGCCTTTCGGACTCCCGCAGTCTCTGATCAGCCTGATCTTCGTGGCGTACCTCAGCGGTACCGTGTCCTCACGGGTAGCGGGCAATCTCGCGACGAAGCACGGCAGATCGGTGGTGCTCGCCGGATCCACCGCCACGATGATCGCCGGAGTTGCCCTGACGATGGCGTCGAATCTCGCCGTCATTCTGACCGGCTTGGTGATCCTGACCATGGGATTCTTTGCCGCCCACGCCATCGCGTCGGGATGGACCGGACAACGAGCCGTCCACGGCCGAGCCCAGGCGACATCGCTGTACAACCTCTTCTACTACGGCGGATCCTCCGTCGTCGGCTGGATCGGCGGCGTCGTCTTCCAATCCCAGGGATGGAACGCGTTGGCGCTGTTCGTCATTGCGTTGGCAGTGATCGCAGGCGTATGGGCCGCGTGCATGAACGGCCGATTGGCGAAGCCGGTATCAGTAGGTTGACGTGTTTGCGGCAGCGAGGGCAAAAATGACGATCGCACCCACGATGACGACGAAGAGCGCGATCGAGACGTAACCCACGATCAGGCCCGCCGTCGCAAAACCCGATCCGCCTTCGCCGGTGCGCTTGATCTGACCGCGCGAGATGTGGCCACACACCACCGCGCACACCGACGCAATCAACGGAATGAACGTCAGACCGAGAATCGCCAACACGAGTGACACGATCGCCAACGTGTTGGTGGACGCCGGAGCCTGATACCCGCCGGCATACGGCGCATTCCCGTACTGCGAATACTGTTGCTGCGGGTTCGGGTACTGGGGGTTCGGGTTCTGATAGGGCGGGTACTGCTGCCCGCCGTACGGCTGATCCTTGTTCGCTGCGTCGAACGGATCGTTGCTCTCACCCTGCGGATAGCCCATGGCGGGAGTGTGGCACCTGGAGACAGCAGTCCGCAACCGCTCTCCCTCGGCGCTACGTGCCGAGCTTGCCCCACCCCACATAGGCGTCGACAGTGACGTATCCGGTCACGCGCGGCTGATCCCGAACCGGATACGGATCGCCGGTGTAATGCGTCGAGATGCGGTCGATGTCGACCAGATCGGGATCGTCCTGCAACTCGATCGAACCGTGCACCGTCACATGGGTGTACCAACTGGCCTCGTCCAACACCGAAATCGAGACCTTCGGATTCGCCTTGATGTGCTCGAGACGCTTCCGCGACGCATCGAAATTGAGCACGACCTTCCCGTCCTCCCACAGATACCACGTGGGTGCGGTGATCGGCGTTCCATCTGCACGAACCACCGCCATGACCGCGGGATTGGCCTTCTTCAGCAATTCGACAGCGGCATCGGGCAACGGAGGCTTGGGCATACGACAACAGTACGACTCGACCCCCGCCTTGGGTCCCGAATCGCCCCACAGCGTCCCCCGGAGTCCACTCGATGTGCCATTGACTGCCGAAAAGGCCACTCAATGTCACATCGAGTGCACTGGGGTGAAGGGTGTGCACTCGAGAATCGGGTGCATCCGGTGTGGATCGGCGGGCGACTACAGGTTGGGGAGTTTGACTACCTGTCCGGCGTAGGAGAGTCCGGCACCGAAGGCGAGCAGCAGTGCTGTGTCTCCTGCTTTTGCTTTGCCGGTGCGCAGTAGTTCTTCCATGGCCAGGGGGATCGAGGCTGCCGAGGTGTTGCCGGTTTCGGCGATGTCGTTGGCGACGGGTGTGTCCTCGTTCAGGTTCAGGCTCTTGGCGAGGAGTTCGGTGATGCGGCTGTTGGCCTGGTGGGGGATGAAGGCGTGCAATTCGTCGGTTTTGATGCCCGCGACGTCGAGGACGCGCTGCGCGGCTTTGCCCATCTCGAAGGCGGCCCAGCGGAAGACGGAGATTCCGTTCATCCGGATCCAGGGGCGCTCGAGGCCTTCTTCGGTGATGTAGTCGTACCAGTCGGTGGTCTGGACGATGGCGTCGGATTGCGAGCCGTCGGAGCCCCAGACGGCGGGTCCGATCTCGGTTTCGTCGCTCTGGCCGACGACCACGGCACCGGCGCCGTCGGCGAAGATGAAGCGGGTGGTGCGGTCGTAGGGGTCGGTGGTGACGCTGAGCTGTTCTGCACCGATGACGAGGACGTACTTGGACGTTCCGGCCTTGACCAGGTCCGATGCGACGGCGAGGGAGTAGCAGAAGCCTGCGCAGCCGGCGCAGATGTCGAATGCGGCCGGCCCCTTGGTGCCGAGTCCGTGCGCTACTTTTGCAGCTGCTTGGGGTGTGAGTTCGAGATGCGTCGAGGTGGCGACGATGACGGTGTCGACTTGGTCGGCGGTGATTCCGCTGGCTTCGAGGGCCTTACGACCTGCCGCGATGGACATCTCGACGACGTTTTCCTTGGGATCGGCGAAGCGCCGGTTCTTGATTCCGGACCGCGTCTGGATCCACTCGTCGCTCGAGTCGATGAATTCACAGATCTCGTCGTTGGTCACGACTCTCTCGGGGCGGTGAACGCCGAGTCCGAGTAGTTTCGACTGTCGTCCCTGCGTCGTGCTGATCGCACCCATCTTCAATTTCCTCTCGTGCTACCGCGCCATCGCCGAGCTTCGGCTCGGGTCTTGGGCTACGGGCTCGGTGACACACGTTACGTGCGTCGCCTCGAGGAGTTCACACCAGTTCGGTGATGAGGGCTGCGACCTCGGCGGGCTTGTCGATCATGGCGTGGTGGTGGGCGGGCATGACGACAGTGAAGTCGGCCCGCAGATACGCGGCCAGCTTGCGTTGAGTCTTGATCCATCGCTTGCCCCACGGGGAGGGTCGTCCGGTGTGGGCTGCGGCGACGATGACCGGAACGACGAGGGGCGAACGCTTCCGCATTCTGTTCAGTTCGGCGGCGAGGTCCGGGTAGACGACGTCCTCCACCAGGGCGGCGGCGAGGTAGGTGGGTCGTCGATAGATGTCGTCGACCCAGTCGAACGTCTCCTGCGGTGTGCCGTCGGGCGGTGTCGCCTGATTGAGGACGCGTCGCACACGCGGTCCGACCAGCTTCTGCAGGCCGGTCTTGCTGAGCGCGGTGGCGATGACGTGGGCAGCCTCGACGCGCACGACGGTCGGGACGAAGCGTCTGGGGTCGGATTCGGCGCTGGAATCGAGCAACAGAATTCCGCGGGTGCGCGACGGGTACAGCCGGGCCACAGCTTCTGCGTAGAAGCCGGCTATCGAATGACCTACCACGACGGCCGGGTCGGTGACTCCGAGTGCGTCGAGGACACCGATGATTCGGTCTGCCTCCCCGCGGACGGTGGGTGTGGCACCGGCGGGCAAGGGGTCGCTGAGTCCGAAGCCGGGGCGGTCGAGAACGACCACGTGATGGTGGGCGCTCAGGATGTCGACGGTGTCGTTCCAGTCGAACCAGTTACTGCCGAGGCCTCCGCACAGGACGACCGTGGGGCCGGTTCCGCGTACGAACAGATGCAGACGTTGCCCGTCCACCTCGACGTACTGACCGGGAGGATGTTTCACGGGAAACAACGCACTGCGTTCGGCTCGATCCCCGCTGTCCATGTTTGGTACTCCACGATGCTCTACCGACCTGTCGACTGTTTCACGCTCCAGTTTCCATCATTTTCCCCGTTTTGCACACTCGTGTGCGTGGATCGGTCACGAGGGAAGGTCATTGACGCGGCTTGGCCAGGGGGAACGCGAGCGTTTCCCGAATGCTGCCACCGGTGATGAGCATGACGACCCGGTCGACTCCCATGCCGAGACCGCCGGTCGGCGGCATCCCGTGCTCGAGTGCTTGCAGAAAATCCTCGTCCAGGCTCATCGCTTCCTCGTCACCGCCGGCCGCCAACAGCGACTGTTCGGTGAGGCGCTGTCGCTGATCGACAGGGTCGGTCAGCTCGCTGTACGCGGTACCCAGCTCCACACCCCACGCGACGAGATCCCACTTCTCGGCGACGCCCGGAATGCTCCGATGCGGCCTCGTCAACGGCGACATCGACGTCGGGAAGTCCTTGTAGAAAGTGGGGAATTCGGTGTAGTCCTCGACGAGATGTTCGTACATTCCCTGCGCGACGGCCCCAGCATCCCAGGTCTTCTCGTACGGAATGTCGTTCTCGTCGCACAGGCGTTGCAGCTCCTCCAGAGGAGTCGCCGGTTCGACGGGCACTCCCAACTTCTCGGCGACGGCACCGTGCAACGTCTTGACCGGCCATTCGCCGGAGATGTCGATCTCGATCATTTCTCCGTTCGGGCCGTCCGGGCGCAGGATGATCTCGCGTCCGTGCGCGGCAACGGCTGCTCGCTGAATCAGCTCGCGGCACAACACCATTGCGCGTTCGTAGTCGCTGTGGGCCTCGTAGGCCTCGAGGATCGTGAACTCGGGGTTGTGCTTGAAGTCCGCGCCTTCGTTGCGGAACACGCGGCCGATCTCGAACACCTTCTCCATGCCTCCGACACACAGGCGTTTGAGATAGAGCTCCGGTGCGATCCGCAGGTAGAGGTCGAGGTTGTAGGCATTGATGTGGGTGACGAACGGTGCTGCGTTGGCACCGCCGTGAACCTGCTGCAGAATCGGTGTCTCGACCTCCATGTATCCGCGCTCGCCGAGCGAATCACGAAGTGACTTCACGACATTGGATCGGGCGATCATCAGTGCACGAGCATCGCGATTGATCGCCAGATCGACGTAGCGTTGCCGCACCCGAGCTTCCGGGTCGGTGAGTCCGCGATACTTGTCCGGCAGTGGATGCAAGCACTTGGCATTCATTCGCCAGTCCGTCGCGAGCAGCGACAGCTCCCCACGCTTGCTGCGGCCGATCGCGCCACTGACCTCGATGAGATCGCCGAGGTCGAAATCGGCGTCGAAGTTCTCGATCGAATCCCCGACGCGATCGCGGTCGAAGAGAACCTGGATATCGGCCGACCAGTCACGCACCACAGCGAATACGACACCGCCGTAGTCGCGAATCCGCAGGATGCGTCCGGCAATTCGTACCGTTGTGCCCTGCGGCGAGGCCACCGCCGCCTCGACCGTATGCGTCGGGGGATAGGCGACGGGATAGCCCTCGGTGCCCTCGCGTTCGAGACGATCGAGTTTCGACATGCGTACGCGCACCTGGTCGGGACGCTTACGGCCCGGTGTCGGCTCGTCCGGGACGCTGTCGGGGCCGCTGCCGTCGGGATGAATGTCGTCGGCGTCGGCCAGAGCCGCGGGCACCGCAACGTGAGAACCGGTGTGCTTCGAGGCGCGTCGGAACGTCGGCAGGGTCAAGAAGCCCTCGGCGATGGCCGACGCCACGCCGACCTTGGGCAACACCCGATTGTCGGCGAAGCAGAGGTAGCGCGGCTCCCATTCCGGAAGGTACTTCACGTTCGAGCGATACAGGGCCTCGAGCTGCCACCACCGAGAGAAGAACACCAGCACGCTGCGCCAGATTCGCAACACCGGCCCGGCACCGATCCGGCTGCCCTCCTCGAACGCCGCGCGGAACACCGCGAAGTTCAGCGAGATCTTGCCGACCCCGAAATGATCGGCGCTGGTGGCGAGCTCGGTCACCATCAGTTCGATCACCCCGTTGGGCGACGCCGGATCACGACGCATCAGATCCAAGGACACACCGGTGCGACCCCACGGCACCAGCGAGAGAACGCCGATCACCTTCTCGCCCTGAACTGCCTGCACCAGAAGACAATCGCCGTCGAGCGGATCACCCAGTCGACCCAACGCCATCGAGAACCCACGCTCGGTTTCGGTATCGCGCCACGCATCCGCGCAGGCAATGATCTCCGACATCTCCTCCGACGAAATGTCACGATGACGACGCACGGTGACCACGACACCCGCTTTACGAGCCCGGTTGACCGCCTGACGCACGGGGCGCATCTCGCGTCCATTGAGGTTGAAATCCTTGGTTTTCAGGATTGCTTCGTCGCCGAGTTCGAGGACACTAAGTCCGGCCCGCTTGTACGCGGTCGCGCCGATCTCGCTGGCGCCCATGACAGCTGGGGTCCAGCCGTATTTCTCGGCCAGGTCCAACCATTCCGAGATCGCATGCGGCCACGCCTCGGGATTTCCGATCGGGTCACCACTGGCCAGACACACGCCGACCTCGACTCGATACGTCACCGCCGCCTTACCGCTGGTGGCGAAGATGACGCCCTTGTCGCGCCGAGTGGCGAAGTAGCCGAGGGAATCGTCGGCACCCCATTTGTCGAGCAGGCCACGCAGCGCGGACTCGTCGCGACCGGTGAGCGCGTTGCTCGACCGCTGCGACCGAAACAACGTGACGACAGCCCCCAACAACGCCAACGCTCCGAACAGCCCGAGGGCCGTGTTCACGATGCCGTTCGGCCTGCCGTCGAACTGCTCGTTGTCCACCGTCGCCAACGCCGTCACGCGATTGAACGCCCACAGGAACGTCTGACTCTCCGGCAACGATCCGGGGAACAGCGCAACCAGCGCCCACCCGACCACCGTCCCGACGGCCGCGCCGAGCACGAGCACCCCGAGTGCCTTCCACACCGCACCACGACGCACCCGCGTGTAGAACTCCTTGCGCGCGGCGATCAACACCCCCGTCACCACAACATGGACAGCCAGCGCAATCCACGAACTGACGCTCTTGTCCGTGATCCCCTCGACCACATTGGTGATCGCCAACAACACCAGATAGATCGTCAGCAACCACCACGCAATGCGCTTACGACTCGCCAACGCCGCCGCCAACAAACCGACCACCAGCGCCCACGACAAACTCGTATCGGGAGCATCGAAGTAATAGCTGTCGACGTACTCACGCGGAACGTGAATCAGGAAACGAAGAGTCGGCGACAGACTCCACAGAAACAACAACACCGCGAACACACCGAGCACCAGCCCCGCAATATGCGGAACCTCACTCAAACGACCGCGCTCGGGTGGCACGAACGACCGCGGAACCATGGACCCGGACCGCTCCGAGGAAACTGCTGTCGCCGTCATATCTCACTCCCGAAGTCAGAATGCACTTGCACCGTAGACGGTATCCCCGCCAAGGCGAGTCAGGTGCCCATTGCCCGCACCCCCGCCCACTCAATGTGACGTTCAGTGGCCTTTTCGACAGTCGATGTCACATCGAGTGGACATCGGGTCGGTTGCGGGCGGCGGATCTTCGGGTGCGTTGGATCTCGATACGACGTCGCCTCGGCGGCGCGTGGGTGAAAAGTTCGTCCACAGGGCGTGAGTTATCCACAGGGCAGTTCGTTTCCCGTCGTCGCGGCGGATTCGGGGTGCGCGGACTGTGCATCATCATGGCCATGAAGCGGGGTGGAGCACGAGTCGATGCGAAGGTGATCGCGGCTGCGTCGGATCGCGGCTTCATGAGGACAGCGCACTTACTCGAGCTCGGGGTGGCGTCGAAGACCATCGTTCGACGCACCCAGCCGGACGGCAGCTGGTCACGGGCGTTACCTGGGTTGGTGTTCTTGAAGAATCGTTCGCTGACGCCGATTGAACGAGCCACCGCG
Organism: Rhodococcus sp. 06-470-2; assembly: GCF_002258235.1. Lineage (NCBI taxonomy): Bacteria > Bacillati > Actinomycetota > Actinomycetes > Mycobacteriales > Nocardiaceae > Rhodococcus > Rhodococcus sp. 06-470-2. The sequence goes on along the minus strand of NZ_NOYB01000016.1, from coordinate 81,326 downwards.
GTTGCGATCTACTGCGGAAAGGATGCTCTCATCAGCGGTCGGGCAGGGCTGGCGTTGCATGGATTGGGCACGTCGGGTTCGTTGGAGGAGACGTTCGCACTGATTCCCGAGCCGCAACATCGCAAGTCCGTGGGCTTCGCTGTCGTGGAGCGGACGTGGCGAATGCCGACGGCGGAAATCAAGTCGGGACTTCGCGTCGCCCCGATCGTTCGGTGTCTGTGCGATGCAGTTCGACGGATGAAGAATGCCGAGCAGTGCATGGCGTTGATTGCCGGTGTCGTGCAGCGAGGTGCGGCCACCGTGGACGCGATCATGAAGGAACTGAACGCCGGTAGTACGCGGGGAACTGCGATGCCACGTCGAGTTCTGAGGGAACTGGCTGCAGGTGCGCACTCGGTGGCGGAGGCTCAGGCCCAGAAGCTGTACGCGCGCAGCGGACTTCCGACGATGCAGCACAACGTGGCTGTCCACGACGAGCAGGGCAGGTTCCTGCTGATAGCCGACAACTGGCTCGACGATGTCGCGTTGGATTGGGAGATCGATTCGCTCGAATACCATCTCTCGCCCGCGGCGCACAGGGCGACGGTGGCGCGTCGGGAACGAGCGCAGAATGCCGGCCTCATCGTGGTGACACATCTGCCGAGCGATATTCGGGAGGACCCGGAACGCGTTCTGTCCGACCTTCGTGCGCGTTACGAGCAGGCCAAGGCGCGACCGCGACCGAATGTCACGGTCCGACCGCGAGCGGATCAGGCTCGTAGTCGCTCGGGTTGATACACCCACACCATGTGCTTGCCGGTCTCGGACGTAGCTGCGATCGGCCGATGCTCGATCCTGTCCAGCACGAATCCAAGCCTCTTGGGTACGGCCTGGCTCCGGAGATTCGCTGCGTCACACTGAATTTCGACTCGATTGATTCCGTCCAGCCTTGAGGCCTCCCGTATGAGGGCGGCGACGGCCTCGCTGATCATCCCACGTCCCTCGGCCCGGGCGTCGAGCCAGTAACCCAATTCGATGCCGTGCGGGCCGATCCGGCGATGCATCCCGATCTTGCCCAGAAACGCACCGCCGTCACGCTCGAAAATTCCGTAATCGAACATCTCCCCGGCATTCCACTGCTCGACGGCCTCCGCAATGCGAGCCGATTGCACCGAAGGCTGGGCAGCTTCTTCAGTCGCCCACCCCATCCACGGCGCAAGGCGCGCGAGATTGCGACCGATCACGTCGGCAACGGCGTCGGCATCGCCGGCCGACTCGCGACGAATGAGAAGTCGGCCGGTGACAATCCGATCGGGAGGTACATCCAGCATGGCCAGCAGTGTGTCAACAGTGCACCCGATCTGCCAACGAATTTCGTTGCACTGTCACCCGCTCGCAGTCCACTCGATGTGCCATCGACGGGCGAAAAGGCCACCGAAGGTCACATTGAGTGGACAAGGGGCAGCGGCAAGGGCGGGGTTCAGGAAGCCGACCAGGATCTCCAGGACAGTTTGTCGATGATGATGACCGGACCTTCGGGTCTGTTGTTTTTGTATTGACTGTATTTCGCGACCAGGGCGTCGGTGGCCGATGTGCCTTCGGCGCTGGAGGTTTCGACGATGTGGGCGGATCCGTCCGCGCGGATCCACCAGAGTTGGGACCAATCGTCGGTGTAGTGGTCGACGATGAGGCTGACGGCGGGGTCGGCGCGGATGTTGTCGAGTCGCTGGAGTTTCTGCGTTGTCTTGGGTTTCCAGTCGATGGCGGTGAAGATTCGGTCGCCGGTGGGGGCGACGGCGAAGACGATCGGGACCAGGTGTGGTGTGCCGTCGGGGTTGATGGTGGAGAGTTGGGCTCGGGGTGCGTCGGTGAAGCGTTGGACTTCGTTGTCGATCTTCACGTTCGGTTCCTCGGGTTATGCGGATTCGCTGTGGGTGCTGTGTCGGGTGATGAATTGTTCGAGTGCCGCAACGGACATGGGGCGTCCGAGTAGGTGTCCTTGGCCGAAGGTTACGCCCATGTCGGTGCAGATCTGGAGTTGTTCCGGTGTCTCGATTCCCTCGATGACGGTGTCTTTGCCGAGAGTGGTGGTGACGTCGACGAGGGCTGTGCAGAGCGTGGTCATGGCGCGGCGTCGGTGCAGGTTGTCGCTGTCGAGGTGTTGGGTGAGGGATTTGTCGATCTTGAGGGTGTCGACGGGGAGGGTGGCGAGTCGTTCGAGGGAGGAGAAGCCGGAGCCGAAGTCGTCGATGGCGATGAGGACGCCGTGGCGTTGGACGTCGCGGAGTTGGTAGTGGACTGCGTCGAGGTCGTGGAGTGTCTGTGATTCGGAGAGTTCGAGGGCGAGTCGTCCGGGTTCTATGCCGTAGGTGTCGACGGTGTCGATGACGTCGGTTGCGAGGGTTCCGGTGGCGAAGTGGGCTGGGCTGATGTTGACGCCCACTTGGAGGTGGATGTTGCGGGTCTGCCAGTCCGCGATCGTGTGTGCGACCTCGGCGAGAATCCACATGCTCAGCGGGACGATGAGGTCGGCGTCCTCGGCGAGGGGGATGAAGGTGTCGGGCATCAGCAGGCCGAGTTCGGGGTGGTTCCATCGGATGAGTGCTTCGGCTCCGACGACCGTTCCCGTCGCGAGTTCCACGATGGGTTGGTAGACCATCGTCAGTTCGCGCTCGACCATGGCGGTGCCGCGTAGTCGTTCGATGAGTTCGAGTCGGGTGCGGTTGGTGTGGTGGAGCTCGTCGGTGAAGACGTGGTGTTCGTTGCGTCCGACGGCTTTGGCGGCGTGCATGGCTGCGGTGGCGTTGTGGACCAGTTGGGTGGCGCTGATGTCGGTGGTGGTACTCGAGGCGACTCCGACGCTGGCGGTGAGGGTGAGTTGGCGGCCGGAGAGCTCGAAGGCGGGCTCGAAGATGCTCGCGAATCCGGCAGCCAGGGCGCGCGCGGCTATGGAGTGGCAGCCCCGTGCGATGACGACGAATTCATCGCCGGTGAGTCGGCCGATGGTGTCGCCGGGGCGGGTGGAGGCGAGCAGTCGCTCGGCGACCATGCACAGCAGGCTGTCGCCCTGGGCGGGGCCGAGGGCGTCGTTGAACTCTCGGAATCCGTCGATGTCGACCAGCAGGACGCTGAACTGACGATCCGGGGTGCGTCGGTCGAGCTCGTCGGTGATGAGGGCAAGGATCTCGACGCGGTTCGGAAGACCGGTCAGCGCGTCGCGTTGGGCAGCTGTTCCGCCTACGGCAGCGGCTGAGGTGACCGCGGCGACATGACGGGGCGGCGCGTCGTGCTCTCGGCTCACTGTTCCCCCTCATGGCCGGACAGCCATGGATGATACTAGCCGAAGAGTCTGCTTGAACGCTATAAACAGGGAGCATCCCCTTTTTTAGGACTATTAGATCACGGTGTCCTTGGTTTGTGGGCCGTTTGCGCGTCCTGTCGATGCTCGTTCTTCGACGCTCCAGATCGCGTCGTCCACGCTGTCGCTGAGTCCGAGCACCCACCGAGCCGCCGACCGGCCCTGATCGAACAGCGACTGCGCAACGGTGGTCAATCCGGCCTCGGCCGCGGCAGGGGAGTCGTCCCACCCGGTCACGGCCAGTCGCCCCGGAACGTCGATTCCGGCCGTGGCCGCAGCATCGAGCACCCCGAGGGCAAGTTCGTCGCTCATCACGAGCAATGTGTCGATAGCGTTGTCCTGCAACAACACCTGCGCTGCCCGGTCCCCTTCGGGGCGGGCGTTGTTGGTGGTGAACAGTGTCGGTACCGTCGACCATTCGATCCCCGATTGCAGGCATGCGTCTCGGTAACCCTCGAGTCGAGCTCGGGTCACCGGCATCGAGATGTCCGACGCGTCCGCGCCACGCACGATCGTCGATTCGCGTCGGGTATCGGGCCTGAGAGCGACGATGGCAGGTCGAGATCGGCTGTGCAATGCGGCGGTGGCCACTGCGTCGGCTGCCGCCCTGTCGTCGATGGCGATCGAGTTCAGGCCGGGGTGGTCGGGCCCACCCTGGATGCACGTGGGGCGGCCGGTCTCGACGAGCACGTCGAGCAAGGGGTCGTCGATCTCCGTGGTCCACACCACGTACCCGTCGACCTGTGCGTCTCGGATGCGAGCGTTGTCGGTGTCGCGGTGCAGGTTCGGCAGCATCACCAGCGCGGTGTCGGCGTCGAGACACGCTTCGGCGATGCCGGACAGAAACCGTCGAGCCTGGGGATCCTCGAAGGCGTAGGTGAGCTTCTCGCCGAGGACGACGCCGATGCTGTCGTGCCTGCCGCTGCGCAACGACCGCGCGGTGCGGTTGGGACCGGCGTATCCGAGGGCCGCTGCTGCCTCGTGCACGCGATCGCGGGTGGCCGCGGAAACTCGGCTCGGTCGGTTGTAGGTGTACGAGACGCTCATGGTGGAAACGCCTGCGGACGCTGCGACGTCGGCCATGGTCACCCGAGTGTTCACCGGCCCACTGTAGCGCGCGGCACCGATGATGTGTAACGATACACAGCATGTCGTCGCCGCTACCGAAGCTGCTGGTGCTCGCCGCAGCCGCATTCATCTACGTCACGGCGGAAACGCTGCCCGTGGGGTTGCTCCCCGAGATATCCGGGGACCTCGGCGTCGGCGAATCCGCCGTGGGTCTCCTACTGACCTTCTACGCGTACGGCGTCGCCGCGATGACGATGCCGTTGATCCGGTTCGTGCGGCAGTGGCCCCGACGACGCGTCGTGGTCATCACCGTTGCCGCACTGGCACTCTCGCAACTCCTCTCGGCGGTATCGGTCGGATATCCGATGTTGGTGATCTCTCGAATGCTCTGCGCGGCAACGCACGGAGTCTTCTGGGCCGTCGTCGCTCCGGTCGCGGCATCGCTGGCTCTACCCGGTAAGCAGGGCAAGGCCATCGCGACGGTGTATGCCGGTACCTCGTTGGCGTTGGTTGCCGGCAACCCGCTCACGGCAGCACTGGGGCAGTGGCTGGGATGGCGCACCGCAGCAACGATTCTCGGCATCGTCGCCGCAGCCATCGCGGTGGCGCTGTACTTCGTCCTCCCAGCACTACCGGTTACCCGAGCGGTCTCGGAAACGAAGAAGACACCGCGGGTGCTCGACGGCTCCCTGGCCATTCTGTGCTGCGTGACGTTCCTGGCCGTCCTCGGTCATTTTGCCGCGTACACATACTTCTCGGTGATCGTCGACCGTGCCATCGGATCGGCGGGAACCACCCTGACCTTGATGCTGATGCTGTACGGACTGTTCGGGGTGGTCGGCATCTGGGTGATCGGGAGAACCTACGACCGGTGGCCCCGGCACTCGACCATCGCGGCCCTCGGTGCGGTCGCAGCGGCAGTGGCAATTCTCTGGTGCACTCTGAGCGGGGCTCCGGGCAGCTGGGCCGTGTTCGCCGTCGGTGCCATCGCGTTGTGGGGGCTGGCCTTCACCACGCTTCCGGTGTGTATTCAATCGGCCGTGGTCAGAGCCGCCCCGGCCGATGCGGACAAGGCGTCGGCGATCTACGTCGTTTCCTTCCAGTTGGCGATCGCGACGGGCGCACTGCTGGGCGGTGTGGTGATCGACCTGAGCGGCATCGGGGCCGTCACCGCTGCTGCAACAGCCCTGGTCGCCGCAGCGCTGGCCGTGGTCGTGGTGGCGCGCAGAACCTTTCCGAGTCGCTACGCACAGGAGCCGGTGACAGCAACGGCACGCTGACCGTTGAGGTACCCCGCACGATAGGGTCAGCACGCGACGAACGAGGGAATCCGGTGCAATTCCGGAGCTGGCGCGCAACGGTGACGAGTGAGAGCTCGAAGTCCGAATGCTCGGACGTCGCGATCCACCTCCAACCGCGGCTCCGCGACACGAGCCCTCAGCAGGAAGCTCTTCACGATGCGCACCACCCTCGCCGTACTAGGCGCTGTCTCGTTCCTCGTTCTCGCCGGCTGTTCGTCCACGGCGACGACCGACGCGGCCACCCCGACCACAGGAAACTATCCGCTGACCATCGACAATTGCGGTCGCGACGTCGTCGTCGACGCCCCGCCGCAACGTGCGGTCTCGTTGAATCAGGGTTCGACGGAAATCCTTCTCTCGCTCGGCCTCTCCGACCGTATGGTCGGCACCGCCACCTGGACCGACCCCGTCCGTGCGAACCTCGAGTCGGAGAACGCGAAGGTGCCCAGGTTGGCGGACAACAAACCTTCCCTCGAGGTGGTGTTGGACGCCGAGCCCGACTTCGTCACCGCGTCGTTCGGCGGCACCCTCGGACCGGGAGGCGTCGCCGACAGAGACCAGTTCGAGCAGCTCGGTGTGCCGAGCTACCTCTCTCCCACCGACTGCAACGGCAAGACCGACGACAGCGTCAACTCCGACGGCGCGCGTACCTCGCCACTCGAGATCGAGACCGTCTACCAGGAGATTCGCGACCTCGCGGCCATCTTCGACGTGCGTGATCGCGGTGAACGCTTCATCGCCGAACTGCAGGATCGCTTCGCGAAGGCATCGGGAGCCGTCGACGCCTCCGGTGTGTCGCTGGCGTACTGGTTCGCCGACACCGACACCCCCTACATGGCCGGATGCTGTGGATCGTCGGGCATCATCACCGAATCCGTCGGTGCCGAGAACATCTACGCCGACACCACCGACGAATGGCCACAGGTCAATTGGGAGAGTGTTCTCGATCGTGATCCCACCGCGCTCGTGCTCGCGGACCTGAGCCGACGGAGCATCGCCGGTGATGCTCTCGACAGCAAGATCGCCTTCCTGGAATCGAATCCCGTCACGAGTCGGCTCACCGCCGTCGAGAGCAAGCGGTACATCGTCGTCAACGGCGCCGACCTCAACCCGTCGATCCGTACGATCGACGGGGTCGAAAAAGTTGCTGCTGCTCTGCAGAACTGGGGATCGACCACCCCATGAGCCGGACCGATCGCGGGTTGCTGATCCCGCTTCTGCTCGGTGGCTTCGTGGTGTTGGTGCTCTCGATCGGCGTGGCCGTGACCATCGGTCCGGCCAGCGTGTCGGTATCCGATGTGTATCGAGTGATACTGGGGCACATCGGGATCGGTACGGCCGAAGTGAGCCGCATCGAGGACGGCATCGTCTGGCAGTTGCGATTGCCCCGAACGCTGCTCGCCGCCGTCTGCGGTGCAGGCCTCGCGCTGTGCGGAGCCATCATGCAATCGCTGCTGCGCAATCCCCTCGCCGATCCGTTCGTACTGGGTATCTCGTCGGGCGCATCCACCGGTGCCGTCGTCGTCGCGGTGCTCGGCGTCGGTGGCGGTGCACTGTCGCTGTCCACCGGAGCCTTCGCCGGAGCGCTGCTGTCGTTCGTGCTGGTCATGCTGCTCGCCGCAGGTGCGGGCGGCGGCAACGACCGTGTCGTGCTGGCGGGAGTGGCAGGTACACAACTGTTCTCGGCTCTGACGTCGTTCATCGTCATATCTTCGGCCGACGCCGAGCAAACCCGAGGAGTCTTGTTCTGGCTGCTCGGTTCCTTGAGCGGCGCCGACTGGACGGACGTGGCACTGTGCGGCACTGTGGCACTGCTGGGCATGGCGGTGTGCCTGTTCAACACCTCGGCCCTCGATGCCTTCACTTTCGGGCACGACGCGGCCGCATCCCTCGGCGTTCCGGTGAAGTACGTGCGAATCCTGTTGCTGGTCATGACCGCATTGATCACGGCCGCCCTCGTCAGCGCCGCCGGTGCCATCGGATTCGTAGGGCTGGTGCTACCGCACGCTGCTCGTTTCCTCGTGGGGTCGCGCCATCGAAGACTGCTTCCGACGACGGTGGTGATGGGGGCAATATTCATGGTCTGGGTCGACACCATCGCTCGAACGGTGTTCGCACCACAGGAAATTCCGGTCGGAGTGGTCACGGCCCTTATCGGCGTTCCGGCCTTCGCCCTGATTCTCTTTCGGCTCAGGAGATCTCGATGACACTGCACGCCAGAGACATTCGATGGACCCGGAGTGGACACCCGATCCTCGACGGCGTCAGCTTCGCGCCCGAACCGGGAGAGACCATCGGCCTGATCGGCCCCAACGGCTCGGGCAAATCCTCCCTGTTGCGCATTCTTGCCGGCATCGTCGCACCCGACAGTGGCGACGTGCTGCTCGACGGAGACAACCTGCGAACACTGCGCCGACGTCGCGTCGCCAGACGGGTGGCCATGGTCGACCAACACTCCGACACCGACGTCGACATCAGCGTCCGCGACGTCGTCCGCCTCGGCCGCATCCCACATCACGGCATCCTCGGCGGCGACGCATCGGACGACGACGCCGCCATCGCACGAGCACTCACCGACACCGCCATGGCATCGAAAGCCACCCGACGCTGGCACACCCTCTCCGGCGGCGAACGCCAACGAGTCCAGATCGCCCGAGCCCTCGCCCAGCAACCCACCGAACTACTGCTCGACGAGCCGACCAATCACCTCGACATCCAACATCAACTCGACATCCTCACCCTCGTCGCAGGCCTACCCCTGAGCAGCTACATCGCCCTGCACGACCTCAACCTCGCCGCCATGTTCTGCGACCGAATCATCGTCCTCGATCAAGGCACCATCGTTGCATCGGGAACCCCGAACGAAGTGATCACCGAACACCTCGTGCGCACGGTATACAACGTGAACGCCAGCGTCACGAATGCCGACAACTACCCCCAGGTGACCTATCGCCGCCCCACCCCTTCCGACCCTGGAGTCCACTCGATGTGACATTGACTGCCGAAAAGGCCACTGGATGTCACATTGTGTACCGGCGGATGGCACACAGTGTGACGCCGGGCCGGGTGATCTAGAGTTGCCGCAGTTTCTTCTCGAGTGCGTCGATGCGTGTGGTGTCCTCGAAGAAGTCTTCTTGCGAGATGATTTTCCCCCAGCTCGTGCGGACCAGGAGCACGGTGCGGTTGTTGTAGATCTGGGTGCCGTCGGCTGCGTGGGCTCGGTCGTCGAACCGCACGAGCAGGGTCATTCGCCAGGGTGCGCCGCCACTGTAGATTTCGCTGATCTGTCCTTGTATCCCGGCTGCGACGAAGTCCTGGAAGAATCTTTCGATGGCTGCGCGGCCGCGATGGGTGCCCGACCAGCGGCTGTCTCCGTCGGCGAACTTGAGCACTGCGTCTCGGTGGAACGACGCGAGCAGGGGACGGTAGTCGCCGTTGTTCAGCGCTTCGATGTCTCGCTGCAGCTTGAGTGTCAGCGCTCGCATCAGCAGAAGCTTGAATGCGAAGGCCGTCGAGATGCCGGCCAGAAATCTCAGTTGCATGCCCATACGTTTGCCTACCGTTCATCGACGTGTCAATCGAGTCGGCGGTACGTTCTGTCGATGATTCATCATGTGCAGGTCGCGTGTCCGGCGGGCGGCGAGGATCTCGAGCGAGCGTTCTTCTCAGGAGCCTTGGGCTGGGAGGAGGTCCCGAAGCCGCCGTTGTTGGCCGTTCGCGGGGGCTGTTGGTTCCGGGTGCCGGGTGTGGGTGGTCCCGACGGTGAGTTGCATGTCTGCGTCGACGACGACTTTCGTCCGGCAGTGAAGGCGCACCCGGCTTTCGTTGCCGACGTCGATGCAGCCGCTGCGGCGTTGACGTCTGCCGGCTATCCGGTGAATTGGGCAGACCCTGAGGAGATCGAGGGTCGACGACGGTTCCATACCCGCGACGGAGTGGGCAATCGAATCGAATTCGTGGCAGCACAATAGGTCACAGACCCACCGAGATGGCTCCGGTGAGAATCGCGAACACGATGTACATCAGCGACGCGGCCAACACCCACAGGAATGCGAAGCGTTGGAAGTCGCCCAGTGACGCGCGGACCAGGCCGAGAAGAACCCACAACGGTGCCGACGCCGGTCCGATCGAGTGAGCCATCTGGCCGATCACGGCGGCACGCGCCATCTCTTCGGGTGGGATGGAGTACTGCGCAGCCGATTCCGCGAGTACCGGCACTATCCCGAAGAAGTAGGCGTCGTTGGCCATGAAGAAGCTCAGCGGTATGCCGATCAGCGCGGCTGCGGCGGGAATCATGCCCTCGGCACCGTCCGGAATCAGCGATATCAGCACGTCGGCCATGGCTGTTGTCATACCGGTTTCGGTGAGGATGCCGGTGAACACGCCGGCACCGAGGACCAATATGACGACGGGGACGGCGTTGGCAGCGTGCGATCGGATCACCTCGCCCTGATCGGAGGGCTTGGGGTGGTTGACGACGAGCACGATGATGAATCCCAGCATGAACAGCACCAGTAGGTCCGCGACTCCCAGCACCAGCAGCACCAGCAAGGTGACCGTCAGTGCTGCGTTCACCCACGTTCGCCAGGTTGCCTTCGTCAGAAGTGTTCCCTCCGAGCCCTCTTCGTGCCCGTCAGCAGACACGTGCGCGGTGACTTCGGCGATGCGCTCAGGGGAGATCTTGTTACGTGCGCTGCGCCCCAACAGGTACGCGAGGCCGACGATCGCCGCGGACATCAGCAGCATCGCCGGCAGCATGTGTACGAAGTACTCCGTGGCATCGATCTGCAGCACGCTGATCGCTCGGGTCGCGGCTCCGCCCCACGGCGTAGTACCGGATATGGTCCCGAGAGCCATGGTCGCGATCGTGGCGATCACCAGGGGGTTGATTCCGAGCTTGCGATAGATGGGGAGAAACGCGGAGCAGATGATCATGTATGACGTGGTGCCGTCGCCGTCGAGTGCGACCAGGAGTGCGAGAACCGCTGTGCCGACGCAGATCTTGACTGGGTCTCCGCCGGACAGTCGGATGATGCCGCGCGATACGGGGTCGAACAGTTTGGCGTCCATCATGATCCCGAAGTACAGCACCGCGAAGAGCAGCAAAATTGCTGTGGGAGCAACGGTTTCGATGCCTTTCGCGACCATGTCCGGTAGCGCTGCACCCTGTCCACTGATCAACAGAACAACGATGGGGATGGTGACGACGGCAACCAGTGCCGTCGCCCACTTCTTGATCACCACCAGCATGAAGGATGCGAGTGAGACGAATCCGAGCACTGCCAACATGATTCAGCGCTCCGATTCGAGGTGCTCGATTACTGCGAGCGTGAAGCGCTCGGTGGTTGCGGTTCCGTGGAGGTCCGCCGTGCGGGTCTCGGGCATACCCACGGCCGTGTCGATGGCTCGATGAATCGATCTGCCCGCTGCAGTCAGTCTTTCGTCGCCGCGCTGCTGTCCGATCCAGTCCAGGAGCATTGCGGCAGAACCGATCAACGACGCGGGATTGGCGATTCCTTGCCCTGCTATGTCGGGTGCCGATCCATGTTGTGCTTGCGCGACGGCGTGCTTGTCACCGACATTCAGTGACGCAGCCAATCCCAAGCTGCCGGAGAGCTCGGTGGCCTCGTCCGAGAGGATGTCCCCGAACATGTTGGTGGTTGCGATCACGTCGAAGGACTCCGGTCGACGTATCAGCAGCGCGGCGACAGCGTCGACCAATAGCTCCTCGTAGGAGACGTCGGGAAAGTCCTGCCGGACGGCTCTGGCCGCCTCGAGGAACAGCCCGTCGCTCAGCCTGAGGACGTTGGCCTTGTGCACCACGGTGACTTTCGATCTACGCGTCCGTGCCAGCTCGAACGCTCGGCGCACGATGCGTTCGGAACCGTGACGAGTCACCTTTCGAATGGCCAGTGCGAGGTCCTCTGTGGGCATGAACTCGCCACCACCGGCGAACATCGTCCGATCGGCATAGAAGCCTTCGGTGTTCTCTCTGGCAATCACGAGGTCGAAGTTCTTGCCGAGAGGATTCGGGAGAGCCGGGACAGTCCTGGCGGGCCGAATGTTGGCGTACAGGTCCAACTTTCGCCGCAGTATTCCCGACGGGTTGACGCCGCCTTCGGAGGTCGGTGGGTAGTCCAGGTGCGACACCGGGCCCAGAACGACGCCGTCTGCTGCACGCGAGAGATCGACGATGGCGTCGGGCATGGTTGTCCGCGAGGCGGCGAGCGCATCGAAACCGATGGTTCCATCGGTGAACCTGGCGGTGATTCCGTTGTGCGCGAGCGCACTTTCGACCACCGAGGCAGTCGCCGCGCTGATCTCGGGACCGATGCCGTCGCCGGCGAGAACCACCAGTTCGACTGTGTTGTCTGGGGCTGGCGCTGGGTGTCCGGTAGTCACGATGTCTCCAGGTGTTCACGTCCGCACTGTTGCGGACTAGGTCACCGATGTGACCTGTGGCATACCTTGCCGCCTACGCAGCGTGAAGACCAGAGATCGTTTCTTACATCTGACTCAAGCAGAATTCATAGCTTCGAAGAGCGTGACGAGCACCGATGTCATGGCATTCGATGCAGGGGACGGCGCCCGCTGCTCGAGGCGGCACAGCAGGATTCGCCGCCTCGAGAGTTCGTCCAAGGCAATCGACTCGACGCCCTCGCGAAGGTAGCGAGTAGTCATCGCGGGTGCCACAGTGAGTCCCAGTCCGGCAGCAACCATCGCCTGAGATTCCATGTAGTCGTTGGACTCGATCAGGATCTGAGGCTCGAAACCGGCTTTGAGACAGGCTGTTCGGAACATCGTGGTGATGGAGTGCTGCGACGCGCGAACGATCCACTGTTCGCCTTCGAGCGATTGGAGTGGAACGGGGCCTCTCCGAGACCAACCCGCGGGAACGAGAAGGACCGTGGCGTCCTCGGCGATGACTTCGGTCTCGACGTCGTCGACCACCATCGGCAATTCCGGGTAGTCCCATGCCAAGGACAGATCTACTTCTCGGCCCAGCAGCATCGCGTGCAGGTCGCGCAGCCGCGACGACCGTATGCCCAAATCGATCCCTGGATGCGCAGAGCGAAATGCGCTCATGACGTCCGGCAGAAGAGATGCAGCGAAGGAAGGGAAGACGCCCAGGGTGACGTGGCCGCTGCGGGCGTCGAGCAGATCGTCGAGGTCGGCGCGCAGGGCAGACAGTTGCGTGTCGATCGCCGCCGCTCTCCCCGCAACGAGCCGACCGGCCTCGGTGAGGCGCACTCCGCGTGCGTGTCGCTCGAGGACCGGGGTTCCGACGACGGCCTCGAGTCTCTTGACCTGCTGGGACACAGCTGAGGGGGTGAACATGAGCCGTTCGGCAGCGGCCGTCATCGACCCGCTGCGGTCGATTTCCACCAGCAACTTGAGCAGGGACAGTTCCACATCCATCTGTCGAGACTAAGCGGTGTCTGCGACGATGGAGCGCGTGATGACAGGGGGAGGCAATGTGGACCCGCTAGTGGCGTTCTGGCGTGAAGCGGATGACACCGACCCCGTCCGTATGCGTGTCGAGATGGCGGACTTGCTCTCGGCCGCATCTTATTCGGATGCTCGTACTCTGTTCGAGCGCGCATCGCTGGAAGACTTCTTGGGCGACGGTGCGGCCGCAGTCCCGTTGTATGAAGCCTCCCTGTCGGCTGGTCTCGAGGGCGACCGGGAAAATCAGGCCCGGATCCAATTGGCGAGTTCGTTGCGCAATGTCGGGCGACCGCACGATGCATTGCATGTGCTCCGAGAGTTCGAGTTCGCGAACGAATACATCTCCGCACGTGACGCATTCGTGGCGCTGACCCTGTGGGATATCGGGGATGTAGCGCAGGCGCTTCGGAGTGCGCTTCAGGCAGCGAACCCTGCAATGGGGAAATATCGTCGAGCAATCGGGGCCTATGCGGCCGAGTTGTCCACACGACCTGAGGGGAATCCATGACCGACAGCGCATTCGATCCACACCACCTTCTCGAACAGAGCCGAATCGGAGTGTTGGCGACCATCAAGGCCAGCGGAGTTCCGCAGCTCTCGCCTGTGACGCCGTTCTACGATCGCGCTGCCGAGACAATCCGAATCTCGGTGACCGATGGACGAGCAAAAACGGCCAACTTGCGTCGAGATCCACGCGCCGCACTGGAAGTGACCAGTCCCGACGGTAGGGCATGGGCGACGGCGGAAGGAACCGTCACCCTCACCGGCCCGGGTACGTCACCGAACAGCCCCGAAGTCGATGCCCTGGTGGACTACTTCCGCGCTGCGGCCGGTGAGCACCCCGATTGGAACGAATACCGAGCAGTCATGGTCGCTGACCGACGAGTTCTTGTGACTATCTCCGTGACCCACGTCTACGGCCAATCGATGGCCTGACACCCCTCCCCGTCCACTCAACGTGACATTGACTGCCCGAAAGACCACCGAACGTCACATTGACTGCGCGGAATAACGTCGGTCAGGTGATCTGATAGATGTCCAGTTCGATCGAGTTCGGTAGTCGTTTGCCGGATCCGAGAAACAGTCGTTCGTTCATCCATGCGAGGCGGCTTGCGGCGGAGGACAGGCGCGGTTGGCTTCGGAAGTAGACGCGATCGGCGGGCACATCTTCGCCGCGGACAAGTGCGTCGATGTCCTCTTCGGCACCACTTCGTATGCCCATGTTGTGTACGGCGACTCGTTCGCCCGCATCGGTCTCGAGGGCGTATCGGGCGTCCAGTTCTGTGAGTGTGGGTGTGCGGAGAATCTGGTGATCCGCTCCGCCGGGCAGGACTCGGCCGCGCAGTAGGGGGCCCTCGACGGTCCCGCCGAGGATCGGCACGATGCGGCGGTGACCATCGACCACCTCGCCCAAGTCGATCGGTTCGCCCACGGTTACCGACAGATGTGCGACGAAGATCAGATCGGGGCGCACGTCAGTTCGTTCGGTCGGCGAATCCGTCGGGCAGATCGCTGGGCGCGAGCGACACGATCGTCTCGTCGTCGATGCCGACGTGCTCGAACAAAGTGATTCGGGCGAATTCGGGGACCACGTAAATGGGGTAGGTCGGTCCGGCATCACGGTAGGCGCGCATCTCGTCGAGATGATCATTTTGGTACAGAACAGTTTTCGTACCGTCCAGCTCGATCCACTGAGGGAAGAAGATCGTGCCGTGCAGACGCCGCTTGCCGGGAATGACGTTGACGACGACGGATGTTCCGGTGGGTTCGTTCCATGAGATCTTGTAGACGTCGTCATCGAGTTGGACCAGATCGACTTCCTGGTCCTTGACCCATCGACCACCGACCATGCCGGTGTGGATGCGGTAGTCGATCGTCGTAGCGTTCTTGACGTACATCTCGTACTGCCAGTTGTTCGCGTACGTGTAGATAAAGCGGTGCCCGACGATGCCGCTGAGGTCCTGATTCGGGACCGGATTCTGAACCGAGGTCTCTATATCCATAAGGACATTTTGTCACAAAACTATGTTTGCGGCAAAACTACATGTGCGATCATCGAACGATGCACTCCTCCGCAATCGAGCTCGCGCGACAACTGGGGCCGCTGCGACGCTCGCTGCTCCGCGCGACCCGCGAGGCCGCGGATTTGCCTGACCTCCCCGACTCGCACGTCGAGGTGATGAGGGCGCTGGTCGACAAGCCGTCGATGAGCCCCGGCGTCCTCGCGGCACATCTGAACCTCGCTCGCTCCACCGTGAGCAACCTGATCAAGGCAATGGTCGACGCGGGTCTCGTCGAACGATCGATCTCGTCGAACGACCTCCGGGGAGCGACCCTGACGGCGTCGACCAAGGCCCTCCGCCTCCTCGCCGAATACGACGCAGTCAGCTCGCAGGTCCTTTCCGACGCACTCGACGAGCTGACCGTGGACAGCCGTCGAGCACTCTCTGCGGCAATCCCTGCTCTGGCCGACATCACGGAAATCCTGGCTCGTCGATCGTCCTGAGCGTTTCGCCCAGTCGACCGCAGTCCACTCGATGTGACATTGACTGCCGAAAAGTCCACTGAATGTCACATCGAGTGTCTACCGGGTACGCCGACGGTGGAGTCAGGCAACAGTGTTCATGTCGCGAACCAATCGAGGAGTGCGCAGCTGACGAACAGTCGACAGCCAATGGCGTACGGGATAGGAAAGCCGGACGACGAAGTAGTTGACGAACTCGATGACTCCGAAGAGCCATACCGCGACGACGGCGAGAGCCGCACCGATCCCGGCGGGAAGCCATACGATGATGCCCACCAACCCGGCAGCGAGCAACGCGACGTCGACGATTCGACACACCCGGTAGGTCCCGCGTAGGAAGACGGGCATCGGGTGGTTTTCGACCCAGGAACGCGCCAGCAGCCAGTAGACCCCCGCTTGTACGAGCACGACGAGCAACGGAACAAGGGCGGACCACAACGCGAGACGGTCTTGTCGGTCGTCGAGCCGCGGTATCGCCATGGTGAGGGCAAGCGTCAGGAAGACTACGGCTGCGACCAGCTCGCCGATCCCCAGCGACAGATATCGCCGACGCAACCCCTCTCGTCGGCCGGCCAACATGTCGTCAGACTACCGAGCACGGCGGCCGAGACCGATTGGCCGTGCGCTGGGCTCCCTCCAGCAGTCCACTCGATGTGACATTGACCCCCGAAAAGGCCACTGAACGTCACATTGAGTGGTCAACGGGGGGGCAGCGCCGGGAGGGGAGGAGATGAGGACGGCTATGGATTTCGTTGGATGGGGAGCCATAGTTCTCCCGCTCCCGAGGTCCAGTCGGGGGAGGCTTCGGTGACGGTCAGGATTTCCGGTCCCGGGATTGTTTCGTAGGGGTTGGAGGGGAACCATTCGCTGAAGGCGTCGGCCCAGAGTTGTTGGAGTGCGGGGGCGAGTGCGGTGTTGCTGCTCGTCTCGAATACCGCCCAGGTCGATGCGGGCACGGCGAGGGTGTCCCAGTCGGGTGTTCCGGCCGACGTGCTTGCAACTGCGAAGTAGTAGTCGAAGAGACTGCCGTCCTCGCGTTCGGGTTCGAAGCCGTCGCTGACGAAGAGGATGTCGGGGAGTTCGGGCAGGTCGGCAAGTTCACGTAATTCGTCGCCGGTTCCGGGGGCCAGGTTTCGGTGGAATTCGGTCATGGCGGTGTTCTCGCCGTGAAATCGGAGTGGGATTCGGGTGGTTTTGCCGACGATGTGGAATGCAGGCAGGTCGGTGATGCGGTATCGCATGGTGCTTCGTCCTTCGATGGTCAGGTGAAATGTCACTGCTTGTCTGGAACGAAGGATGGCTCCGGGGCGGCGTGCTCGAGATGGTGTGATGCCGTGTAGGTCTCGGAAGGCGCGGGTGAACGCGTCCGCGGTGTATCCGTATTTGGTCGCGACGTCGAGCACACCCTGTCCGTCGAGAATGTCGGCTGCTGCCAGCGTCATTCGGCGTTGTCGGATGTAGTGCGACAGTGGTAGTCCGGCGAGCGCCGAGAACACGCGTCGAAAGTGATATTCCGATGTGCGGGTGATCCGAGCGAGTTCGGTCGGATCGATCTCGCGGTCGAGGTTCTTCTCGATGTAGTCGAGTGCTGCGTTCCATCGTTCGAGCATGTGCCGGTGACCTTCCTTCGTTCTGCCCGAAACGATAGGAGCACGGGACCGATGGAGTCTCGACTTTCGGTGCCGCGAAAGGTCGGATTCAGATCGTGCGCAGGTGCCGCTGCTTTCGATGAGAGCGTAACCGGCCGAGTTCGTCCAGCGCAGAACGAGATTGCGCATCGACAGGCCGGTAGACGATCAATCGTAGATCAGGGTCGCCGAGTGGAGTGAGGACATCGAACGTCACGGTCACCGGTCCGACGAGCGGATGTCGCATCGGTTTGTCACCGCGGCTGCGCACCGACACTTCACGGGACTGCCAGTAGCGGGCGAATTCTGCGCTGCCTCGTTCGAGTTCGTCGATCGAGGCGGCGAGCTCCTGGTCGTGAGAGTGGTTCACCCATGCGGCACGCAGGTCTGCCACCGCGCCTCGGACGACGTCGTCGCGTGCCTCGTAGAATCCGTCGAATCGGCTGTCCAGGAAACACATTCGTAGAACATTGCGCTCCGACACCGGGCGTTCGTCGATGTCGAGGAGGAGTGCGGCCATGGTGTCGTTCGCGGCGAGGATGTCGAGTCGGTGGTTGAGTACCATCGCTGGCAACGGACCGATGTCGTCGATCAACGCTCGGATGCCGTCGGGCACCTGCTGGACGGCGGGTCGGTCGGGTGCGCGATGGCCGGCGAGCGTGAACAGGTAGCCCGTCTGATCAGCAGACAACTTCAGCGCATTCGACAGTGACTGCACCACGTGGGCGGACGGCCTGACATCACGTGCCTGTTCGAGACGAACGAGGTAATCCACGCTCACACCGGCCAACGCAGCGACCTCCTCACGCCGCAGACCGGGCGTACGTGATGCCCCTATCCGAGGTGGTAGACCGACGTCCGACGGGATCAGCGCCTCGCGCCTGGCGCGCAGAAATGCCGCCAGTTCGTCTCGACCCAGCTGCCCGCTCACCCGATCCACGGTAGGGCACTCGGGCGCGATCGGCCTGGTATCGCTCTTCCCAGGATGATCTGGTCCTTTCCGTTCCCCCTCGGTGCCAGGACGGTGAGTGGGACCGGACACGAAGGAGACATGACCGATGACACGTTTGGACGACTACCGACTGCTGGGCCGCTCTGGTCTGCGAGTTTCACCTCTGTCGCTGGGAACCATGACATTCGGCGATGCGTGGGGTTGGGGTGCGGACGAGGAAGACTCGAGGAAAATCTTCGACGCCTACCTCGACGCCGGCGGAAACATGGTCGACACCGCCAACATCTATACCGACGGACAGTCGGAGCGGTACCTGGGTACATTTCTCCGGGGCCGCCGCGATTCGGTCGTCGTCGCGACGAAATATGCGGCGACGCGTGATCCGTCGGATCCGAACGCAGGTGGGGGCGGTAGAAAGAGTCTCCGCGGGTCCGTCGAGGCAAGCCTGAGGAATCTCGGTACCGACTACATCGACCTGCTGTATGTGCATGCGTGGGACCGTATGACGCCGAGTGACGAGATCATCGCTTCGCTCGGTGAGCTGGTCCGTTCGGGAAAGGTTCTGTACATAGGAATTTCGGACACACCGGCATGGGAAGTCGCGCGAATGCAGACCACCGCGGAGTTGCGCGGGTGGCCGCCGTTCGCGGCACTTCAGGTGGAGTACAGCTTGATGGAGAGAACAACCGAGCGGGAATTGTTGCCGATGGCAGCGAGTTTGGGCCTCGGTGTGATTCCTTGGGCTCCCCTCGGCGGTGGCGTGTTGACGGGCAAATACTCTGCCGCAGACCTTGCGACGGCGGGCTCGGACAGCCCAGTGGGAACCCGTCGTGATCACGCCAAGGCGAACGGAACGCTGACCACGCGGGGGCTCGCAGTCGCGGACGTCGTCGTTGGTGTCGCACGCGAACTCGGGGCGTCCGCGGCTCAGGTGGCGCTGGCATGGACGCTCAGGCATCCGTCGGTCGTCAGCTCGCTGATCGGCGCGCGTACTCCGGAACAGTTGCAGGAGAACATCTCTGCGCTCGATGTCACCCTCGACGACTCCCACCTCGATGCACTGCACGCAGCCAGCGTTATCGACCTGGGGTTTCCGCACGAATTCCTGATGCGACCGATGGTGCGCGGCGTCACCACCGGCCGCACCTCGGTTCGGCCCCGTCCCATCAGAACCTGGTGAACCGGAGAATCCTTACGTCGGAGGACATCGAAAGATCATGGGATCACCGTCGTCGACGAGTGTGAACCCGGCACGCTCGAGCACCCGACGTGAGGCACTGTTGGCCGGATACACCTGCGCGGCCATCGGGAGACCATCCGTGTGATCCCGCGCGAGGTCGATCAGTTCGCCGGCGTAGCCACGACCCCATTGGGTCGGATGCACCCAGTACCCGACTTCGATGTGATCCGATCGTCGAGTCAGGCTGAGCAAGCCGACGGGGTGTCGATCCTCGGCGGTGCCGATGAACCATCTCGGCACGTCCGGCGTTCGGGTGTCCTCGGCGTTCAGGGAACGTGAGAAACGACCATCGAAATAGTCTCTACTCCAGGGTTTTCCATCACCGACCCATCGGACGACCTCCGGGTCCGACGCCATCGAGAAGAGAAAATCGGCGTCGGACGGGACAGCAGCGCGCAGCTTCAGTCGAGTCACAACTCGTGGACCTGCGAAGTCATCTCTCCGCCAACATCCCCGGTGTTGACGGTGCCCGCCCTCTCGAACAGCAACGCCGACACCTCCTCGACGGCCTTGGGACAGTGCTCGACGCCTGCCGGGACGACGAAGACATCACCAGGTCCGAGAACGACGTCCCGGTCGCGCAGCTGGATGATCAGTTCCCCACTGTGGACGAAGAACATCTCGTCGGTGTCCGGGTGTGTGTGCCAGACGAATTCGCCGAGCAGCTTGACGACCTTCACGTCGTAGTCGTTGACGCTGACGAGTCGGTGAGGCTGCCAGGGCTTGTCGATCTTGTTCAGTGCGTCGTCGACATTGCGCTTGTTGCTGTCGGCACTGTCGCGGTCGATGCTCACAGGGCTGCCCTTCGTCGTCGATCGAGTCGGCTCGATGAAATTCTACCTGCGTCGTGACCCGGCGACGGTCCGCACGGATCGCTGCGAACGAGCTCACCCCGCCCGACACTTTCCCGGACGGGACCACGGTGAACAACCCGATACATCTGCTGCGCAACACGTTTGATCTCGAGTCGGTCGACATCCGGTCCGGCGGTCGCAGCGACGGTCGGACGCTCGAGAACAGACGAAGAGCAGTAGGCTGCTGGTGACGTGAACACGGTATCGGCACGAACAGTCGGCCGTCATCGAATTGTCGCAAGGAGGACCGGCCGCATGAATCTCGCCGACTACGACGTCCTGAGCTTCGATTGCTACGGAACGCTGATCGATTGGGAAGCGGGCATACTCGAGGTGCTCAGACCATGGGCGCAGCAGGCCGGTTCTCCGCTGTCCGACGACGAGCTTCTCGAGATGCACGGCGTCAACGAATCTCAGGCGCAGCGGGATTCACCCTCTGCGCTGTACCCCCGGATACTCGCCGATGCTTTCGCACAGACCGGGCGCGCATTGGGAATACCTGTATCGGCCGAGTGGGCGGACAAGCTCGGGGCCTCCGTTTCGGACTGGCCGGCATTCGAGGACTCCGGCGCCGCCTTGGCGTCTCTCGGTGAGAGCTACAAGCTCGTCATACTGTCCAATGTGCACCGCGACGGTTTCGCAGGTAGCAACCGCCGGCTCGGCGTGCAGTTCGATGCCATCGTGACCGCGGAGGACGTCAAGGCCTACAAACCGGCCGACAACCACTTCGACGCGCTCGATGGAGTCCTCGAGACGCTGGGTGTTCCACGATCACGGCTACTCCATGTTGCGCAGAGCCTGTTCCACGATCACGTACCGGCGAAACGGCACGGCATCGCCTCGGTGTGGATCGATCGGCGACACGATCGCCCCGGATGGGGCGCAACACCGGAGCCGTCCGAGGAATACAGCGTCGACATGAAATTCCCGAGCATGGCCGCATTCGCAGCAGCGGCCCGCGAAGCCCGCTCGGATGCGTAAGGTCTCCGCACTGATCGGATTCTCACTCGGGCTCATTGCGTCGATCGGTATCGTCCTGTGGACCGGCGCACCGCGTCGAGTGAATTACGCGTTCGTCGCAGGCCATTCGCAGTACTCGGAGTTCCTGGGTATGCCTGGGCCGCTGGGCGCACTCGTAGTCGGTTTGCCTGTTCTGGGAGCAGTCGTCGGCTTAGTTGTAGGCGTGCTGATGTCGAGGGCTCGAGGGTAACCCGATCCCGCGCGAGGTGGCCCGCACTGCCTGATCGTCACCAATGCCAGGCGTTGCCTCCGACGTTCTCGATCGTTCGTTGCAGGACTTCGATGGTGGTCACGAAGTCGGCCTCACTGATGCCCCTCATGCGCTCCTCCTGCAGCATGTTCTGGAGATCGGCTGCGCGCCGGAACACGTCGCGACCGTCCGGGGTGAACGTCAGACGTGAATTCGATTCCACGATCCAACCTTTGGACTCCGCGGAGTCGATGGCCTCGACGATGACCTCCGGGGTGTCGTTGTGACCGATCTTCTCGATCGTCTCGGCGCGCTCGGCTCCTGCGGGATGCAGCGAGATCTGATGTAGGAGCCACCATTCGGGTTGTGTGACGCCTATTTCGTGGAGTGCGCCGCGGGTTCGTGCTCGAATGGCTTCCCCGGCTCGCGCGGTCCAGAACCCGATGGGCTGACGCTCTGGCGGCTGCATCGGTCTGCTGGTTGTCGTTGTCATGAGGCTGACCCTAAAACCTGAACCGAACTTCAGGTCAAGGGTAGAGTCCCGCCCGTGGACAGCCCATCAGGGAAGAAGCTGGTTGCAATGCTCGCGGCAGTCGGGGCCTCGACGGGCGCAGCCGCAGCGGTGGTCTGGCATGTCGCCGTTGTCGATCCGCAGGACCTGGGAGTGACCTACGCCCGTCCTAGTTGGTTCCCGGTGTCGCTCTATCTCGTCGCTGCGGGACTGGCGGCCGGCTTGGTGGTGGCCTCGTTTCTCGTCGATGCGGGTCTGCGAATCGTCCAGGATCGTCGGCGCAGCCGCGTCCACCTGTTCGTGGTGTTGATCGTGGTCGGCGTGGCGCTGGGAGCGGGCAGCGCACTCGCCTGGACGCATTGGCCACCGCAACCAACTGAAGTCGCGTCGAATTGGTGGTGGGAGAATCCGTTGAGTATCGAGATCCACTCGCCTCCTGCCGCCGATTTCGGCTGGACGTCAATGGGTAGTTCAGTGTCGGACACTTACGTCTCCGACACGTCGTACATCGCACGAGTCGACGACGCCTCGTCTTTCACCCCCACCATCGGCGATCCGTGGTCGGTGTTTCCGGCCGGCGGCGTGCTCGTTGCAGCGTTGGCGGCATTCTCTCTGTCGCTGAGGGATTTTCGACTGGTCGTCGTGTCTCGTTCCGAGTCCGAGTGAATCGGGGTGTAACGAGTTAGCCCCCCGAACCGACCAGCTGGTATGACCATATCGAAGCGTCTTCGGCACCTGGCCTTCATATCGACTGCTCTTGTCGCGTCCGCGTGTTGGGCTGCCCCAGCGGCGTCGGCGGACGTCGTGAGCCTCGACATCCTGCCCGGGCTCAGTGCCGGTGCCACAACGCAGTTCGGGGTGGGATGCACATATCTGGTCGTGGCTCGGACCGACACACCGAGTGGCCCGAGGGTCGATATCCAGGACTACACGAACGAGTCGGTCATGTTCCCCGAGGAACTGGCATGGAACGTCGATCCGTACTTCAGCACGCCGGTAGTTCTCGGCCACAAGCTCACGCTGTGGACCCCGACTGCACCGGGTGAACACTCGTTGATGGCCTACGAAACGTCCGCGGGCGGTCCGGTTCGCACCGTCACCGTCAACCCGGCCACTCCGCTCGGCCCGGGCTGCATCGTCGCGCCCTGAAGCCTTATTCGTCGGTGCGCAGGTCGTCGACCAAGGTGAACAGTCGGCCCAGGTAGTCGCTGTGGAAGACCTCTGTCGCGCGGATTTTGGCGTCTCCGTCGAGACCGAATTGAAGATTGACGAGTTCGACCCCGATGGCGACGCGTCGAGCATCGAGTTGCTCGAGTTCGGCGGCGAGAGCGTCGACCTTGGCAACCGGAGACAGTTCGTCAGTCATCCCAGAATCGTAGAGGTCAGCCGACGGCGGCGAGGAACTCGCTGTAGAACAACCCGAGCCCCAGTGCCGACGCGATGGCAGCGAACAGCCACAGTCGGATGATGACCGTTGTTTCCGCCCAGCCGGCCAGCTCGAAATGGTGGTGGATGGGTGCCATGCGGAACGGTCGCTTTCCGGTGCTCTTGAACGACGCGACCTGGATGACGACGGAGGCGCTCTCGGCGACGAACAGGGCTCCGAAGACGAGGGCGATCAGTTCGGTCTTGCTCACGATCGACAGGCCTGCGAGCAGTCCGCCGAGGGCGAGTGAGCCGGTGTCGCCCATGAAGATCTTCGCCGGAGCTGCGTTCCACCAGAGGAATCCGATGCAGGCACCCGCGGCAGCCGCGCAGACGACGGCGAGGTCGAGTGGATCGCGCACCTGGTAGCACCCGGCCACGGAGTTGGTGGCGCAGGATTGCCGGTACTGCCAGAACGTCATCACCGTGTACGCGCCGAGGACGAGTGTCATCGATCCTGCGGCCAAGCCGTCGAGACCGTCGGTGAGGTTGACCGCGTTGGACCAGGCGACGACCAGGAAGACACAGAACAGCACGAAGACGATCGGGGCCATGGTGAAGAACGTGGATTGGCGTACCAGCGACAGTTCGACATTGCCCGGAGTCAGCCCGTTCCCATTGCGGAACTGCAGCGCCAGCACGGCGAAGATCACCGCTGCACTGATCTGCCCGACGTACTTGCCGGTCGCCTTGAGTCCGAGGCTCCGCTTCATGCGGAGCTTGATGTAGTCGTCGAGGAATCCGACAACGCCGAGTGCCGTCGCAAGAGCGAGTATCAACAGCGCCGAAGCCGACGGTCCGTCGCCGCCCATCGTCACCAGGTGGGAGCCGAGGTAACCGGCCCACAGGCCGACGATGATCGCGACGCCGCCCATCGTCGGCGTTCCTCGCTTGGCGTGGTGACTTGCCGGACCCTCGACACGGATCTCCTGGCCGAATCCCTGCCGGGTGAACAGCGCGATGAGAAATGGAGTCAACAGAATCGAGACCGCCAACGCGATTCCACCGGCGATGAGAATGTTGATCATGCGTTGAAGCCCACTCTTCCTCTGTGCTGCTGTTCCTCACCGAGATGCTCGTCGAGCACCGCGGGATACTGTGCCAAACGAATCCGCAAAAGTCGCATTGCGTGACGAAGGCGTTACTCAGGGTTGGTAGGCGCTCGGCGGCATTCCGACCAGTTCGGTGAACTCCCGAGTGAAGTGAGCCTGGTCGAACCAGCCGTATCGCGCGGCCAGGTCTGCCAGCGGACCCGAGTAGCCGTTGTCGAGTTCACTGACAGCGTCGTGAATCCGATACCGCCCGAGCACCCACTTGGGCGTCGCACCGACGTAGCGCTCGAACAGCCGTTGCAATCGACGAGTGCCGATTGCGCACCGCTGTTCCACCTGTGCGACGCGAACCAGCGTCCGGTCGCGCAGCATCGTCGTGATGATGTCCAGGACGGTCCGGTACTCCGGTTCCACGTCACGGGCATAGGGCGCGAGAACCGAGTCGACGACGGTTCGGCAGTGGTCGGCATTGAGATGTCCTCCCAGCTCGGCCAGTGCAGCAACGGTCTCGGCTCGGAACGGGGTCGGCGGCGCGACCGAGACGTCGCGCAGATTTCGGGCCACGGTTCCGGTGAAACTCGCGTAGCCGCCGGGACGGAACTTGACCCCGAACACCCAACCGGATTCGGCGAGCACGACGTCGAAGCGACGGGTGAGCACGCCTGTCACGACCACCGGTTCGACGACGCCTTCCCGGGTCCAGCCGTGCTCGACGCTCAACGTGCAGGCCGGGTGTGGGAGCGTCGAGCTGCGATACGAGATGTCCGACGGCAGATCCCATCGCAGCTGCCAGTAGTTCTCGACCCACGGTTCCAACGCCGCTGCACACGGCAGCCTTGTCAGATCGACATACCGAGCCAGCTGATCCGGCCGCAGGACGCCGGACTGGGTGGCTGTCGCGTTTTTCCTATCCGGCACGCGCGTCAGTGTAGGAGCCTGGTCCGACACGAAAAGGAGAACACCATGACCCAGACACCCGTTGCCACGCTGAAGATGGTCACCCTGGACTGTGCAGACCCTACGGCCAGCGCGGAATTCTGGTCGTCGTTGCTGGGCTGGAGCGTCGTGCACGCGGAGCAGGACTACGCGATGCTGCAGGGTCCGAGCAGTGCGCTCGGATTCGGTCGCGTCGACGATTACCAACCGCCGTCGTGGCCCAACGCCAACGGCAGCAAGCAGTTTCACTTCGATCTGGCGGTCGATGACCTCGATGTCGCGGCGTCGGCTGCGGTGGAGCTGGGTGCGACGCTGCCCGAGGACCAGCCGGGCGATACCTGGCGGGTGCTGCTGGATCCGGCCGGGCATCCGTTCTGTCTGACCAATGCCGCGAACTGGGGCTGACACGGCTAGCCTTGTCGTCGTGAAACCACGTCTGGCAGGAATCGAGATCGTCGTCGCCGATATGGCCGCAGCTCTGGCGTTCTATCGCGTTCTGGGACTGGACATTCCGGCCGACGCCGATGCCGAGCAGCACGTAGAGGTCGACCTCGGCGGCGTCAGGTTGCTGTTCGACCTGCCGTCCACCATCACGTCGTTCGATCCGACGTGGACGCCGCCCAGCGGGGGCCACCGCGTCGCGCTCGCGTTCGATTGCGGTTCCGCCGCCGGAGTGGACGCGGCGTGGGCAGCGGTGACCGAGGCGGGGTACACCGGACACCTGCAGCCGTGGGATGCGTTCTGGGGGCAGCGTTATGCCGTCGTACACGATCCCGACGGCACCACCGTCGATCTGTACGCGAACCTCTGAGGCGTCAGCTCGACGGAGCGATGATCTGAATCAGGTTGCCGCAGGTGTCGTCGAACACCGCAGTGATCACCGGGCCCATCTCGGTGGGCTGCTGAGTGAACCGAACGCCCAGGCCGATGAGCCGATCGTATTCTGCTGCAACACTGTCCACCGCGAACTGTGTGAACGGGATGCCGTCCGCGAACAGTGCGTCCTTGAACGGTGCGGTTGCGGGATGACCGCTGGGCTCGAGCAGCAACTCGGTGCCTTCAGGATCCTGCGGCGAGACGACCGTGAGCCAACGATCGGGGCCACCCATTGCTACGTCGTGCTTGACGACGAATCCCAGTACCTCGGTGTAGAACGTCAGCGCTTTGCTCTGATCGTCGACGAAGACGCTGGTGATGTCGATTCTCATGCCGGTCCCTCACCTCTCGGCCCGCCGGCCAGTTCGACTGCGACGTCGAGGTGGCCGAGGTGACGGGCGTATTCCTGGAGTACATGGAAGCAGATCCAGATCAGAGTCGGCCGCTCATCGGTGAATCTTCCACCGAGAGTTGCCAATTCGTCCATCCGATGTGTGCTCAGTACTTCTTCGGTGAGCCGGGCACCGTCGTCGAGCCTGGTCAGCAGGGTCTCGGCGTCCACTTCGGCCGGCACATGCCAGGAGCCGTCTTTCTCGTCACCCCACGGCGCGTCGACTGCCCTGCCGAGAAATCCCCAGACGAACCAGCGCTGCTCCATGTGCACCAGATGGGTCAGCATCTGTAGTGGGGTCCACTCGGAGGGTAGGGCTGTGGTGGTCAAGGAATCGCCGCTCAGTGCAGTGATGCGCCGAACCAACTCGCCGCGATAGAAGCGCAGGTACTCGCGAAACAGGTCGGCGGGATCGGAGAGGGCGGAGTTCGGTTCGGGAAACGTCGTCAGCTTGGCCATGGCTTCTCTAGTTGTCGGCTCATTCGCTCTTGCGCTGTTCGCGGGCGATGCGACGCTGCTCCTCGGCGCGGGCGCGGCAGCGGCGTAGGAACTCCTCGTCGCTTTCCTGCGACTGGGCGACGGCACGTCCGGGTCTTGCGTCGTACTCGGGATAGGCCGACGCAGTACGCGGTGCACCGCTGCCACCCCAGATGCCGCCGTTCTCGGGCCGGCCGACGATGAGCCACGCAATGGACCCGGCGAGCGGCAGAACGATGACGAGCAGCAGCCAGACGATCTTCGGGAGGTGCCGGATTCTCGAATCGTCGGCGGTGATGACGTCGATCAAACAGAAGATCGACAGCAGCATGATCAGCAGGCCGAGGTACGGCACGGAAAATCCTCCAGTCTTTTCGAGACCGCGCGGTCGGTCTTTCGCGACTATCAGATCACTCGTTGTACCACCGATCAAGTGCTGCGAACGTCTCGAGTGTCGTGGCTCAGCCGAAAACCAGCAGAGCAGCCAGGGTGAGCATCATCGCTCCGATGCCGAGGTCGAGTACTCGCCACGCCGCGGGCTTGGCGAACAGCGGACTGAGCACCCGTGATCCGTAGCCCAGGGCGGTGAACCACAGGACGCTGCCCAGCATCGCGCCGACGGCGAACCACCACCGCAAGTCCCCCGGCTGTCGGTTGCCGATCGAGCCGAGAAACACCACGGTGTCGAGGTAGACATGCGGATTGAGCCAGGTCAGGGCCAGGCAGGTGGCAAGGGCGGCGATCAGCGAACCCGTTCCCTCCACCTGGGAGGTCATGGCAGCAGGTGTTCGGGCGCGGTTCAACGCCATCAGACCGTAGACGAGGAGAAACAGAGCACCCAGGACGGTCACGATCCGCAGAGCCACGGGAAATCGATCCACGAGGACACCGATTCCAGCCACCCCGGCCAGGATGAGGACCGCATCGGACAGTGCGCACACCGCGACCACCGGTAATACGTGGGCTCGTTGCAGCCCCTTGCGCAGCACGAAGGCGTTCTGCGCTCCGATGGCGACGATGAGGGAAAGTCCGACGCCCAGTCCGGTGAGGGTCGATTGTGCGGCCGCAAGGGAGGTCATGACGGCAACGTTAGGAGCGAGCCGTCATTAGGTCCAGCGAATGTATTTCAGGAACAATTAGCGTAGCTTCATCTGATGGAGATCGAGCAGCTCAGAGCCCTGAGGGCCGTGGTCGACAGCGGAACGTTCGAAGCCGCGGCCCGCGCGCTATACGTGACGCCCTCGGCGATCAGTCAGCGCATCAAGTCACTGGAGCAATCACTCGGCCGGACTCTGGTCCAGCGGAGCAAGCCGGTGGTCGCAACTCAGTCGGGCGTCGCAGTGCTGCGTCTGGCGCGCCAGATCGACACTCTCACCGAGCAGACTCGTGCCGAACTGAGTGACGACGGCGTCGCCGCGCCGATTTCGCTCGCCGTCAATGCGGATTCGATGGCGACCTGGGTGTTGCCCGCGCTCTCTTCACTGGCGCGCAACACCACCTTCGATCTGCATCGACAGGATCAGGACCGGACGGCGCAGTTGCTGCACGACGGGATCGTCTCTGCCGCAATAACGTCCGTTGCCGATCCGGTTCGTGGCTGCACCGTCCGACGCCTCGGTGCGATGCGCTACCGGCCGTCGGCCACACCCGAGTTCATCGAACGGTGGTTCACCGCAGGAGTGACGGCAGAGGCCTTGCGCTCCGCGCCGGTGGTGGTGTTCGATGCCGACGACCGGTTGCAGGACAACTACTTACAGCGATTCGATGTCGAACCGCATGAGCCGCCGAGACATCTGGTGCCTGCGTCCTCGGATTACGCACGGGCCGTCGACCTCGGCTTCGGCTGGGGCATGATTCCGGATCTTCAGGCCCGCGCGACGCTGATGTGCTTCGACGACAACGGAATCGACGACGTGACGCTGTATTGGCAGCAGTGGTCGTTGTCGTCCGCCGCACTCCAACGGGCAGCCGATGCCGTGGCAGAGGGCGCAGAGCGAATGTTGTTGTGATTCAGGCCGGACTGTCGTTCGGCACGATCTCGGGCAGACCGTCGCCGACCGGATCGAGAATCGCCGCCGAGCGGGCACCCCACCGCTCGTGCGCGGATTGCCGCGACATGCCGACGGCCGTCCCGATCGTCGCCCACGTTGCACCCTGAACCCGGAGCACCACCACGGTTTCGATGCCGTCCAGGCCTGCCGCCAGTTGCACGCGCAGGCTGAGTAGATGCCACGCGAGACTCCGACGTGCGGGCAGATCGGAAGATTGATCGGCCTCCCATTCCGGGGTGCCCGGCAGCGGACCGGTGCCGATGATCTCGTCTGCGATACGGCCCGCTTCGGTGGCTGCCGCTGTTACGACCGCCCGCGTTGCAGCGGTGATATCAGCCTCGGCTGCGAGGGTGATGGGATCCATGACCGACCTCCTGTGTCAGGAAAAGCCTGACAGCAGGCCGACCATGTTGTCAAGAGTTACCTGACAATGTCAGAGCATCCTCAGCACCCGGTCGATGGACTGGACGGCCTGGGTCAGCTCGGTTTCGGTGATCGTCAGTGCAGGGCGGAATCGCACTGCCGACTCGCCGCAGCCGAGCGCCAGTACATGTTCCTCGGTGCGCAACAGCTCGATCACTCGGTCGCGGGTGGAGGCGTCGGGCAGGGAGAAGGCGCACATCAGCCCGCGTCCGCGGACCTCGGATACAATCGTGTGTCGAGTTGCCAACTCCTGCAACATGTTCAACAGCACTGCTCCGAGCTCACCGGCGCGGTCGATGAGCTTCTCGGAT
This sequence comes from Rhodococcus sp. 06-470-2, assembly GCF_002258235.1. NCBI lineage: Bacteria > Bacillati > Actinomycetota > Actinomycetes > Mycobacteriales > Nocardiaceae > Rhodococcus > Rhodococcus sp. 06-470-2. Next base: position 51,310 of record NZ_NOYB01000016.1, on the reverse strand, counting down.
TCGACCACTTCCAGAATTCGACGCGACCGCACCATGTCGGTGAGGTTGCCACCCCACGTCGAGTTGATGCGGGAGCTGACAGCGAAGACATTGTCGTCGATGTCGTCGACGCGACCGCCGGCCATGACGCCGCAGACCTGAACCTTCTTACCGAAGGCGACGACATCGGGGACGACGCCCAGCTGCTGAAATGCCCATGCGGTGCCGGTCATTCCGGCACCGGTCTGCACCTCGTCCATCACGAACAGCGCGTCGAACTCGTGGCACAGCTCGCGCAGCTTCTGCAGGAAGCGCGGCCGGAAGTGATGGTCTCCACCCTCGCCCTGGATGGGTTCGATGATGGCGCAGGCGATGTCGTGCGGATTGGCCTCGAACGCCATGCGGGCTGCCGCCAGCGATGCGTCCTCGAGTTCGTCCATGTTCGCGTCGGATCTGATGAAGGGGGACGGGATGCGCGGCCAGTCGAATTTCGGGAAGCGGGCGACCTTGTTCGGGTCGGTGTTCGTCAGCGACATCGTGTAGCCCGAGCGTCCGTGGAATGCGTGCTCGAAGTGCATCACCTGCGAGCCCAACGAGGGATCGATGCCGTTGCGCTCGTTCCACCGTGACTTCCAGTCGAAGGCGACCTTCAACGCGTTCTCCACCGCCAGTGCTCCGCCCTCGACGAAGAACAGGTGGGGTAGGCGAGCGTCACCGAGAACCCGCGCGAACGTGTCGACGAATCGGGCCATGGGCACGGTGTAGATGTCGGAGTTGCTGGGCTTGTTCATCGCCGCCTGCATGAGATCGGCCCGAAACTCCGGGTCGTCGATCAGGGCGGGATGGTTCATGCCCAGCGCATTGGACGCAAAGAAGGTGAACAGGTCCAGATAGCGGGTGCCGTCTCTGGCGTCGACCAGGGTGCACCCGGTCGAAGCATCGAGGTCCAGTACCAACTCGAAACCGTCGGCCAACAGGTGTTCGCCGATCACGTCGCGGACGTTGGAGGCATCGATGGTCACTCCGGTGCGCTGTAATACTTGCGTCATGAAGACGAAGATACGCGTTAAAATTCCGTAAGCAAGTCCATATGACAGGAAATTATACTGTTGTGATCGTCGTCGGTAGGCTGATCTCCGACGGTTCGGTTCTCTTCACGGAAGGTGTACGCGCATGTCTGCATCCATCACCCACGACGAGTTGAGTGTGCGCACTCGCGCCATCCTCGACCGGCTGGGTGCCACGATCGCGCTCGACGCCCCCGCGGGACCCGACGCGATCATCGCGCGATCGCCGATCACCGGAGGGAACCTGGCGTCGCTGGCGTCGGCCTCGGCTGCCGACGTCGAGGCCGTCGTCGCCGACGCGCGCACCGCGTTCGTGTCGTGGTCGCAGGTGCCCGCTCCGGCACGTGGTCAGGTGATTCGGGAACTGGGCGAACTGCTGCGCGTACACAAAGAGGATCTGGGCGCGCTGGTGTCCATCGAGGCCGGAAAGATCGTCTCCGAGGGGCTCGGTGAGGTGCAGGAGATGATCGACATCTGCGACTTCGCCGTCGGACTCTCGCGTCAGCTGTACGGCAACACGATCGCCACCGAACGGCCCGGGCATCGGATGATGGAGCAATGGCATCCGCTCGGTGTCGTCGGTGTCATCACCGCCTTCAATTTCCCTGTCGCCGTGTGGAGTTGGAATACCGCACTTGCTCTGGTCGCAGGAGACACCGTCATCTGGAAGCCGTCGGAGAAGACTCCGCTGACCGCCGTCGGAGTGCAGGCGCTGTTCGAGCGTGCCGCCGCTGCCGCGGGCGTGGACCCCAAGATCGCACAGCTGGTGATCGGTGATCGCGCGTCCGGCGAAGCGCTGGTGGATGATTCGCGAGTTGCGTTGGTGTCGGCCACCGGCTCGACGAGAATGGGCCGTGCCGTCGCACCTCGGGTCGCCGAGCGATTCGGCCGGGTGTTGCTCGAACTCGGTGGAAACAATGCCGCGATCGTGACGCCGTCGGCCGATCTCGATCTGACGACGCGTGGACTGGTGTTCTCGGCCGCCGGGACGGCCGGTCAGCGCTGCACCTCGCTGCGACGCGTCATCGTGCATTCCTCGGTCGCGGAGGAACTGGTCGCAAAGCTGGTCGCGGCCTACGAGACGCTCTCCATCGGATCTCCCTTGGCCACAGACACTCTGGTGGGCCCGCTCATCGACGCCGGTGCGTTCGCGGGGTACCAGAAGGCGCTCGAAGCCGCGGTATCCGACGGCGGAACAGTGGTGGTCGGCGGGGAGCGGGTGAACGTGGTCGACGAGTATTCGTTCTACGTTCAGCCCGCGATCGTGACGATGCCCGCGCAGACCGACATCGTCAAGCACGAGACGTTTGCCCCCATCATGTACGTGCTGACGTACGACACCCTCGACGAGGCCATAGCACTGCACAACGATGTGCCGCAGGGTCTTTCGTCGTCGATCTTCACCACCGACCTGCGTGAAGCCGAGCGCTTCCTGTCCGCTGCCGGCTCGGACTGCGGTATCGCCAACGTCAACATCGGACCGTCCGGCGCCGAGATCGGCGGGGCATTCGGCGGAGAGAAGGAAACCGGCGGCGGACGTGAATCCGGTTCGGACGCATGGAAGGCATACATGCGCCGCGCAACCAACACCGTCAACTACTCCAACGAACTGCCCCTGGCGCAGGGAGTGAAATTCGGCTGACGGCATGATCGACAGTATGAAAGTACTGTCGATGATCCTGGCCGGCTTCGTCGTCGGCTATGCGGTCAGTGATATCCGACCCTTCGACTCCCTGCTGAGCAGCACGGCCGAATTCGGTTCACCGACAACGATCGTCAACGGGCTCACCGTCCTCGCGTTGATCGCCTGCCTGGTGAGCGTCGCGCTCGCGCGTTCGAGTGCGCGGGGTGTGCTCGTCGTGGCGATCGGAGCAGTACTCGTCGTCGTGTTCCGGACAGTCGGCATGGTGACCGGGATGTTCGGCGACTGGGCCGGCGCAGTGGGCGCAGGTGCCCTGCTCGGCGCCTCCGCCGTACTCGCGGGGCGACATCGCGGAGCGCAGGCATCGCTGGCCGTCGCGGCGATCGGAGCCGGTCTTCTCGGCACAGCGCTGGATGCCCTGTTGCAAGCCGACGACGGTCCCGTGTTCGTGTGGGATGTCGTCGGTGCCGAGGATGCGGTGGTTCCGGAGCGAGCGATCGTCATGGTGATTGCGGCACTGGGTACGGCGCTCTCGCTCTACCAGGCACACCGCGATGTGGCGTTGCAGTCGCACGAGACCCGACGGACTCTGCTGGTCGGACTTCCGCTGCCCATAGCTGCCGGTGTTGTGAGTTGGTTCGCCGGCGGCCACGACAGTGGGGATGCCGTCTGGCTCGGTGCACTTGCCGGTATGGCCGTTCTTGCTGTGGTGGCCGCGTTCGCATTCCCCGGCCGGGACGGGCGCGTACTGCTGGTGCTGTTCGCGTCGGCCACGATCGGGTCGATGGGATTCGCCGTCGAGGATTCGCTGCAACTCGCCGTGAGTGTCGCGTTGCTGGTCGTCGGAGCGGGGATCGGCTACCGGTGGCCGCAGCTGTACGTCGGACTGGGTGGGCTGCTCGTCGTTGCCGGTGCATCTCTGATCGAGGGCTACGTCGCTCTGCCGTCGTTGTCGCAGTTCGCTCTGCCGTTCGTCGTCGCGTACGCGCTGGTGTCCGTGTTGTCGACGGCGCCGGGTTCGCTGGCCGTCGCGTTGCCTGCGTTGTTCACCATGTCGCTGCCGGTGACGGTGTTCGCCGCGAGCTACCAAGCGGGGCTGTCATTGTCTTCGGACAACGCGGTCGCCACCCGCACGAGCGAGCCCGACCACCTGGTGTTGTCGCTGGCCGGGCTCGTGGTCGTTGCGGTGGTGACGGTTGCCTGCTCAGTGCTGATGCGCAGACCCGCCCAGAATCCGGCGGCTCGGTAGCTGCCGACAGCGTCCATTCCCGCGACGGCACCGTGGCCGTAGCCTGCATGGGATGGCCGATCACAACCGGAACACGGATCTGCCCGACGACGTCTCCGATGTGACATCGGGGTTCTTCCTCGCCGTGGCGATGTTCTTGCCCTCGTATTTCGGTGCCACGCTCATCACCGACGCGCTGCTCGGCCGAGGTGGACTGCCGCTGTCCCCGCTGTTGTGGCTGGTCGTAGCGGTACCTCTGGCGATTGCCATGGTGCATGTCGAGGATCGTGGGCATCGTGATCCGAGGGAAGCTACGCGGCACGGCCTGAGTCCGGTGAATTCGACGGCAAACCGCTTGATGCGACAGCGCACGAGCCCGCCCACCCGATGACTGCGGTGGACGGGCTCGTGAGCGTTCTGCACTGGACTACGGCGCAGGTACAACCTCGGTGGTCATGGGAATCACGGACTCGGCAGCCGTCTCGGTTGCGGTGACGCAGACCGGCGGTGCTCCCTCGACGGGGGTTTCACCCTCGACGGGGATCGTGCACTCGGGGGTCGTCGCGACGACGGCGGGTGCCGGTGTCTCGGCGGTGGTGACGGGTGCAGGCACAACCGGAACGGTGGTGGTCACGATCGGCGACGGGGTTGCCGGGGTTGCCGGGGTGGTCGCGGTGGCCTTCGGAGTCGTCGTTGCCGACGTGGTCACAGGTGCCACGATCGTCTCGACCGCTGCACGTCCGGCCTTCTCCTGCACCTCTTTGGTCTTCACCGGCTCGCCCCGGTTGGCCTGCTCGGCCAGCTGGGTCAGCCAGGCCGCTGCGTACTGCACCGAGGTCAGTGGCTTGCCGTTGGCAGCGTCGGCGTCGCGCCAGTAGTCGAAGTGGTGTCCCGATCCGGGTGCCAGGGTGAGGCCGTACGGGTCGTTCATCACGACGGGGATGGTGTTCTGGTTCGAGGAGATGAATCCGGTGATCTCCTTGAAGATCTTCTGCGGCAGGTACACCATGTCGACCATCTGACCGGTCTCGATGGGCTCCTGCTCGCCGTCGACCTTGGCCGAGACCGGAGTGGTCACTGTGCCGGGCTTGTAGCCGGGCTCCGACACCTTGATCAGCACGTCGAGGAACGTCTCGTCACTCTGCATCCAATTGGGCTGAGAAGCAATGTCGTTGAAGGCATTGACGGCGATGCGTCCCAGTGCCAGCGCCAGATCGGCACCGGTGGCGGGGTTGAGGTTCTCGTTCTGCAGCGCGTCGGCGTTGACCTGGCGACCGACGTTGGCGGCGAGGTGAATCAGTGACGTGTTGGCGGGCAGTGCGCAGGTGAGGTCGCCGTCGGAGCAGAAGGACGCCACTCGGCCGTCGAGCGCTCCGAATCCACCGGACGTACCGGGTAGTGCTCCTTGACCGGGAATTGCGTTGTTGCCGTTCTGGTACCGGGTGTCGAAGCCGTCCGGATTGCTGAACGGGTTCTCGGCGCCGGGGAACGGTCCTTCCCCGGCGACGCGGCCGGCGTCGGCGAAGATGACGACACCGACGACCTGGTTGGGGTCGACGATTCCGTAGGTGCCGTCGGCGGACGCAACCTGGTTACCGACCTCCATCGCGGTGCGGCGGGCAACGTCTGCGCCCTCGCTGTAGCCGACGATGGCGAAGCGGGTCTTGGGGCAGGACGCCGAGATCGTCCTCATGATGGTCTGCGAGTTGGTGACGCCGGTCTGTACGGCGTTCTCGTAGCTCGCCAGGTCTGCCGGATATTCGACGTACACCGCGGCGTAGGAGTCCGGAACCACGTTGCCGTTGTTGGGCGCACGGACGGCCTGGTCGATCCAGTCGCTGGAGTAGTCGCCGGACATCGCTGCGGGGAGCCGCTCGCCCTCGGGGGTGGTGAGCCACTTGACGCCCTCGCGCGGGGTGTCGCCGCGGCCGCCGATAGCGATGCTCACCATGTCGTAGCAGGTTGCGGTCGAGACCAGTTCGATCGATGCCTCGGTGCTCGTGGACGGAGTCGACCACGGTGCGGCAACGACTACTCCGGCACCGAGGGCTCCGATCGCAAACGCGCTCAGCGCGACGCGCGCACGCTTCGACTTGCCAACATTCATGTCTTCGATCCCCATCATGTCCGCCCGAACCGATCCCCACTGCAGTTGCCAATGGGTTACCCGGGGTTTCGTCGGTCGGGTCGTTCGCGTTACAAACCGCATCATTTACCGTCGTACGCATGGCTTTTCGCAGACGAATGACATCGACGGAATTCGACCTGACCGATGGGTCGACCTGCGTCGTGCGCGAGGCGGTGGCGTCGGACCTCCAAACGATCGTGGCTCTGCTCGTCGACGACCCGCTGGGTCTCACGCGGGAGCGCGCCGATGACATGGATCGGTATCGCACCGCCTTCGACGACATCTCATCGGACCCGCGAAACCTGCAGGTCGTGGCGGTGCACGGTGACGAGGTGGTGGGAGCGCTGCAGTAGACCGTCATTCCCGGGCTCGCCCACGTCGGATACAAGATGACACTCGGAACTACCGATTAGATACCCTGGGGGGGTAGGGTAGTGCCGTGAACACAGAACGGCAGGAGCTCGACGCACCCACCAAGCTCGTCGGATTTTTCGTCGGGATGGCGTTCCTGTTCCTGGCGGCGCTGTTCGTCGGGGACAAGATCGGACCCGACGCCCAGGCGACCGCAGCCGCGTCGCACACCGGCCACGACGCGCACGACGAGACGGCTGCCCCGGCCGCAGTGCCAGCCGGGCTCCAGGCCACCCAGGACGGCTACACACTCTCGCTCGAACGATCGGTCGTCGAATCGGGACCGGACGTACCGGTCGCCTTCACGATCAGCGGACCGGACGGGGCGGCACTGACCGACTACGACGTCATGCACACCGAGGAACTGCACCTCATCGTCGTTCGGCGGGATCTGACCGACTTCCAGCACGTCCATCCGACGCGCGACGCGTCGGGAACATGGTCGACGACTCTCGATCTCACCCGATCCGGGCCGTACCGCCTGTTCGCCGACTTCACCCCGGCCGGCGGGGAGAACATCACCCTCGGGGCAGAATTGACCGTTCCCGGCGACTATCGGCCGGAGCCCCTGAGTACACCGAATGTGACATCGAGGGTCGACGGTTACGAGGTGACGCTCACCGGAGCGGTCACCGCAGGCTCGAACTCAATCGTGTCCTTGTCGATCGCGCAGAACGGCCGCGAGGTCACCGATCTCGAGCCGTATCTCGGTGCCTACGGACACCTGGTGGCCCTCCGCGCCGACGACCTCGCCTATCTACACGTTCACCCCGAGGACGGGCCGCCGGGACCGACGGTCGACTTCACCGTCGCCGCGCCGACCGCGGGAACATATGCGCTCTTCCTGGACTTTCAGCACGGGGGCGTCGTGCACACAGCCGAATTCACCATCGAAGCACGGGAGGGGCAGGCATGAGCCAGGAAACCGAACTGATCCTCGGCGGCATGACCTGTGCGTCGTGCGCCAACCGCATCGAACGCAAGCTCAACAAGCTCGACGGAGTATCCGCGACGGTCAACTACGCCACCGAGAAGGCACGCGTCACCAGTGACGGCGTGGCCACCGAGGACCTGATCGCGGCCGTCGAAGCTGCCGGCTACACCGCCTCTCTGCCTGCGGCCGAACCGGCCGACCAGCCTCCCGCCGACCCGTTGAAGCAGCGGCTGATCGTCTCGGCGGTGCTCAGCGTGCCGGTGATCGCGATGGCGATGATTCCGGCGTTGCAGTTCACCAACTGGCAGTGGCTGTCGTTGACTCTCGCCGCGCCGGTGGTCGTATGGGGCGCGCTGCCGTTCCACCGCGCCGCATGGACCAATCTGCGGCACGGCACCTCGACCATGGACACCCTCGTCAGCATGGGCACCCTCGCGGCGTTGGGGTGGTCGCTCTATGCACTGTTCTTCGGCACCGCAGGCACCCCGGGTATGACGCATCCGTTCGAGTTCACGATCGCGCGTACGGACGGGGCAAGCAACATCTACCTCGAGGCCGCAGCGGGCGTTACCACCTTCATCCTGGCCGGACGATGGTTCGAGAGCCGATCCAAGCGCCAGGCCGGCGCGGCGCTGCGCGCTCTGATGGACCTCGGTGCCAAGACGGTGGCCGTTCTGAAAGGCGATACGGAACAAAAGATTCCGATCGAGCAGTTGGCCGTCGGCGATCTGTTCGTCGTTCGTCCGGGCGAGAAGGTCGCCACCGACGGCACCGTCGAGAGCGGCTCCTCGGCCGTCGACCGATCTATGTTGACGGGCGAATCCGTGCCCGAGGAAGTCGGCGTCGGCGACGCAGTGGTCGGCGCGACGCTCAACGTCGGTGGCCGAATCACAGTGCGAGCCAGGCGAATCGGCTCCGACACTCAGCTCGCGCAGATGGCGAAGGCCGTCGAGGACGCGCAGACCGGCAAGGCGCAGGCGCAGCGATTGGCCGATCGTATCTCCGGAATCTTCGTGCCGATCGTCATCGCGATCTCGGTCGCGACACTCGGATTCTGGCTCGGTGCAGGCAGTTCCGCAGCGGGCGCGTTCACTGCTGCAGTCGCCGTGCTCATCATCGCGTGCCCGTGCGCGCTCGGCCTGGCCACACCGACTGCGCTGATGGTCGGCACCGGCCGGGCCGCTCAACTCGGGATCCTGATCAAGGGCCCGGAAATCCTCGAATCCACGCGCCGCATCGATACCGTCGTACTCGACAAGACCGGGACCGTCACCACCGGTGAGATGACGCTGCAGTCGGTTCACGTGGCCGACGGTGAGGACGAGACCGAGGTCCGTGCCGTGGCGGCAGCGTTGGAATCGGGTTCGGAACACCCCATCGCCCGCGCCATCGCGGGTTCGACCCGGTCCATGGCCGTCGAAGAATTCACCAGCCTCGACGGCCTCGGGGTGCAGGGCGTCGTGGACGGTCGCGCCGCGGTCGTCGGGCGTCGCTCGTTGTTGGCCGACTGGTCGATGCCTCTACCCACCGAACTCGCAGATGCTTTCGAGGCCGCCGAACGGCAGGGACGCACTGCCGTCGCTCTCGGCTGGGACGGCAGGGCCCGCGGAGTGCTGGTGGTCGCCGACTCGGTCAAGCCGACTTCGAAGCAGGCCGTCGCGGAACTGCGGGCACTCGGCCTGACCCCGGTCATGCTGACCGGCGACAACGAGGCCACCGCTCGCACGATCGCCGCCGAGGTGGGAATCGACGAGGTCATCGCCGGTGTCCTGCCGACGGGCAAGGTCGATGCCGTTCGGGAACTGCAGGCGTCGGGCAAGGTGGTGGCGATGGTCGGCGACGGCATCAACGACGCGGCCGCCCTCGCCACGGCGGATCTGGGTCTTGCGATGGGTACGGGCACCGATGTGGCGATCGAGGCCAGCGACCTGACGTTGGTGCGCGGTGATCTACGGGCCGTGGGCGATGCCATCCGGCTCTCCCGGCGCACCCTGAGCACGATCAAGGGCAACCTGTTCTGGGCCTTCGCCTACAACGTCGCCGCTGTGCCGCTGGCCGCTGCGGGCCTGCTCAACCCGATGCTCGCCGGTGCCGCGATGGCGCTGTCGTCGGTGTTCGTGGTGAGCAACAGCCTGCGGTTGCGCCGGTTCCGTTCGTCGATGTGACCGGTTGGTAGCAGCGAACGGCTTGCTAGTACAGGATGGAGACATGTCCGACGCACACGATGTCCCCATCCGCGACGAATCGATCAGACTGGGTCAATTCCTCAAGCTCGCCAACCTCATCGAATCCGGTGCCGAGGCGAAGGGCGTGATCGCCGACGGTCTGGTCAGTGTCAACGGGGATGTGGATGTGCGGCGCGGACGGCAGTTGCAGCACGGTGATGTCGTATCGGTCCAGGGTGGGCCCTCGGCCCGCGTCAGCAAGGAAGAGGCACTGTGAAGGTCGGTAAGGGCGGACTGCCGCGCAACGAAGTTCCCGGGGCATTCGATGTCGGTGCCAAGGCGTACGACCGGCTCGTCGGAGCGAACCCCGGTTACCACGAACACCTGCTCAAGTCGGCCAAGCGGCTGCGGATCCCGAACCTGGGTGCAGGCCTGCGTCTGCTCGACATCGGTTGTGGCACAGGCGCATCCACTGCAGCGCTGCTCGAAGCCGCGCCGCATGCCGAGATCGTCGCCGCCGACGCGTCGGCCGAGATGCTCGAGGTCGCGCGGAGCAAGGACTGGCCGTCGAACGTGACGTTCGTGCACTCACGCGTCGAAGATCTGGCGATCAACGGGGTGGACGGTCCGTTCGACGCGATACTCGCCGCGTACCTCATCAGGAACGTCGACGATCCCGACACGGAGCTGAAATCGCTTCTGTCCCTGCTGCGTCCGGGCTCGACCATCGCATTCCACGAGTACTCGGTGCACGACTCGCTGCGGGCCAGGATCTCCTGGAACGTGGTGAGCTGGGGCATCATCATTCCTCTCGGCTGGCTGGCGACGCGCGACGCCACCCTGTACCGGCACCTGTGGCGCAGCGTCGTGACCTTCGACGGTGCCTCGGCCTTCATGCGGCGGATGCAGCGAGCCGGCTACACCGGGGTGGCCAAAGAGACCATGACCGGTTGGCAGAACGGTGTGGTGCACACGTTCCTCGGCTCTCGTCCCGCGGAGGAAGAGCGTTGACCGATTCCAAGAGAGTCACTCATGCTGCGGTGCAGGGATATTCCGACGCCGCACAGCTGGCGGACGTTCCGCAGGTGGTGGTGGTCGGCGGTGGCATCGCGGGTCTGAGCGCTGCCACCGCACTGGCCGAGCGGGGGGTGAAAGTGCACGTGGTCGAACGCGAGAGCTACCTCGGCGGCCGCGTCGGCGGATGGGACACGACGCTCGAGGACGGCTCACCCGCCACCATGAGCCGCGGCTTCCATGCGTTCTTTCGGCAGTACTACAACCTGCGAAACCTGCTCCGTCGCACCGACCCCGAGTTGGCTCGGCTGCGTCCGGTGGACGACTACCCACTGATCGACGGTGACGGCCGGATCGACGGATTCAAGGGCTTGCCCGAAACGCCGCCACTCAACGCCTTCGCGTTCGTCAAACGTAGTCCGACGTTCCGGTGGAAGGACCTCACCGACCTCAACGGTATTGCGGCACTACCGTTGATGACGGTCAGCGTGCCCAAGACCTTCGACGAGCTGGACACCACTCCCGCCGCAGAGTTCTTGCGCAACATCAACTTCCCCGAGGCCGCGCGGCACCTGGCGTTCGGAGTGTTCTCCCGCAGCTTCTTCGCCGACCCCGAGAAGATGTCTGCCGCCGAGCTCGCCATGATGTTCCACATCTACTTCCTCGGCTCCTCCGAGGGCCTGATCTTCGACGTTCCCCGTGACCCGTACCCGCAGGCTCTGTGGAACCCCTTGGGGGAGTACCTCACCGGACTCGGAGTCGACATCAGAACCTCAACTCCGTGCGGCGAGATCAGCCGCGGCGGGTTGCGAAAGTTTCGCGTCGACGCAGGCGGCATCATTGACGCCGACGCGGTGGTACTGGCGACCGACATCGCCGGATTGCAGCGAGTGCTCGAGCAGTCACCCGAGCTGGGGACGCCCGATTGGCGCAAACAGGTTGCTGCGCTGCAGAACACACCGCCGTTCCTGGTACACCGTGTGTGGTTGAGCAAGGCCGTCAACGCCGATCGACCCGCCTTCATCGGCACCGGTGGCATGCCCCCGATCGACAACATCAGCGTGCTCGAACGGTTCGAGGACGAGGCCGCACAGTGGGCTGCCCGCACCGGCGGCTCCGTCGTCGAACTGCACGCCTACGCCGCCGAGGAATCCGAGGAGGTCACGCGTCAGCAGTTGATGGATCGGATGCACGAGATCTATCCGGAAACCGCCGATGCAGAGGTGATCGCAGAACGATCCGAGTGGCGTGACGATTGCCCCATGTTCGGCCTCGGCGCGTTCGCCGAGCGCCCCACCGTCCGCACCCCCGAACCCGCACTGGTACTTGCCGGCGACGGAATCCGTATCGATCTGCCGGTGGCGCTGATGGAACGTGCGGCCACCACCGGTCTGCAGGCCGCGAACACACTGTTGGCGAGCTGGGGCGTCACCGGTCACGACATCGAAACAGTGCCGACGAGTGGGCGATTCAAGATGTTCGACGCCATCGAGAGGCTCATGAACAGGTGAGTTCCGGCATGCGGATCGAGGTCGACGATCTGTCGCGTCCGCAGGTGCAGGCGCTGCTCACCGAGCATCTCGCGGACATGAACGCCACCTCGCCTGCCGAGAGTGTGCATGCCCTGGATCTGTCGGGTCTGCGGGGGTCCGACGTCTGCGTGTGGACGGCTTGGGATGCCGACACACTGTGCGGTATCGCAGCGCTGAAGGAGCTCACCCCGGATCATGGCGAGCTGAAGTCGATGCGGACCACGGGGGCGGTGAGGGGGCAGGGTGTCGCCTCGCGCCTGCTCGTGCATGTTCTCGACGATGCGCGTCGACGTGGGTACGGGCGGGTGAGCCTGGAAACGGGAACCCAGGACTACTTCGCTGCGGCACGCAGGCTGTATGTGCGCCACGGATTCGTCGAGTGCGCACCGTTCGCGGACTACGTGCTCGATCCATCGAGCACGTTCTTCTCGTTGTCTCTGTAGAGGTCCCGATGACGGAGGGCCGGCACCGAGTATTCGGTACCGGCCCTTCTCGTCACGCTGCTTGCTGTGTGTGCGGGTAGAGATCGTCGTCGAGAGGCTCGGCTCGACACTGATCGAGCACATCCGCCGTCGAGCATTCCCTGATGCTCGTCTCGACACCCACCACCGTGCGCCACCACTGCTCACGGTCGGCCGATTCCGTCCACACCACCGCCTCGGATGGCATAGTGCATCACCCCAATGGTTTTCGTGATCTGTTCGGCTGTCCGTTTCGGGTCAGGTCGATTCGTGTTCGATGGACTTCTGCTCGGTGTGTGCGATGTCGATCTTGCGTGGTTTCGCGCGTTCGGCGAGGGGAATGGTGATGGACAGAACGCCGTTGTCGTACGCCGCGGAGATGCGCTCGGTATCGACGCCGTCACCCAACGAGACCTGGCGGCGGAACGTGCCGGCGAATCGCTCCGAGGTAATCCACTGCACCCCAGTGTTTTCCGGAGCGGATCGATGAGCGGTGAGCGTCAACGTACCGCGGTCGACGTCGACATCGATCGATCCGGGGTCGATGCCGGGAAGATCGGCACTGAGCACGTAGTGGTCGTCGACTTTGTAGAGGTCCATCGGCATGAATCGCGGGGCGCGGTCCGAACCGGAAGAGGCACCCAGCATGGCCGAGGTGAGGGAATCGACATCACGGAACGGATCGAAACGAAGCACAGCAACCACCTCCTGTACCCAGATGCGCTCACCCCTGTGGCGAGTCGCTCCTCAACTGTGCAGATCAGAAATTAGCACTCTGACCCTTCGAGTGCCAAGGGGTTTTCTGGAGGTTCTCAGAAATTTTTCAGATCCAATAGTGCTGTGCCGCAGCATGGGTCGTGATCAGAGAAGTCGGTTTCGATACTTAGCTCTTGCACTAAGTATGACTTGGCGATAGTGTGCCTTATGGCTCAGTATTCGACCGTTCTCGATGATGTGTTTCAGGCACTGGCCGACCCGACCCGGCGGGCAGTGTTGAGCCGGTTGAGCTCCGGACCGGCCACGGTGGGCGAACTTGCCGAACCGTTCGACATGACTCTGCCGTCGTTCATGAAACACATTCATCTGCTCGAGCGCAGTGGCTGGATTCGCACGCGCAAGGTGGGCCGTGTTCGTGCATGCACGATCGAGCGAGCCAACCTGGACGTGGCCGATCACTGGCTACGCGAGCAACGAGCCGTCTGGGAATCCCGCACCGATCGCCTCGAACAGTTCGTCACCGACACCGCGAAAGAAAGTGAAGCGCAATGACATCGATCGATCCTTCCCTCGACCTGACCATTTCACGCGTGATCAAGGCACCACGCGCAGCAGTGTGGAGTGCGTGGATCGACCCGTCGAAATTCGAGAAGTGGTGGATCCCTGCGCCTGCTCAGTGCCGGGTGGACGGCTGGGACCCGCGACCGGGTGGGGCCTTCCGGACCCTCATCAGCGAATCCGGTGGCGACTTCGCTCCGCACATCGACGGCTGCTTCCTCGCCGTCGACGACGGTGAGCGCATCGTGTTCACCAACTCCCTCGTCGAAGGGTGGCGGCCGGCACCGCAGCTGTTCATGACCGCGGTGATCACCCTGTCCGACCACCCCGACGGAACCCAGTACAACGCCCACGTGATGCACCGCAACGAAGAAGACCGAAAGATGCACGAGGAGTACGGCTTCCACGACGGCTGGGGTACCGTCATCGCTCAACTCGCCCAGTTCGTCGAAGGCTAGATCAAGCCCGGCCCTGCGAACGCAGCTCGTAGCGTCGCTCGGCGTAGTCGAGATCGTCCTTCCACAACCGCGCAGCGGTGAAGTTCATCGCCGGTCGCAGGAGACCGGACGCCTTGCGCGCCATCTGGAACCCCGGTCGATCCGAACTTGCGATCGTGGCTTCGATGACGGCGGTACGCGGTGTGCCGTCGGGTGCGGGGGCCAACGGCGTCGCATGGGTTTCGACGACGCTGCCCGCTCCCTCACCGTCGAGGATGCGCATCACGATGGTGCGGGGACCGGGGCAGACGAACTCGGCCCGCACCGGCACACCGACGCCACGACTGACGCGGAAGGTCACATCGACGAGAAAGCGATCGTCCTCCTCGGGCACATCGATGTCGGTGGGCGCGCTGACCACCTTCAGCCGTGCGAACGAGTACGGGTGGAACCACGCACCGTGCCAGGGGTCGAGTCGGTTGGCGATGATGTCGTCGGGCTCGCACTTGCCGACGAGAGTGACCACACCGGCGATGGCAGTCGAAGCAGGCGGGCGGATCGGAACCACGGGGACGGGCGTCGGCTCCTCGCCACCGAGCTCGTCGAGCCGAACCCACACCAGAACCCCGTCGTCGAACGCGGGCACCGGACGCCAACCGGGCTTGCCCTTCGGCCCGAGCGCAAGACCGTGCCAGCGGCAGACCAATGTGTCGCATTCGATCTTCGCGGTATCCAACGCCGCGCCCAGATGCGGGCACGCACCCGGCCCGATGTGCACCTTGCCCGCAGAGTCCCGCCAGGCCACCAATTCGGTGGTGCCGACATACCTACCGAACGGCTTGTCGGCCTTGACGTCACGACTGGCAGCGAAGACGAACCAGTTGCCCGAGGTCCGCGTCTTCGCACGCTTCAAAGCAGACTCGATGACCTGCGGATTCGCACCCTTCCAAGTGGGCTCCTGCTTGGCCCACGACTCCGACGGCAGCGGCTGCAGCGGCATCGTCTTCGGCCACCGTCGTCGTACTGCATCCAGCGCGGTCATTGCTGCTCCCAAAGTCGACAATCGATTCCCGTGTTCGATCACCATTGTTGCCGTTGGTGGGTACTCAATGTGACATTCGGTGGCCTTTTCGGGGGTCAATGTCACATCGAGTGGACCTAGGGGAGCGCCGTCGGCGGAGGGAAACAAGGAACGGTCAGGTCATCAGGGTCGAGGTATCGACCACCTGACGGCGCCATTTGCCGAAGGATCGCGGCGAGGACACCGCGAGCACGGCGACCGGGCGGTCGTTGTGTCGGTATAGAGCGACGAAGGGCCCGGTGGTGGGGTCGCCCTCGACGATGTCGGCGATGCAGTCGGGTCCGTGATGTCCGGCGAACTGGATTCGCGCGGCGTATTGGTCGGACCACACGTATGGCAGTCCGGTGAACCCCTTGGACCCACCGGTCAGCAGTGCCTCGACGGCGACGGCAGGGCGGGTTGCGGCGGAGGTCCAGTGTTCGTCGCGCCGAATCACCCCGGCGGCATCTCGCACTGCAGCGCAGTCCCCGACGGCGACGACGGCTGGGTTGGAGGTGATGCCGCGGTGATCGGTCACCACTCCGCCGTGGATGTCCAGGCCGGATCCGTCGAGCCAGCCGACGTTCGGCGTCGAACCGACGCCGAGGACGACCACGTCGGACTCGATCATCGAACCGTCCGCCAATTCCACCGCACGTACCCGGCCCGCCTGGACGACGAATCCGGCTACCGATACTCCGGTCAGCAGTGCCGCACCGGCGTTGCGGTGCCACCCGGCGATGAGTGAGCCCAGCTCACTGCCGAACACGCGAGCGAGCGGAGTCTCCGAGGCTTCGACGACGGTCACCGAAGCGCCCATTCCTACTGCAGTGGAAGCGACTTCGCTGCCGATGAACCCGGCTCCGACCACCGTGACCCGAACTCCCGACGACAGCGAAGACCGCAGCGCACGCGCATCGTCCAGGCTGCGCAGCACATGAATTCCGTCGATCCCGACGGTGCCGGGGAGCCGGCAGGCCGCAGCTCCGGTTGCGATCACCACCGCGTCGGCGCCGATATCGCCGGATGCGGTCGAGACCGTGGTCCCCGACAGGCCGGTGGCCGCACAACCGAGACGCCACTCGACGTCCAGACCGTCGATGTCGAGTGGCAGTGCGGATTCGTCACCGAGAAGGAAACTCTTGGACAGTGGCGGTCGGTCGTACGGCAGGTGCACTTCGTCGCCGATCATCGTGATGCGGCCGTCGAAACCCTGATCGCGCAGTGCACGGGCTGCGGCCACCCCGGCGAGCGAGGCTCCGACCACGGTCACCGACTTCACGGAGTGACCGCGATGCGGATGACTCCGTCCTCGACGTGTACGGCGTGCGTACGTACGGGGATCTTCGCGGGAGCACCCAGTGCCGCTCCGGTGCGTAGGTCGAAACATGCTGTGTGGAGCGGGCATTCGACGGCGCAATCCTCCACCCAGCCTTCGGACAATGAGGCGTCCTGGTGGGTGCAGGTGTCGTCGATGGCGAAGAACTCACCTCCGACGTTGAAGATCGCGATCGGCGGTGCTCCGGCCGGGGTGATGCGCAGGGCCTCGCCGTCGGGGAGATCCTCGGCGCGACCGACGTCGAGCAGGACGCGGGTGGAGAACGTTGCGGTCATGGTCGGGCCTCCGGGGACCTGAGGGTGTGCAGTGCTCGTGTTGTACCCAGCGTGGGATCACCCCGTTGCGGCGATGGAACGCTCGAGTTTCGATCGTGTGAATCTGTTGCGCTATACGAAGTGCAGTTCGTATTGTGCAACTAAATCAACTCGGCGTACACCCCCTAGGAGCGTGTCATGTCCTCGAGCATCCCGAGGGTTGTGATCGTCGGTGCCGGAATCGTCGGCTGCAGCCTCGCCGACGAACTCACCGCGCGCGGCTGGACGGACGTGACCGTCCTGGACAAGGGCCCGCTACCGCTCACCGGAGGTTCCACCTCGCATGCGCCGGGCCTGGTGTTCGCCACCAATTCGTCCCGATCGATGTCGCGCTTCGCGGCCTACACGGCCGCCAAGTTCAAGAGCCTCGATTGCTTCCTCGACGTCGGTGGCCTCGAGGTGGCGACGACGCCCGAGCGCGTCGACGAACTGCATCGACGCCACGGTTTCGCCACGTCCTGGGGACTGCAGTCGGAGGTGGTGGACGCCGAACGGTGCCTCGAGCTCTACCCCCTGCTCGATCGCGGCCGCATACTCGCCGGCCTGCACACCCCCGACGACGGACTGGCCAAGGCCGTCAAGGCCAGCGCGACGCAGGCCGAGCAGGCCACCGCCCGCGGTGCGCGCTTCATCGGCGGCATGGACGTCACGTCGATCGACCGGAGCAACGGTCGAGTCACGGCCGTGCGGGCGGGCGAGCACACCTTCGAGGCCGATATCGTCGTCTGCTGCGCCGGATTCTGGGGGCCGGAGCTGGGCGAGCTTCTCGGTATGACGGTGCCGCTACAGCCCCTGGCGCATCAGTACGCGCACACGACCGAGTTGGACCTACCGTCGCGTCGAGCTCGTACCGAAGCGGTTCTGCCCATCCTCCGTCATCAGGACGAGCGGCTCTACTACCGCGAACACGGCGATCACCTGGGAATAGGCTCGTACCACCACCGTCCCATGCCCGTCGATTCTCGCGAACTCGGTTCCAGTGAGAACGTGACCGCGCAGAACATGCCGTCGTCGATGCCGTTCACCGAAGCCGATTTCGCCGACGCCTGGCAGCGCAGCACCGAGCTCCTTCCCACGCTCGAACACGCGAAAATACAGCACGCGTTCAACGGCATCTTCTCCTTCACACCCGACGGCGCGCCGATCGTCGGAGAATCACGAGAAGTGCAGGGGCTCTGGGTCTCCGAGGCGATCTGGGTGACGCATTCTGCCGGCGTCGCGAAATCGCTCGCCGAGCAGATGATCACCGGGCACAGCGAGATCGACATGCACGAGTGCGACCTCTACCGATTCGAGAAGACCGACCTGGTGCCGTCGAACGTGGCGCGCACCAGTGCGCAGAACTTCGTCGAGGTGTACGACATCATCCACCCACTGCAGCCCAAGGTGGAACCGCGACCGCTCCGCGTCAGCCCGTTCTACGGTCGTCAGCAGGAGCTCGGCGCGATGTTCCTCGACGGTGCCGGCTGGGAGCGACCGCACTGGTACGAGTCGAACAGCGTTCTGCTCGAACAACTTCCGGAACAGTGGCAGGCACCGAAGCGAGAGCCGTGGTCGGCGAAGTTCTGGTCACCGATCAGCGCCGTCGAGGCCTGGCGCACCCGCGAGGCGGTGGCGATGTACGACATGACGCCGCTGCGACGCCTCGAGGTCGGCGGACCCGGTGCGCTCGCGCTGCTGCAGAAGTTGACGACCAACCAGCTCGACAAGAAGGTCGGCAGCGTCACCTACGCACTGATGCTCGACGCGACCGGTGGTGTTCGCAGCGATGTGACCGTCGCCCGAGTTGCCGAGGATCGGTTCCAAGTGGGAGTGAACGGTCCGCTCGACGAGGACTGGATGCTGCGTCATGCCGGCAGTGACGTGTACGTTCGCGACATCACCGGTGCCACTGCCTGTATCGGGCTCTGGGGACCGTCGGCGCGGAAGGTACTGGCTCCGCTCACCTCGGCCGACATCTCGCACACAGGGCTGAAGTATTTCAACGGCAGGACCATTCATGTCGGCGGGATCGACGTCCTGGCGCTGCGACTGTCGTACGTCGGAGAGCTCGGCTGGGAGCTGTACACCGATGCCGATACCGCACTGCGCCTGTGGGACACCCTGTGGGAGGCCGGGCAGGCGCACGGCGTCGTGGCCGCAGGGCGCAGTGCGTTCAACAGTCTCCGACTGGAGAAGGGCTACCGGTCGTGGGGTACCGACATGACCACCGAACACGATCCGTATCAGGCGGGGCTCGGGTTTGCGGTACGAAAGGCCAAGGGTGACTTCGTCGGAGCCTCGGCGCTGCACGAAGGAGGCGACGGCCCGGTGCTGACCTGCCTGACGTTGGACGACCCGTCTCACGTGGTGATGGGTAAGGAACCGGTACTGCGCGACGGCACCGTGGTCGGGTACGTGACCAGCGCCGCGTACGGATACACGGTCGGCAGGACGGTGGCCTACGCCTGGCTACCGGCAGGGCTGCAACCCGGTGATCATGTTGCAGTGCAGTACTTCCGAGACCTACTACCCGCGACGGTCATGGCCGAACCGCTGGTGGATCCCGACATGAACAAGATCAGGTGTTGATATGACGTATGACGTGATCGTCCTCGGTATCGGCGGCATGGGTAGCGCCGCCGCCTGTCACCTCGCCCGACGCGGGCAGCGGGTGCTGGGTATCGACCAATTCGGACCGGCGCATGCGCTGGGATCGAGTCACGGCGGCTCCCGCATCTACCGGCAGTCGTACTTCGAGGATCCGGCCTACGTGCCGTTGCTCCTGCGCGCGTACGAACTGTGGCACGACCTCGCCGCGGACAGTGGGCGCGATGTGTTCACCGAAACCGGTGGCCTCTATGTGGGAAGGCCCGACGGGCTCACGTTCGGCGGAAGCCTTCGGGCGTCGGAGAAGTGGGGTCTGAAGCACGACGTACTCGACCCTGCCGAGGCGCAGCGACGCTTCCCGACGGTCCGACTCAGGTCCGACGAGTTCGCCCTGTTCGAGGAGAAGGCGGGCATCGCGCGACCGGAGACGACGGTGGCCGCACAT
Organism: Rhodococcus sp. 06-470-2; assembly: GCF_002258235.1. Classification (NCBI taxonomy): domain Bacteria; kingdom Bacillati; phylum Actinomycetota; class Actinomycetes; order Mycobacteriales; family Nocardiaceae; genus Rhodococcus; species Rhodococcus sp. 06-470-2. Next base: position 31,290 of record NZ_NOYB01000016.1, on the reverse strand, counting down.
CTCGATCTCGCCGAGGCTGCCGGTGCCGAACTGCGCTACGACGAGAAGGTGCTCGGTTGGGAATCCACCGACTCCTCGGTGACCGTGACCACGGTGGCAGGAACGTACACCGCTGGAGCACTGGTCATTTCACCGGGAGCGTGGGCACCGCAGCTGTTGGCCGAGATCGGCGTACCGCTGGTGGTCGAACGGCAGGTGATGCACTGGGTCACCCCGGAACAGGGCGAAGCGGCCTTCGACAGCTCGCACCACCCCGTCTACATCTGCGGGGACGGGCCGGATCAGATCTACGGCTTTCCGGCCATCGACGGGGACGGCGGCGGCGTGAAGATCTCCTTCTTCCGCGCCGGGACACCGTGTGATCCCGACACCATCGACCGCACAGTGCATCCCGAAGAGATCGCTCGACTGCAGGAGCGCATCGTCACCACGTTCCCGGCACTGTCGGGACCACACCTGGATGCGAGGACCTGCATGTACACCACGACGCCGGACGAGCATTTCGTACTGGCGAAGCATCCGGACCACGCCAATGTCACCGTGGCGTGCGGGTTCTCGGGCCACGGGTTCAAGTTCGTTCCCGTCATCGGAGAGGTTCTGGCCGACCTCGCGATCGACGGGGCCACGTCACACCCGATAGCGCTGTTCGACCCGGCGAGATGCGCGGTGTCGGCATGACCATGGTCGATCCCGAACTGCAGCCCACTCTGCTCCCGACGTTGGGCGGCGAAACATACGTCGATCCAGCATATTTCGTTCGCGAGCAGGAGCAGATCTTCGAGCAGATGTGGTTCTGCGCCGTCAGATCGGACGACATCGCAGAGCCCGGAAAATTCCGCACGGTTCAGGTCGGTCGAGAGTCGATCCTGGTCAGCCGCAATCGGAAGGGCGGCGTGACCGCGTTCTTCAACATCTGCCGACATCGCGGCGCGACTCTGTGCACCGAGGCGTCTGGCACGGTGCGTCGAAACTTTCAATGTCCCTATCACGCATGGACGTACGATCTCGACGGCAAGCTGATCGCAGCTCCGAACCTGATCGATATGCCGATGATCGATCGGGTGGAGTACGGGCTCCGGAAGGTGCATGTCCGGGAATGGCTCGGATACGTCTGGGTGTGCGTTGCCGAGGAGGCCCCGTCGTTCGAGGACACGGTGCAGGGCGACGTTCGCGAACGACTCGGAGGTGTGGGTGCCATCGATTCGTACGACGTGGAATCACTCGCCCTCGGGCGCCGGATCGTCTACGACGTCAAGGCCAACTGGAAGCTCATCGTCGAGAACTTCATGGAGTGCTACCACTGCGCCACGATTCATCCCGAGCTCACCGAGGTGCTACCCGAGTTCGCCGACGGCATGGCAGCACAGACGTACGTGGGGCACGGTGCAGAGTTCGGCAGTGACATAGCCGGCTTCACCGTCGACGGCTCCCACGGATTCGACGCCCTCGACGGGGTAGGGGAGGATCGGGATCGACGGTACTACGCCATCACGATCAGGCCGACGGTGTTCGTCAACCTGGTTCCCGACCACGTCATCATCCATCGCATGTTCCCGATGTCCGTCGATCGAACGGTCGTCGAATGCGATTGGCTCTATGCCCCTGCAGTCGTGGCAGATCCGCACAGCGCGGCGACGATGGACAAGAGTGTGGAGCTGTTCCATCGCGTCAACGAGCAGGACTTCGAGGCGTGCGAGCGGTGCCAGCCGGCGATGTCGTCACGGATGTATCGCGACGGCGGCGTGCTGGTGCCGGCGGAGCATCACATCAGGGCGTTTCACGACTGGGTCGGATCACGCTTGGCCGGACCAACCCAATAGCGTCGAGACGCGCTGTGCAGCAGCGAGAACGGACACCCCTGCCGCGGTGAGGCGGTCCTCGTCCAGTCGGTAGGCGGGGCCCGAGACGGTGATCGCACCCACCGCGGAGCCGTCGTAGCTGAGGATGGTGGCCGCTGTCGCGTTCAGTCCGATCTCCAACTCCTCGCGCGCGTAGGCGATTCCGGTGGACCGGACCGTCTCGATCTCGTCGAGCAGATCGGTCTTGGTGGTGATGGTGTTGGCGGTGAACAGTTCGAGATGACCGTCGACTCCGGCCTTCAGAAGCGAGTCGTCGTACGCCATCAGTGCTTTCCCGCTGGACGTCGCATGCAGGGCAGATCTCTCGCCGAGCCAGTTGTGACTGATGATCGACGAACCGCCGCGGACCTGATCGATATTGACGGTGACGTTGCCGTCCGGCACAGCGATGTTGACGGTCTCGCCGATGGTGTCGGCGAGTTCCTGCAGGATCGGTCGGGCGATGCGGGTGATGTCGAGTTGCGCGGATACCGACGTGGCGAGGCGGATCAAACCGATGCCGAGGCGATACTTGCCGCGCTCGCCTGGTTGTTCGACGAGTCGGCGAAACTCCAGTGCGCTGAGCAGGCGAAACGCCGTGGACTTGTGCACTTCGAGGTGCGCCGCAACGTCCTGCACACCGGATTCACCGTGGTCGGCAAGGTATTCGAGCACCTCGATCGCGCGATCGACGGACTGAACAGGGGACTCGGACACCAACCCAGTGTTGCAGACTCAGGCGACGCCGACCCATCGAAGCCCCGCAGTGGTGGCGGCTGCGGCGAGAACGATGACCACGAACGGCGCTCGTCGCCAGGCGAGTACGGCAGCGACAGCTACTCCTGCGGGTAACGCGAATCCGGCGAAGTCCTTGCCTACGAGGAGCGTCGAGGTGGCGACCAGTGCCACGAAGATCACGGCGACTGCGGTGGTCATCACCTTGTCCATGCGAGGGGAGATGGTGACTCGGGTTCGGAGTGCCGGGCCGGCGATGCGGAGGGCGTAGGTGCCGATGATCAACGCGAGCAGGGGAATCGTGAGGTTCATGCGGATTCCTTCTGTGCGGCAGGGGTATTGGAGAACATGGCCGGTACGACGGCGATCAGTGCCAGGAGAACGGGTAGTCCGCTGGGCAGGAACATCGACGCGACGAGCGCAATGCACGCTCCGGCGAGGGCTGCGTTGCGGGTGGCCCGGTCTCGGAGCGCAGGCATGATCAGTCCCAGCAGAATCGCCGGGAATGCGGCATCGAGACCGAGTGCGGCGGTATCGCTGATCGCTCCACCGCCAAGGGTGCCGATCGCCACGCCGATGTTCCAGGTGACGAACAGTCCGATCCCGCACACCCAGAACGCTGTTCGACGGCTGCCCTCGTCGTGTTCGGCCACGCTGAAGGCCACCGCCTCGTCGGTGATGAGGTGAGTGCCGAGTAGCCGCTTCAGTGGTGCGACGTTCCGAAACACCTCGCCGATGGAGAAGCCGAGCGGAACCAGTCGGATGTTGGCGAGCAACGCGCTGGCCACAGCAGCAACGGGATTTCCTCCGGCCGCCAGAATTCCGACGAAGATGAACTGGGACGAGCCCGCGAAGACCACCAGTGACATCACGACCGGAAGCCACAGTGGCAGGCCCGCGGCTACGGAGATGGCACCGAACGATGCCCCGACCAAGGCGTCGGCCAAGCAGACCAACGCAATGTCGCGGATGTTGACCCCCTGCAGGGTTCGCCATGTCGAACGCATGGTCGTTATAGTGGACCCTGTTAGTCTGTTCGTCAAATCAAACGGACGTACCGATGGAGTGAACGAATGGCGGATACCGGTCCACCGATTGCGGCCATCGCTGCCGCTCTCCAGCAGGAGCGACGACGCGTCGGCCTGTCTCTCGCAGAAGTCGCCCGCCGTGCCGGCATCGCCAAATCGACTTTGTCGCAACTGGAATCGGGTACCGGAAATCCGAGCCTGGAGACTCTGTGGGCACTCAGCGTCACGCTGGACGTGCCGTTCTCCAGGCTGGTCGAGCCCGCGAAGCAGTCGGTCCGCCTGATCCGTGCGGGGGAGGGGCCGAGATTCGCGTCGGACAGAGCGGACTATACGGCCACCCTGCTGGCGTCGTCTCCGCCGAACGCCCGCCGAGACATCTACTTGATCAGCGCGGACGTCGGCGAACCTAGGCGTTCGGATCCGCATTCGCCGGGTGTCGTCGAGCACGTGGTGCTCAGCGCGGGACGAGCCATGGTCGGGCCGCTCGGCGAGGCCGTCGAGCTGGCTCCGGGCGATTACGTGGCCTACCCCGGCGATGTGCCGCATATCTTCGAAGCGTTGGAGCCGAACACCATGGCAGTGATGATCACCGAACACAGCTGACGGGTGGGGAATAGTCGGCGGGGGTGTCTCGTTGGAACCCCTGACGGCGTCCGCTTGGCAAGCCCCGGGCCTCACCCCATTTGTCGCTTCGAGCGACCACTCGCCGAGAGGCGTTTGCAGCGGGCGTCGTCCCTACTTCTGTCCGTGTAGCGAAGGGACGAGATTCATGGCAGCGAAGACATGGTTCATCACCGGCACCTCCAAGGGCTTCGGTCGTGAGTGGACGATCGCAGCGCTCGAGCGCGGTGACCGGGTAGCGGCCACCGCCCGCAACACCGACACATTGAAGGACCTGGTGGAGCAGTACGGCGACGCCATCCTGCCGATCGAACTGGACGTGAACGATCGCGCGGCCGACTTCGCGGCTGTGCAGCAGGCCTACGACAAGTTCGGTTCGCTCGACATCGTCGTCAACAACGCCGGCTACGGCCAGTTCGGCATGATCGAGGAACTCTCCGAGGAAGATGCCCGCGCGCAGATCGAGACCAACGTCTTCGGTGCGCTGTGGGTGACGCAGGCGGCCCTGCCGTTCATGCGTGAGCAGGGGAGTGGCCACATCCTGCAGGTGTCGTCCATCGGCGGAATCTCCGCGTTCCCGAACGTCGGTGCGTACCACGCCTCCAAATGGGCCCTCGAAGGATTCAGTCAGGCATTGGCGCAGGAGGTCGAGGACTTCGGCATCCATGTGACATTGATCGAGCCGGGTGGTTTCTCCACCGACTGGTCCGGCCCGTCCGCGAAGAAGTCGACCGACATCGCCGCGTACGACTCGATTCGAGACAAGGCTGCGAAGCTGCGCAGTGCCCGGCAGGCGACTCCCGGTGATCCGAGTGCAACACGGTCGGCACTGCTCAAGGTCGTCGACGCCGAAAAGCCGCCGCTGCGAGTCTTTTTCGGCGACGCACCACTGCAGATCGCGACGAAGGACTACGAGTCGCGACTGGCCAACTGGCGCGAATGGCAGCCCGTGGCCGTCGAGGCGCACGGAGGCTGATTCTTCCCAGGGACCAGCAGAAGTCGACTCGAGCTGCAGCGACTTCGGCTTCGGACCGTGGCAGGTTGGCGTCGACGCCTCTTCGAGGTAGGGGTTGCGAAGCACGACCGTCTTGCGGGTATCTGCCTGCAAACGCATCGCTTGCCAGAAGTGCTTGCGCGCGGATTCACGCCCCTCGTGGGGATTCACACCGCCTGGAGCGGGCGTGAATGACGATGAAGGGCGTGGATTGGGTAGTGGACTTATCGTGGCGTGATGGAAATCGGATTCGACGTGGGTTCGTATGCGGTCCGGGAGGTCGAGGGCAGCGATGGTCCTGAGGACTTCCTGGCGGTGTTCAACAGCAATCCCGAGCTCCTCGACGCGAGTACGTTGCACACCGGTGTCACCGCATTCACCACGGAGGATGTCGAGAAGTTCCTGTGGCACAACACGGTTATGGAGAACTCCCACTGCCTGGTGATTCGTGTAGCAGAACGAATCGTGGGAGTAATGACGTTGCTTGTTCCGCATCCGCGCGAGGGACAGCCATGGGTGGGGAGTCTGATCGTCGACGCGGACGAGGGCCACGATCGTGTGGCGAATCCGGTGCTGGCGGAGCTCGAGCGCAGGCTTGCGGCGCAGGGGTGGACCCATGTGTTCGTGGGTCCGATGGTCAGCATGGTCGAGAGCATCGGATGGTGGCGTTCACTCGGCTATCTGCCGGTCGAGCGGCGACTGGACAACGACAAACGCGAGGTCGAAGTCCATCGAAAAGTGTTGCGCTGCTAGCTTCCCGGAGCGAGTGCGGTGATGTTGGCCGACGTCCGAGTGTCGGTGGCCTCGGTCTCGTCGAAGTAGCGACGAAAGAGCATCCGCATCGATTCGATGACGTCGATGTGCTGCTGAAGAATCACGTCGAGTGATCGATCGGTGCCGGTGGCTTTCGCGAGGAACTTGTCACGCAGCGCCTGCGCGGAAGGTAAGTCACCCCAGGAAGCGACTACGGCCAGCTTTTTCGCGTCGATCTTCATCTTGTCGAGATGCTCGAGGTAAGTGACGCAAGCGGCGTCGCATTTCGCGGCCACATCGGCTGGAATGGTGATCATCCCGGCTTCCGCTTGAGCGTTGAGGCCCTGCCAGTGGGCGATGAGGTTCGGATCGGCGTCGGTCATAGTCTGAACATCCTCGGATTGCAGGTCTAGTCGGGTAGCTCGGAATCGAGGCTGGCGGTGAGTTCGCTGAGTTCAGTGCAAGGGTCGTACGGTACGAGATCGACCAATGCGCTCGTGTTCAATGTCGTCATGATCAGTTCTGTCCCAGCAGTGAAGGCAGCGCCACAATTGAGGGACGCATCTGCACCGACCTGCTGATATTGAGTGGCGTCGCGTGTTCCCACTCGGACGGACTGGAGTCGGTCGAACTTGCTCGGATCGTCGATGTAGTCGATACCTTCCAATCCGACGAATATCGAGAAGTAGTACTTGCTATCCGATGGCTGGCTCTCCCAGCCACAGATCTTGAATCCATTCTGATCCCGCCCGAACACCCCGGACTCCTTGGTGTCCACGTTCAATCCCGCTCGTTCGATGGCCTCGTCGGGGATGGTGCAGGGGTCCCAGGGCGTCGGCGCGGGGTTGGTCGTACTGGCCGCCCCACTTGATGTCGCGTCGGCGACGGCGTCATCATCGGTGGTGTTCGAGCAGCCCGCGGCGATCACCAGCACCGCCATCGCCGGCATCCATCGTCGTGCCCTACGCATTGCCTCACCCATTTCTAGCGGACGTCTACGTCCTTGGACGCAGCCCGGCTCTTGTCGGTTCCAGTACCTTCGCTGCGAACCTCGGCGTTCGGAATCGCAGTCGATCGGCGGGTAGTCGCGCGCGGTGGACGCTGGTGAACCAGCAGATTCGGCCGCAGATCTCCGACCTCATGGGCGAAGTCGAGTCTCTTCTTCCGTGACGGTCCTGCGGGCAACGCGCTGACAGATCTGCGTCCCTTTGGCATGGTGGAGGGATGCAGCGGCGCGTGGGCGAGAGTTGGTCCGCGGGACCGGTCTCAGGGGTAACCCCTGGGTACATCACGAGAATCGAGCACTGCGTCCGAAGCTGGTCTGCACGCTCCGCGTGCTTGGCAGCTCCGAGGACGAAAGATTTCGGTCGCCCCGCGCCGTTGCATGTCACGGCGTTGAATTCCACGGCACTGCATCCGATCGACGACCGCCTGTGACCGAACGCGAATTGACCCCACAGGCGGCCGCGACGCTGGCGCGCCTGGCTGCGGATGCCGAGTGGACGCGATCCGGACTCGCGGAGGCGTTCGAGCCACTCGTCCCGGCCAAAGCGACGTGGTTGGCGGATCGGGTCATCAATCTGTATCCGAGTCCGCCGTTCGACGAGGCATCGATTTTCGTTCTGCTGCGCGACCTTCCGTTCATTCCGGAGCCGTCGGTGTCGTCACAGAGACCGACGCGCAACAGTGACAAGCCCTGGCGATTCGAGGTACCGCGGTACGAGACCACCGGTCAGCTCGCGCGGTCGCTGGACCTGACGATCTCCGAAATCGAATGGTTCGCCGATCTGCAGGGCAGGCTTCGCACTGCGCCGTTCCCGTTGCAGCACTATCGATCTGCACGGCTCGACAAGCGTCAGGGCATCCGACTGCTCGAGGTGCCGAAACCACGTCTACGGGAAATTCAACGAAAAATACTGCGCCGCATCCTCGATCGGATCCCGGCTCATCCGGCGGCGCACGGCTTCGCGAAAGCGCGCAGTCCGCGTACATTCGCGATGTCGCATTCCGAACGCGACGTGGTGATCTCGGTGGATCTTCGACGCTTCTTTCCGTCCATCGGATTCGATCGAGTGGTCGCGATCTTCGAGGCCGTGGGATATCCGCGGACAGTCGCGGCGAATCTCGCCGCGCTCTGTACCACGGTGACCCCGGCACGTGAGTTGGTCGGCGTGGACCGTCCCACGGCGGCGCGGCTTCGCGCCACCCACCTGCCGCAGGGAGCGCCTACGTCACCTGCGTTGGCGAATCTGGCTGCGCGACCACTCGATATCCGAGCCACCGGGCTTGCCCGGTCCGTCGGTGCCCGCTACAGCCGATACGCCGACGATCTGGCGTTTTCCGGTGGGCCAGACATCGACGTGGACAGACTGCTGTGGCTGATTTCTCAGATCGCCCACGACGAAGGCTTCACGATTCATCCCGACAAGACCAGGGTCAGGCGCGCGCATCAGCGACAACAGCTGACCGGGCTCGTCGTCAACTCGTGGCCGGCGGTGCCCCGAGAGGAGTACGACACTCTCCGGGCACTGCTGCACAACTGCATCAGCACCGGACCAGCCGAGCAGAACCTGCATGACCACAACGACTTCCGAGCTCACGTCTACGGACGCATCGCCCGGATGGGCGAAACGAACGAAACGCGTCGAGCAAAGCTGCTGAGCATGGCGTCCCGGGTGAATTGGGACTGAAGCGGCGAATCGGCTCCTCGGATTCGGATTCCATCCTCTGATCGCAGTCGGAAATCCAGAACTGAGGAGCCGATTCACAGTTCAGACGGCTTGCACCCTGAGCAATACCCCGGTCTGCGGGAACAGCACCGGTAGTGCCACACCTGCCCGAGCCAGCATCGAACCCGACAGCTCGACCACTCCGCCGTCGGCGATCCACGGTGGTAGCTCGATCCCGTTGCCGGAATCACTCAGTGCATGAACGAATTCGACGCGATACCGCACGGCCGGATCGAGGCCCGGAAGCCGAACCCGATCGGTGCGGTCCTCGGGCGAGGTGTCCATTCGCACCACTGCGTACGCGGCCTCCGAGCAGTCCGCAGCCACGACGCCGTGCACCCAGACACTCGGGTCGGGATGGTCGGCGCGTACCACGTTGCCGGTGTGAAGCAGTCCGCGCAATTCCTTGTACAGCGCAGTCCACGACCGCAGGTATTCGTGATCTTCCGCCGCCAGCTCGGTGACGTCCATCTCCAATCCGGCGTGACCGAACAGTGATGTCAAGCAACGGAACTGAAGAGTCGACCACCGACCGGACGTGTGCGCGATCTGCGGACCGACGTGCGAGCCGATCAGCTCCGGAGGCAGCAACTGCGTCGTCCACCGCTGCAACCTTTGACGTTCGAGTGGATCGTTGGTGTCCGACGCCCATACGCGGTCGGTGTGTTCGAGGACCTCGAGGTCGATGCGGGCACCGCCGGATGCACAGGACTCGAATTCGACGTGGGGATGCCGCGAACGCAACGCGTCCAACAGCCGATAGAACGCCGAGGTCTGGGCATGCACCGCAGCGCGTCCGTCGGAATCGACCGCCAGCATCAGGTCCCGGTTGTGGTCCCACTTCACGTAGTCGGGCCGCTCGTTCGTCAGCACGGTATCGAGGGCCGAGAGCAGATACTCGAACACCTCCGGGCGGGTCAGATCGAGCACGTGCTGGTGACGCCATTCGAGGGGTAGTCGCCCGGGTGCCGCGAGCAGCCAATCCGGATGCGCCCGAGCGATGTCGGAATCCAGGTTGACCATCTCGGGCTCGAACCACAGTCCTGGACTCATACCGAGTTCACGAACGTGATCGAACAGCGGTGCCAGTCCGTTGGGCCAGACGCCCTCGTCCACCTGCCAGTCGCCGAGGCCGGCTCGATCGTCGCGGCGGTGTCGGAACCATCCGTCGTCGAGCACGAATCGTTCGACGCCTACGTGCGCGGCGACGTCGGCGATCCCGCGGAGTCGGGTGAGATCGTGATCGAAGTAGACCCCTTCCCACACGTTCAACACCACCGGTCGCGGCGAAGTGGGATGTGCGGGTCGGGATCGCATCCATCGGTGCAGCGACTGCGCCGAACCATCCAGCCCTGCATCGGAATACACGAAGTGCACCCACGGTGTCGTGTAGGTGTCGCCGTCCTGGAGTATCACCTCGCCGGGTGCCAGCAGCTCTCCGCCACCCAACACTCCTGAGGCCTGGCCGGCCCGCTCGGGTAGACGCTCGGCCAGATGCAGGTGATCGCCGCTCCAGGCGACATGTGCACCCCATACCTCGCCAGTGCGAAAGCCGAAGCCTTCACTACCGGCGGTGAGAACCAGGGTGGCGTCGTGCCCGGTTCTACCGCGTCGTGAGGTGCGCACGGTCGAGCCGTGATCGAACCGTCGCCGCTGGGGGGTGCGTTCGCGGCAGTGCCGTCCCGTCAGGTCGAGTAGTTCGGTTGCACTGTCCGGCAACGGCATCAGCGTCACGACACCGTCGACGGTCAAGGGTCCATTCGAAACGTTGCGAACACTCTGCTGCACTCGCAGTGAGCCACCGATCTCCAACGACAACTCGATCGACCACGCGATTCCCAACTCGGAGTCGGACGCCTCGACCTCACAACGGAAGTCGTCGGCGCGAACAGCGACGTCGCCCCACCGTGGGTACTGCACCGACCCATTGCGGTGCAATGCCAGAGCCGGTGTGCCCTGCCAGGCGTCGTCGCTGCCGGGTGCGAGGGTGAGCCACCGGGGCACATCCACGCTCGAATGCGGGACAGCGGGGATCGCGGCCCTGCGCAGCTCGGTCAGGTCGTTCTCGGACAGCTCGCCCAGATCGGTACCCCAATGCAGCACGGCCGGAACGGCGAAGGACGACGGGCCGAGAATCACCATGACACCGTCACGGCGAAGGACGGAAAAACTCACTTGTTGGCACCCATCGTCAGACCGGATACGAAATGGCGTTGCAGCGCAACGAATACGAGCACTGTCGGTAGAGCCACCAGCACCGAGCCCGCGGCGAGCAGATTGGTGTCGGTGAAGAAGCTACCCTGCAGATTCTGCAGCGCCGTCGTCACCGGGAGCTTGTCGCCACTGACCATCAGGGCCAGAGCCCAGAAGAAGTCGTTGTAGATCCATGTCACCATCAGTGTCGCGAGTGCAGCCAGCGCGGGACGGCACAGCGGCATGACCACCTGCCAGTACTGGCGGAACAGACTCGCTCCGTCGACGGTGGCGGCCTCGAGCAGCTCGTGCGGAACTGTTTTCATGTAATTGCTCAGCACGAACACGCAGAATCCGGTCTGGAACGCGACGTGCACGATGATCAGACCCCAGTAGCTGTCGTACAGCGAACCCGACGAACTCATCCAGTACGGAACGGGAATTGCGTTGTACAGACGGAACAGTGGCGTGAGCAATGTCTGCTGGGGCAGCAGGTTGCCTGCGATGAACACCGCGAGCATGAAGATGTTGAACTTCCAGCTGAAGCGGGCCAGGATGAATGCCGCCATCGAGCCGAAGAACAGGATGAGCAGTACCGACGGCACGGTGATGATCAGCGAGTTGAAGAAGTAGTGCGGGATTCCGCCGATCTGCCACGAGTCGATGTAGTTGCTGAACGTATAACCGCCGACGGACAGGTATCCGTTGAGCAACACGTAGTCGTAGTCGCGGAACGAGTTGTACACCGCCCACACGAGCGGGAACATCCAGACGAGCGCCATGACGGTCAACAGCACGTAGATGGCGATCTGGGCGGTGCCGGCGCGCCGACGGTTGGCGACGGCGGCGCGGTTGCGGGTCAACGGATCGCGCTCGGGCGGTGCTGTGCGGGTGAGTGAAGTGGTCATCAGTCTTTGCTCCGAAGAACGATGGCGAGGTACAGGGCGATGAAGACGAGAGAGATGAGAAGCATGACGGTCGCCAGGGCCGAGCCGAAGCCGATGCGGCCTGCTTCACCGACGACGTTGGCGGTGACCAACGCCGATATCAGTTCCAAACCGTTTCTGCCCCTGTTGATCACCCAGACCAGGTCGAAGGCGCGCAGTGCCTCGATGACGGTGATGACGACGATGAGCAGATTGGTGTTCTTCATCAGCGGGAAGATGACGCTGAAGAACGTGCGGATCGGCCCGGCACCGTCCATCACCGCGGCTTCGCGGACGGATGGATCGATGGCCTTGAGGCCGGCCAAGTACAAGAGCATGATGTAGCCGGTGTGACGCCACCCGGCGGCGACCATCACGGCCCAGATGTTGATGTCCGGGTCGCCGAGCCAGTCGACGTCGGTGCCCAGCAGGCTGTTGAGGACGCCGCCCTCGGTGGAGTAGATGAGCTGCCAGATGAAGCCGATGAGAGCCATCGACAGCACCACGGGAATGTAGAAGATGCTCTGGTAGAGCCGAGACCCTTTGAGGTTCTTGTCCAGAAGGATCGCCAGCAGGATGCCGATGACGGTGGGGACGAGGAACAGGAACACCAGCCAGAGCACGTTGTTGTGCAGGGCCTGTTGGAACGGTGGGTAGGCCTCGACGGCATCGACGTAGTTCCGAGTGCCGATCCATTCGATGCTCGATGTGCCGCCGATGCCGTCCCAGCGGGCGAAGGACAGGATCACCGTGAAGATCGTCGGAATCCAGACGAGACCGATGACGATCAGCGCGGGGACTCCGAGCATGAGCGCGATGGTCCACTTCTCGCGAACACTGCGCCGAATCTTCGGCGACTTGACCCGTTCGGGTGCGGTCATGGCATTACCTGATCTCGATGTCGAGTGGATGATGGGGTCCGAATCGCACTGCGCACGATCATGTTCCGAACACCGCCGACTTCTGGCGTTCGATACTGCGTACCAGGCCGTCGACATCGTTGGGGTTGCCGATGAACTGTTGTAGGGCCGGGATCATGACGATCGAGGCGAAATCGGGACGGGTATCGCGGTCGAAGAACTGGGTGATCTCCTCGGCGTTCTGCACCAGATCAGCCGATTTGCGCACCAGCGCAGGGAAACTCGACAGGTCGGCGTCACGGTGAGCGGGAATGGCCTGCGGATCCTGCTTCGCGTATGCGACGGCAGGGTCGGGGCCGGTCATGTAGGTGAGGAAGTCCTCGGCTCCGGGCCGGTTGCGCGGGTCGGTGCGCATCATGAACCCGTCCATCGGTGCCTCGACCGTGGATGTTCCTACGGCTGAATCGAGTTCGGGGAAGGTGAAGAAGTCCAGATCGTCGCGCTCGGCACCGGCGGGGAAGCTCTGCGCCACGAACATGCCGGCGACGAGCGACCCGACGCTCTTGTTCAGCAGCGCCATCTGCGCATCGGCGATCTTGCGGCCCAGCGGCTGCGGCTGGTGGAAGGGCAGCAGTTCACGCCAGGTGTCGAACACGGAACGCACGCGATTGTCGGTCCAGCTCACGTCTCCGGCGAGCAGGGTTCGGTGGAACTCGACGCCGTTGAGCCGCAGATTCAGATAGTCGAACGTTCCGAACGGTGGCCACCCGTCGCGGGCCCCGAAGCCGATCGGGGTGAGGCCGTCGGCCTGCATCTGCTTGCTCAGCGCTACCCACTGGTCGTAGGTCGCCGGGGGCTCGTACCCGCGCTCGGCCCACAGGCTCGGCCGGTAGAACACCGCCCATGGGTAGTAGAAGAACGGGATCAGGTACTGCTTGCCGTCCATGCCGGTCGAGTTCTCGCGGAAGCTGTCGTTGAAGCCACCGCCGTGGTTCGCCCAGATCGGCGACAGATCCTCCACCAACCCCTTTTCGGCGAAGTACTTCACCCGATAGCCGCCCATCCAGGTGACGACGTCGTCGGGCGTGCCCTGGAGGTAGTTGTTGACGTTCTCCTGGAACGACGTCGAGTCGACGGTGTTGACGGCGAGCTGTCGCCCGGTCTGCTGTCGATACATCGCGACGAAGTCCTCGACACCCAGCTTGGAGTTGGGGTCGGACAATCGTGACCCGAGCGTGGTGACGTTCGGGTCGACGCTGTTCGAGCACGACGACAGCACGCCACCGGCGGTGATCGCACCCGCGGCGACGAGCGCGGACCGCAGGAAATCGCGTCGTGACGGCTGCCACGTGCGCGGCCACTCGTGTGGGTTCATGGAAGTCCTTCGACGAGAAGTATCGATAACGATCAGAAGTGAACATATTCGCGGTAGGTTCCGCGTCGTTTCTCTGACCATCCGGGGTGATGCAGGTTACAGAAGCACGACGCGAGGGCGTCTGTCAAGCCCTTCTAGGCCCGCTCACCAGCATCAGTAAGAAAATGTTCATTCATGTTGACATCTGAGAACTGCTCGTTCATATTGTGAGCATGGACACAGCGCGACGCAGCACCTGGCCGACCCAGGGAATCTCCTTCGGCGGCGACTACAACCCCGAGCAGTGGCCCGAGGACGTCTGGCGACGTGACGTCGAGCTGATGCACGAGGCCGGCGTCGACTTCGTGACCGTCGGTGTCTTCTCCTGGGCGCGTCTGCAGCCGACCGCGTCGACGTGGGACTTCGAGTGGCTCGACCGAGTCATGGATCTGATGCACGAGGGCGATATCCGCGTCGACCTCGCCACGGCGACGGCCTCGCCCCCGCCGTGGTTGGCCACCGCCTACCCGCAGATGCGCCCGGTGGACGAGCGCGGCTACCGCTACGCCATCGGAAGCCGTCAGACGTGGAGCCCCAGTTCTGCTGTGTACCGCGAACATTCGCTCGTGCTGGTCGAGAAGATGGCGCATCGCTACGGTGAGCACCCAGCACTGGCGATGTGGCACGTCTCCAACGAACTCGGCTGCCACAACGCACTGTGCTACTCCGACGACAGTGCCCATGCATTCCGAGAATGGCTCAGCGCCAGGTACATCGACCTCGAGACCCTCAACACCGCCTGGGGAACCGACTTCTGGAGCCAGCGCTACAGCGACTGGGACGAGATCGTTCCCCCGTCGGTGAGCACCACTTTCGGCAACCCGACGCACCAGCTCGACTGGCGCCGCTTCTGCTCCGACGCTCTCCTCGAGCAGTACCGCGCCGAGAAGGCCCTGCTGAACCGCATCACCCCGAACGTCCCGGTCACCACGAACTTCATGGTCGGCATGGGCCAGGGCCCCGCGCTCGCAGGCAACATGGACTACGCGTCCTGGGCCCCCGAGCAGGACATTGTCTCGACCGACCACTACCTCGTCGGCCCCGAAACCGGTGACGCGGCAGCGCATCACAAGCTGTCGTTCTCCGCCGACCTGACCCGCGGCGTCGCCGGCCGTCGACCCTGGTTGTTGATGGAGCATTCCACCAGCGCGGTCAACTGGCAGCACATCAACCGGGCCAAGATGCCCGGTGAGATGATGCGAAACTCCCTGGCGCACATGGCCCGAGGCGCAGACGGCATCGCGTACTTCCAGTTCCGTGCCTCCAAGGCCGGGGCCGAGAAGTTCCATTCCGCACTGGTGCCGCATGCCGGTGAGGACTCCGCGCGGTGGCGTGAGGTCGTCGAGCTCGGCGCTGCGCTGCGTCGTATGGCCCCTGTGGCAGGAAGCACCGTCGATGCCCGGGTCGCCGTGCTCTTCGACTGGGCATCGCAATGGGCGTGCGAGCAGGAGGGCCATCCGTCGATGGCGATGCAGCCCATGGAGATTGCCCGACGCGCACATCGCGGCTTCACCTCCGCCGGCGTGACCGTAGACGTCGTTCCGTCGTCCACGGACCTCAGTGGCTACGACATCGTCGTGGTTCCGGCTCTGTACCTGTGCAGCGACGAGACCGCCGCGCGGATAGCCGACGCGGCCGATGCCGGCGCGCAGGTACTGGTCACCGCATTCTCGGGAATCGCCGACGAGGACGACCACGTGCGACTCGGCGGCTACCCGGGCGCATTCCGCGAGCTGCTCGGCGTCCGAGTCGAGGAATTCTTCCCGCTCGCCGACGGCGAGACGCTGAGTCTCGACGACGAGACCGTCGGTGAGATCTGGAGCGAATACCTCACCACGACCGAGGACGTCGATGTGCTGGCGCGCCATACCCGGGGGCATCTGCGCGGCGTTCCCGCGCTGACCAAACGCACTGTCGGCACCGGTGCCGCCTGGTACGCCGCCACCGTGCCCGACGCGGCAGGTTGGGCCACGCTCGCCGACAAGCTCTGCGCCGCAGCCGGAATCGACACCCGACGCGATTTCGGATCGGATGTGGAGATCGTCCGACGGTCGGCAGGGGAGCAGTCCTGGCTCTTCGTGCTCAACCACGGAACCGACAAGGTCAGCGTGCCCGCCTCGGGTACCGATCTTGTCGGCGGCGCACAGATCGACGGTGAACTCATCCTGGCCGCAGGCGGCAGTGCCGTGATCGCCGAGAACCGCTGATGCTCGCCCACCAGCGTCAGCAGAAGATCCTGGACCAGGTGACGGCCGAGGGTGCGGTCAAGGTCGCGGATCTCGGTGCTGCACTGTCGGTGTCGGACATGACCATTCGACGCGACGTCAACGAGCTCGTCGCCCGCGGTCTGGTCGAGCGGGTGCACGGCGGCGTGACGCTGCCGCGATCGGCGAGCGTCTTCGAGCCGGGGTTCTCGGCCAAGTCCGAACTCGATCGCGATGCCAAGGCGGCCATCGCCCGTGCCGCTGCACGATTCGTGCGGCCCGGGACCTCCATCGGCATCTCCGGTGGCACCACGACGCATGCACTCGCACAGGAACTCCTCGACGTTCCGGACATCACCGTCGTCACCAATTCGCTGCCTGTCGCCGAGGTCTTCCACACCGGTGGGCGGTCGGATCAGACGGTGTTGCTCACCGGCGGACAGCGCACGCCGTCCTACGCGCTCGTCGGACCGCTCACGGTCAGTGCCCTGCAGAGTATTCACATGGACATGCTGTTTCTCGGAACACACGGTGTGGACATCGAATCCGGGCTCACCTGCCCCAATCTCATGGAAGCACAGACCAACCAGGCGCTGGTCGCGTCGTCTCGTCGCGTCATCGTGCTCGCCGACCACACCAAGTGGGGTGTTCGCGCACTGGCCAACACCATCCCGCTCTCGCGCGTGGACGTGTTCGTCACCGATGCCGGACTCGACCCCGGCGTTCACGAGGCGTTGTCCGAGACGGTCGACGACGTGGTGATCGCCGGAGAGCACACCCCCGACACGAACGAGGAACGAGCACTCGATGACCGCGCATGACGCCACGACGCATTCGATGCGCAAGACGTCGACCACTCTGGCCGACGGCCGTGAGCTGATCTACTACGACGACACCGAGCCCTATCTCTCCGGTGGAGCCACCCGCGATCTGGTCGATACCCGGGCCCTCTCACCGTCGATGTCCCAGTCGCAGATGCGATTCGACGTCCTCACCGGGGAGTGGATCGTCATCGCGGCGCAGCGAATGGACCGCACGTTCCTGCCGCCGGCCGACGCGTCGCCGTTGGCACCGAGCCGACCGGACCGTCCGGCCACGGAGATTCCGGCGGCCGACTACGACGTGGTGGTGTTCGAGAACCGCTTCCCGTCCCTGTCCGAAACGGCAGCGCAGCAATCACTTCCGAGCGAGGTGGACGGCGAAGCGCTGTGGCCGATGGCCCCCGGCACCGGGCGGTGCGAGGTGATCTGCTTCGCGAGTGACCCCGATACATCCTTCGTCGCGCTGGAGCTCTCTCGAGTCCGCACCATCATCGACGTCTGGGCCGATCGCACCACCGCATTGTCCGCGATCCCCGGTGTCCAGCAGGTGTTCTGCTTCGAGAACCGGGGTAAGGAGATCGGCGTCACCCTGACCCACCCGCACGGTCAGATCTACGCGTACCCGTACCTGCCGCCGCGCACCGATGCGCTGATTCGTCAGTCTCGCAAGCACTTCGAGAGAACGGGCCGGGTTCTGCTGGCCGATGTGCTGGCCGCCGAGCTGCGTTCGGGGCGACGCATCGTCGTCGATGCCGAGCATTGGGTTGCATACGTGCCTGCAGCATCGCGGTGGCCGGTCGAGGTACATCTCGCTCCGCGTCGCGACGTTGCAGATCTCGCCGAGTTGAGCGGTGCCGAGCGGGACGAGCTGGCCGTGGTCTATCGGGATCTGTTGCGTGGAGTCGACGCGTTCTTCGAGGGCGTCGACGAGGTGCCGTACATCGCGGCGTGGCACCAGGCCCCTGTCGGAGCAGATCGCGAACTGGGACGCCTGCATCTGCAACTGTTCTCGATGATGCGCTCACCCGGTCGGATGAAGTTCCTCGCCGGATCGGAATCTGCGATGGGAGCCTGGATCAACGACACCACTCCCGAGCGGATCGCAGACCGGATGCGCGAGGTGCTCGCGTGAACTGGCTCGACGTGATTGCCGACGAGGATCTCGCCGACGGTGCCGCCGCGCTGTTCCGCAGTGCACTTG
The DNA here is from genome assembly GCF_002258235.1 of Rhodococcus sp. 06-470-2. Classification (NCBI taxonomy): domain Bacteria; kingdom Bacillati; phylum Actinomycetota; class Actinomycetes; order Mycobacteriales; family Nocardiaceae; genus Rhodococcus; species Rhodococcus sp. 06-470-2. The sequence goes on along the minus strand of NZ_NOYB01000016.1, from coordinate 12,973 downwards.
GCGGTGAACCCGACGGCGTCTGGATCGCTCCGGGTCGCGTCAACCTCATCGGCGAACACATCGATTACGCGGGGGGACTGGTGTTGCCCTTCGCGCTGCCGTATGCCACCGCGGTTGCAGTGCGTCGCCGCGAGGACACGACCGTGCGGGCCGTGTCGACGCACACCGAGCAGTCGTGGACCGGAGAGCTCGACGAGATCGGTCCGGGCACCCCGTCGGGTTGGGCGGCTTATGTGGCGGGAGTGTCCTGGGCTCTCGGTGAGCATGGAGTCGGCGGAGTCGACGTGGCCGTGCATTCCTCGGTGCCGGTGGGTTCGGGGCTGTCGAGCTCGGCGGCGCTGGAATGCTCGTTCGCCCTCGCGCTCGACGATCTGTTCGGTCTTCGGCTCGACCGAAAGGTGCTGATCGACGCCAGTATTCGCGCCGAGAACGAGATCGCCGGCGCGTCGACGGGCGGCATGGATCAGAACATCGCGATGTCGGCCGAGGTGGGACACGCGCTGCTGCTCGACTGCCTGGACGGTTCGACGCGTCAGATCCCCCTCGATCTGGCCACGTCGGGAACGCGCTTGCTGGTGATCGACACCAACGCCCCGCACCGTCTGGTCGACGGTCAGTACGGAGCCCGGCGCGCCGCCTTGGATACGGCGTACGCCGAGTTGGGGGTGACGACGTTACGAGGTCTGGATCTCGAGCGGGCGGTCTCGGGACTCGGCGACGAGACGTTGATCGCCCGAGTCAGCCACGTCATCAGTGAAATCGGGCGCGTGGAGCAGGCTGCCGAACTCCTCGACCGCGGTGCCGCAGGTGCCGAACTCGGTGAGCTGATGACCGCGTCGCACAGGTCGTTGCGTGACGACTACGAGGTCAGTTCTCCCGAACTCGACAGCGCAGTCGACGCGGCCCTGCGGGCAGGCGCGTACGGCGCTCGGATGACGGGCGGCGGATTCGGCGGCTCGGCCATTGCGCTGGTGCCCTCGGAACTCGTCGAGACCGTGGCGAACGAGATCGCCTACAGTGCAACACGATCCGTGCTGCCGGAACCCACCTTTCTCACTGCCGAGCCCGCCGGCTCCGCACATCGATTCTTCTAACCCATACAAAGGAGCACTCCCATGGCACAGGTCACGTACGAAGGAGCCACCAAGCTCTACCCGGGATCGGACGTCGCGGCAGTCGAATCGCTGGACCTCGCCATCGAGGACGGCGAATTCCTGGTGCTCGTCGGGCCTTCCGGTTGCGGTAAGTCCACCTCACTGCGGATGCTCGCCGGTCTGGAGGACGTCGACTACGGTGCCATCAAGATCGGCGACCGGGATGTCACGTCACTTGCGCCCAAGGAACGCGACATCGCGATGGTGTTCCAGAATTACGCGCTGTACCCGCACATGACCGTCGCCAAGAACATGGGTTTCGCGCTGCAGATCGCCGGAATGGACAAGGCCGAGGTGGGCCGACGCGTCGAGGAGGCTGCGAAGATCCTCGATCTCACCGACTACCTGGGCCGTAAACCCAAGGCGCTCTCCGGTGGTCAGCGGCAGCGCGTCGCGATGGGCCGCGCGATCGTGCGCAACCCGCAGGTGTTCCTCATGGACGAGCCGCTGTCCAACCTCGATGCCAAACTCCGCGTGCAGACCCGCACTCAGATCTCGTTGCTGCAGCGCAGGCTCGGCACCACCACCGTGTACGTCACCCACGATCAGGTCGAAGCCATGACCATGGGTGATCGCGTCGCCATCATGAAAGCCGGTGTGCTGCAACAGTGCGCCAGCCCCAAGGAGCTCTACGAGCACCCGGTCAACGCATTCGTCGCAGGATTCATCGGATCGCCCGCGATGAATCTGTTCGAGGTGGACGTCGTCGCCGGTGCCGCGAAGCTCGGATCGCTGTCGGTGCCCATCGAGCGCACGATCTCCGATCGAATCGACGGCAGCCGCGTCACGATGGGCGTCCGACCGGAAGCGTGGACGCTTTCCGACTCCGGTACCGACATCGTCGTCGACGTCGTCGAGGAACTCGGCGCGGACGCCTACATCTACGGCCGGACCGTCGAGGACGCGTCGAACCTCGGTACCGTCGGGGCGCAGATCATCGCGCGAATCCCCGACATCGCTACCCCGTCGCAGGGCGATGTCCTCCGCATCGCCCCTCGCGCCGAGGCGGCCCACTACTTCTCGACCACGACGGGATTGAACCTGCGCCGCTGAGATCGGGTCAGCTACGAACTCGAGCCGCTGCGAATTGGGCACCGGCGGTGGTGGATCCGTCGATTGCGTACCGAAGGTGCGCGAGAACATCGAAGCCGCCGATCTGGCACACCGGGTCGCCGACCGTGCAGAAACTCTGCGTGCGCGGGCCGTACGTGGCGCTGGCGGTCTCGATCTTGCTGCCGCGGAGCCCGAGCGGGTTGCCGAACACCACCACCGCGTCGATGCGGTCGGCGATCTCCGCCGGGATGACGGCTCCGGTGTTGCTGCTGCTGGTCCGCAGACCCACAGCGTTGGTCACCACGGTGGCCCCTTGTGAGTATCCCCCGATCACGAACGTCGTCGACGGGCACGACGCTGCGACGGACGTGAGGTGTTCGACGAGGTCCCGAGATCCCGGTCCGGCGCTGGCCTGTGTGACGTCGGCCGCGTAGTTCACCGCGTACGTACTGATCGAGCGGTCCGACAACTCCGACTTCAGCCGATCGACGAACGGCCCGCCGGTGATACCGAGGCCGGGGAACTCCGCGGTTCCACGGGCGAAGGCCACGTCGACATCCGAGCACGGGGCAGCGTTCGCCACACCGGTGGGTTGGGCCACGAAGAATGTGGAAGCAGCAAGTACTGCAACCGAATACGATGCCAGACGCTTGTTCATGAAGTCTCTCCTCGGTCGGTGAGTGCGCAGGTCGAACCCTAGCCGTGTCGTACCGCCGGGTTGGAAGTTTCCGGCGAAGTCTCAGCTACCGCTGTGGTCCTCCAACTCTCGCGTCTCAACGTCTGTTGCGCTACTGTCCTCGGCGGGGTGAGTCCGATCTGCACCGATTGCGGATCCAGATGTTCCGGGGGAACACGTGTCGAAGAAGTGGTTGCGCGGCGTCGTGGTGTCTGCAGTGGCGGTCGCGTTGTGTCCGATCGCCACGGTCTCGGCGGATCCTGCGCCGAGCCCGGCACCGGCCACCATCATGGGGTCCATCGACGACGGACCGGGCACCTTCAGCGTCTTCCGTACCGTCGACAGTGGTCAGCGCCCCACCGCCGAGGACAACGCTGCGTGCAACGACTACTTCGGCACCCCGCGTTCGCTGACCGTGGTGGAACGGCTCGACGCACGGATGTACACCTTCACCAACGACCCGTCGACGGGCTTCCTGCAGAACCCGACGGCCCAGAACGTCGGACCGATCTACGTGTGCGACGGACCCCTGCTCGACGGCCAGGCCTTCCTGGATCAGTGGGGTGCTCTGACGGCTCCCGGCCTCGGCACGCTCTCCATGTACGGCCCGTGCGGGCTCGAGTTCATGATCGGTTCGCCCGGACGCGCGGCCGTCGATTGTGTGATGCGAGTGAACCCCAACGAATCCGGGGTGGTCGACGGCGTCGCGACCAGCAACTCGATCGCCAATCCGCTTCGCCTGCCGGACGGTCGCACCGGCTCGCTGTGGACCCTCTACACACTCGGTGACGGCACTGCCCCTGTGCCGGAACCCGTTGCAGGAACACCGCAACCGACCGGGTCGGTGAAGTACAGCGTCGGACGCGAGGTGAACTCGGTTTCGACCGGAAGCACTCCCGCATGCCCGGGTGGCGTGCGCACCACCGAGATCCACGCCGTCTCCGTGGACGCCGCCACCGGCGCGGCATCGACCGAGCCGTCCGCGGACGTGGCGGCCACCGCATCGATCTGCTATCAGAACCCGTCGACTCCGGATTTCGGCGCATCGCTGAGCATCACCAGCTACGGCGTCACGCCTGCGCTCACGGCCACGTCCACCGGGCAGTGCCGTCGTACCGATCTGCCCATCGAACCGGGCACCGTACAGCAGTCCTGTGGCTTCACCCTGCCGCCGCAGCCGGCTCTCGGCCTGACCGGTGGCCAGGTGACGCGGCCTCGATAGCGACTCTGGAGCGTGCCGGAGGCGAGAAAGTCGACTGCATCGGGTCGGTGGTTCGTTTCCGGATTCCCGTGCTGTGAAGGTCGAGTGCACCCAACTTTCTGCGCTTGACCCTCACACTGTGTGAGACGAGAACCTCGGAGGGTCATGTTCAGCATTGGAGAGTTCGCATCGATCGGCCGGGTGTCGGTTCGTATGCTTCGGCATTACGACGAGATCGGGTTGTTGACGCCGGCGCGGGTTGATCCGTTCACGGGCTATCGCTCGTACGACGGTTCGCAGTTCGAAGTTCTGGGACGCATTCTGATGTTCAAGGACCTCGGGTTCAGGCTCGACGAGGTGACACAGATCGTGCACGGCCAGGTCGATGACGATCGGCTACGCGAGATGCTCACGGCCAAGCGCGATGATGTCGCTCGTCGGCTCGATCTCGACGCCGCTCGCCTGCGCCGCATCGAAGCGCGACTCTCCCACACCGAAGGGATTTCGATGATCACCGTGGATACCAAGTCGTTGCCGGCCACCCGTATTGCCGTTCTCACCGAGACCGCCGCTGGCTTCGGCCCCCAGAACATCGGACCGATCATCGGTCCGATGTACGCCCGGCTCGCCCGGACACTCGCCGGGCACGGCGTAACGTTCGGACCGTCGTCCATCGCCATGTACGAGGCCGTCGACGACGGAGACGGCAGCGGCGTCACCGTGCATGCCGCATTCGAGGTGGGACCCCAGGTCGTGGGCGGTGAGGGCTACGAGGTGCGCGAGCTACCGCCCGTCGAGGTCGCGGTGACCACCGTCCACCACGGTTCGATGGCCACGATCGGCGAAACCTGGGAGCAGTTCATCGCATGGATAGAGGCGAACGGCTACGAACTCTCTGGCATCTGCCGCGAGTTCTACCTGGTGTCCGAGCCGCAGCCGCAGGAGAATTGGGTGACCGAACTGCAGCAGCCGGTGGTTCGACGTCAGGACGCCTGAGCGAACTCCACGAGGGCGGTGCACTGGCAACCGCCGGTGACTTCCTCGCATTCGAGCACCAGGAAGTGACGTACGTACTCGAGATCCACGCAGTCCGGCTCCGTGCACTCCGCACCGCCGACCGCGTGGATCACGAGTGTGCCGTTGCAGGTATCGAAGCGTGCGGACATGCGAATCCCTTTCTGTCGTATCTCTCTACCTCCTTGATATCACCGGGCTCCGACAAGTTCGGGAGAAGACGAGCGTGTTCGACGCCTGAGCTGGGTAGCAGCCATGATGGTCAGAGCCGGAATCCAGGCGTATCCGAGCGCGGTCCTGATGACCGTCCGGTCACCCAGCCACGCTCCGACCGACACCAGTACACCCGCCCACACGACTGCGGCCAGCAGGCTGAGCGCCGTGTACTCGCGGTGCCGCAGTGAGGACGTCGCGACCAGCCGGGGCGTGATGGTGCGGATACCCCCGATGAGGTGTCCGACGATGGCGACCGCGCGTGGCCTCGATCGCGCCTGTGTGGTCAGCCCGAGGACGACCCTCATCACCGCGGCAGGCAGAGCCGACTCAGCTCGTCCGAGACCCAACACGGTGCCGGTGCGGCGACTGTGCCAGAACGCCCACTGCGCACCCATGCTCGACGCCACCGCCGCGGTGACGACGGCAGGCAGCCACGGCACCACACCGATCGACGTCAGCACCCCGAGCGTGATCGGCACGCTGTTTCCCGGTGTGAAAAGACCGAGCAACGACGCGGACTCGAATGCCAGCAGTACGAAGACGACGGCAAAGACGACCCACACGGGCACGGACGACAACCGGTCCACATCGAGGATGTTCAGGTTCATACCTGTCGAATCTCGTCGTCCGGACCGCGGAAAACACCACGATCGACCCACGGACCGACGGTAGGGCCAGCCCTACCTCGGGCCGTGGGTTCACAGTGCCGACAAGCCGACGACACCCGACTTAGGCTGATCCGCATGAACGAGGCACTACCGATTCCCCTGAATCCGCTCAGGGCATGGATCTCGCCGAACTGGTGGCTGGTGGTGGCGTCGCTGCTGGCATCGACGGTCGCCGGGCTCGGCGGCTGGATGATCCTGGGACTGCTGGTACTCGCGGTGTGCGCATTGCCGTTTGCGCTCAGTGGTGTGCTCGTCTTCGCGCTGACGATAGTGGCGCTCCGGTGGATGGACCGTGCAGTGCGTGCCGGAATCGGTTTCACCGGTGGAATTTCCATCGAGGGCCCAGAACCGACCGTGTACCCGACCAGTTGGCGCAGGTTCATCTGGTGCCTCCGCGATATCGGATTGTGGAAGTCGTTCTGCTACTGGCTCCTTCGGATTCCGGTCTCGGCCGTTCTGCTGTTCTTGCTGCCGGCGCTGTTCGTGGTCCTGCCGGTTCTGGCGGCGGCACCGGTCGCCTGGATCGTGACGAACCCGGTCGGTAATCAGCTCGAAATCGGAGATCGGGTGGGCTATCCGTTCGTCGCGCTGGTCGGCTTCGCCTCGCTGGTGACCTTCGTCGCGGGGGTTCCACTGCTGCTCACAGCTCTGGCGCGGCTCGACTGGTGGAGTGCCGCAGCCCTTCTCGGCCGATCCGAATCCAGTAGGCGGGTCGACGAATTGACGGTGAGTCGTGCTCGCGTCGTCGACGCTGCCGATGCCGAACGCCGCCGCATCGAACGCGATCTGCACGACGGGGCCCAGCAGCGTTTGGTATCGGTGGCAATGTCACTGGGGCAGGCCAAGTCGCGCGCCTCGGCGACGGACGATGCGGTACTGAAAGGCCTGCTCGACGATGCCCACCGGGAGGCCAAGAACGCGATCGGCGAGATCCGTACCCTCACGCGCGGTCTGCACCCGCCGATTCTGACCGACCGCGGTCTCGACGCCGCTCTGTCGTCCGTCGCGGCGTTGTGTGCTGTACCGGTCACTGTTCGTATCGACCCCGCCCTCTCCGGTGATCGACGCCCGGACGCGACGGTCGAGTCGACGGTCTACTTCGTCGTCTCCGAGGCCCTGACCAACGTGAGCAAGCACGCGAAGGCCGCCCACGTCCGAGTCGATGTCTCGAAAGTCGAGTCCGCCGTGCGAGTGACGGTGGTCGACGACGGTTGTGGGGGAGCGCATCCGGCACCGGGGGGCGGTCTGGCCGGGCTCGAGGACAGGCTCAGCGGAATCGACGGAACCATGTCCATCACGTCGCCGTCCGGCGGCCCGACGCGGCTCGAGGTGAGCATCCCGTGCGAGTGATCATCGCCGACGATTCGGTTCTGTTGCGAGAGGGTGTGGCTCGCCTGCTGATCGATACCGGAGCAGACGTGATCGGGAAGGTGTCCGATGCGTCGGAACTGCTCGCGGCCATGTCCGCTGCCGATCCGCTTCCCGACGAGTGCGTGATCGACGTACGCATGCCGCCGACCTTCCTGGACGAAGGTCTGCGCGCAGCGCTGGTCATTCGCCAACGGTGGCCCGCTGTAGGAGTTCTCGTGCTCTCTCAGTACGTGGAGGAACGGTACGCAGCCGAACTCATCCGGCAGAGCACGGACGGCGTCGGATACCTGTTGAAAGACCGGGTGGCCGACGTGGACGAGTTCGCCGATGCCGTGCGGACCGTTGCGACCGGTGGAACCGTCATCGATCCCGAAGTGGTGCAGCAGATCCTGGCGCGGGCCCCACGGTCGGATCCACTCGATTCGCTGACTCCGCGGGAGCGGGACGTGTTGACCGCCATGGCCGAAGGCAAGTCGAACGCCGGAATCGCCGCTGCATTGGTGGTCGGTCAAGCTGCCGTGGAGAAGCACATCGGAAACATATTCGCCAAGCTCGGTCTACTCGGAGACAGTGCCGATCACCGCCGCGTCATGGCCGTCCTACGATATCTGGGAGCGATTCAGTGAAGAAGTCATTGTGGCGCAACGTCGTTGCGGTGTCGATCGCCATAGCTGTCGTGGGCGTGGCGGGCGCGGCGACGACGGCCACGATTGCCTACGGCTTCACCATGCCCAAGATGCAGTCGTTCGACTACGCCACCGACGCAGCGATCACCGGGAAGAATCTCTCGCTCACGACCGGATTCGCCCACGTGTCGGTGTCCATGAGTCCCGACTCGGAGGTGCACGTGCGGGCCGACGGTTCCTATCGAGGCGACACTCCGACCATCGACATCAGTGACGACGGGTCGAACATCGCTGTGGAATGCTCCTACCGGAAGCGCAGCAGTTGCGACATAGGTCTCGAACTACGGATACCGTCGGGCCTGACACTCGATATCGATGGCACCACAGCCGATGTCGAGCTCGTCGACGTCGACGCGCAGACATCGGTGTCCACCTCGGCGGGTTCGGTGATCTCTCGGGGATCTGCCGGAACCCTGAACATAACAACACGATTCGGCGACGTGGACATCACCGATGCGGCCGTGTCGGCACTGGAGGTGGACACGACGTTCGGTCGGGTCGCCGTTGATTCCAGGCTGCCGCCGGATTCGTTACGTGTGCAGAACATGCAGGGCGACAGCATGATCGAACTCCCGCCGGCCGATTTGTACGACGTCGAGGCGACGTCGGAGAAGGGAGATGTCGAGATCGACGTCGTCGACGATCCGAGTTCTCCGAGGTCGGTATCGGTCAGCAGTGAAGAAGGCCGGATTTCGGTGCTGCGGAGATAGCTCCGGTCGAGGACCGCCGTTCAATGACTGCGTCGCCACGCGCTGAACGACCGTACCGAGGATGCGGTCGGTCGGAACAGCCACGGCCACGGATGCAACTCGACCGGGGCTATGGCGTCGGCGATGCGGGAGAAGCCGGGAACGGGTGCCCAGGTGGTAGCCAAGGAGCGTCCGGAGAGCTCGTCGGACACTCTGCCGCGACGTACCTCCAACGGGCGGGTCGACGCGATCTCACCGAGCGTCTCGGCGAGCAAGACCAGCCTCTTGCCGGAGAGCCTGAGTTTCCGCAGGAGCGGCTCGTCGAAGACGAACACCGCGGGTCGATCGGTGTCGGCGGCCAGTGCCGGGTCTGCGGTGCCGAGTGACTCTGCCGTTATCCACACCTGTTCTGCGCCAGTGCCTTCCGCATGGGCGGGGCCGGCGGGAATCGGTGCCTTGTTCAGGTCGGGACCGTCGACCGCCGGGCCGAGCTCGTCGTCGGGCCAATTCTCGATGGGGCACGCATCTTTCAATGCGCAGTTGCGGCACAGGGACGGTGCTCGCTTGTTCACCTGCCACCGGCTGAATCCGTAGACCTTGCCGCTTCCGGTACCGACGGTCCACTGCCAGCCGAGGCGGTTGGCTGCGCGGGAGCCGTCGAGTAGATGGGCGAACATCTCGTCTTCGCCGTCGCGCCACGTCGCCCCGGCACGGACTGCCCACTGGGAGGCGAGCCACATGCGGGTTTGGTTGACCAGCCAGCCGTCCTGGTGCAATTCACCCACCACCGAGGACATGCAGTTCATCTCCTCGGGCCACGGCTGCGCGGTCCAGCCCTGGGGTCGCGGCTGCTCACGGCGTAGCGAACGACCGAGATCGGATCCGGTGCGCGCGTAGAGATGACGCGCGTATTCCTGCCACATCAGTTCGTCGCGATAGCGGGAACGGTCGCGTGGGGGAGCGTCGGCGACCGCGTCCCATACCTCCCGCAGCGTCAGCAGCCCGTGTCGGATGTAGGGCGACATGCGGCTTGCACCTCGGCGATTCACCGGTAGAACGGTGCTGCGATCGCGCGCATATCCGGTGATGTCGAGTCCGGCCAGCGCGGTATCGGCAGCGGACTGCCCGCCGCGAATGCCGCCGGCCGTGATGGCATCCGGACCCTCGCGAGTCAGATCCCCCAGATGCTCGGCGACCCAGTCGACGACGTCCTCGGTGGTGGAGCCGTCGGCAATCGACGGGGGAGCTGGAAGCGTGGGCATGGCGTCGGACTTCCCTGTCGGCGCGAAAGGGAAACGCGGAGTCGTCAGGGGCGCGGCAGGCGGCGATGCAGTGGATTGGACGTGGTCCTTGTTGCGGATCTGCCGGCCGGAGGTAGAGACGAGACCACGGCAGGTGTGTCCGCAGTGGCGCGCGAGGCGTCGTGTGCCTTCATCGCAGCGCTGTTCCCACGTCCGAGAGCAGGCGAGGAGATCTGTCGTGGGGCCGCGTCGCCGCACTCCGGGCACGTCACCTCGGATGGCGCGTCCGCCATGGAGAATCTCTGCTCGACGGGGGCGCATCGTCGCGCGCAGCGGAAGCTGTAGGTGGGCACGCATTCGAGAGTAGCGCGATGTGGCGCATCAGCAACGTTCCGGCACAACGTCATACAAGGTTTACATGCCATATCCGACCGGATGGACCGCGACGGTGCAATGATCGAGGCAGGAGAATCCGCGCAACCGGAGGTGCCTCGTGCCCGAACTGCTGTTTCCGCTCGACTCGACGAAGAGTTTCACCGAGCAGGAGGTCGTCGGCCACAACCGATGGCATCCCGATATCCCGGCGGCGGTCACAGTCAAACCCGGTACGTCCTTTCGGGCCCACTGTCGCGAATGGTTCGACGGGGCCATCCACAACGACGATTCCGCCGAGGACATCCTGAATGCGCCGCTCAACAACGTGCACACACTGTCAGGGCCCTTCCACATCGAGGGTGCAGAGCCCGGTGACCTGCTGATCGTCGACATCCTGGACGTGGGTCCGATACCGCAGGAGGATTCGGGTCCGCTGGCCGGCCAGGGTTGGGGCTACACGGGGATCTTCGCCAAGCAGAACGGAGGCGGATTTCTCACCGATCGATTCCCCGATGCGTACAAGGCGATCTGGGACTTTTCCGGTCAGACCACCATATCTCGCCACGTGCCGCACGTGAAGTACACCGGCATCACCCATCCCGGGCTGATGGGGACCGCGCCGTCGGCTGCCCTGCTGGCGAAGTGGAACGCCCGTGAAGGTGCGTTGATCGCGACAGATCCGAATCGGGTTCCGCCACTGGCCCTTGCACCCGAGCTCGACGGTGCAATCCTCGGTTCCTTGAGCGGCGACGAATTCACCCGTGTCGCAGGTGAAGCCGCACGTACAGCGCCGCCCCGGGAGAACGGTGGAAATCAGGACATCAAGAACCTCACCAAAGGAACCCGCGTCTTCTATCCGGTGTTCGTGCCGGGCGCGAAGTTGTCCTTCGGTGATCTGCACTTCTCGCAGGGTGACGGGGAGATCACGTTCTGCGGTGCCATCGAGATGGGTGGCTTCATGGACCTGCACGTCGACCTGATCAAGGGCGGTATGGAAACCTACGGGGTGAGCGAGAACGCGGTCTTCATGCCCGGAAACACCGCGCCGCAGTACTCGGAATGGATTGCCTTCTCGGGCATTTCGGTGACCGTCGACGGTGAGCAGAAGTATCTGGACTCCGACCTGTCGTACCAGAACGCATGCATGCACGCGATCGACTACCTCACCAAGTTCGGCTACAGCCCCGAGCAGGCGTACCTGCTACTGGGATCGGCTCCGATCGAAGGACGCCTGTCCGGGGTGGTGGACATTCCGAACTCCTGTGCCACCGTGTACATCCCCACGGCGATCTTCGATTTCCCGATAGCGCCCTCTGCGGGCGGACCGTTCCAAATCGACCCGGGAATGGGTGCTCCGAGGGCGCAGTTCTCCTGAGGCGCATGGGCGAATGCCGCAACTGTGGATGCTCGAGGACATGGAACCCTGGCCTGACGAACCAGCCGTAGGTGCGGTGTTCTCACCCACGACGTACTGGGCTTCACCAGAGCAGATGGAACTTCCCCCGCAGGTGTGCGCCGAGGTGCCGGCTCGGGTCGAGGCCGTGCATATCGATGGCAGAACGGAGAGGATCGCTCACCTCGGTGACGGCTTCACCACCATGATGGGTGACGAAGACCCGATAGGCGACCGATCTGCGGTATGGCCATACGGGGAACGTGCGTTCGAAAGTTTGTCGGTGGGTCGCGATAGATTCTTTGCATGCTTTCGGGGGACGGCGGATCAGGGGTGGACGGCATCGAGACGGTGCCGCCCGCCCCTGCGGTGTCCGATCCCGACTTGTCTGCGCTGGTCGACCGGATCGAGTCCGCGATCGCGGAATTAGCGGAACAGTCGTCGGTAGCGTGGTCGAACGCGGACCGGCGCGCGGTGATCCAACGGATGGAAACGGCGACGAGATCCCTGACGGCGCACTCGTACACCTGGCTCAACGAGCTGATCTCACAGCACGGCCTCGATGTATACCCGGGATCGGTGCCGTCGTCGGTGGCGTGGATGCTGCGGATCACCCCACGAGCAGCCGGAGCACGGGTGCGTCTGGCTGCGGAGTTGGGTGACCGCACCGCCTTCTCGGGGGAAGTCCTGCCGCCGTTGCTGCCGCACACTGCTGCTGCGTTGCGGGCGGGGCTGCTCGATGCCAAGCATGTGCAGATGATCCGCGAATTCTTCCGCCATCTGCCCCGGGATGTCGATCCGCAGACGCGCGAGCTCGCCGACGAACAACTGGCGGGCTACGCCTCGACCAGGCGACCCGACGATTTCGCACCGTTGGTGGCGCACCTGGATTCGATCCTCAATCCCGACGGCGACCACGACGAGGACGAGGACGAGGACGAGGGGAAGCCCCCGAAACCACCGAAACGCAGGGATGCGTTCTTCTACCTCGGTGAGCAGGGTGCCGACGGAATGTCGGAAGGAAAATTCTGCGTCGACCCCGAACTACGGGCCTACCTCGAAGCCTTGTTCTCCAAAGCCGCGAAACCGGGCGTCAACAACCCCGCAGACCCGACATCGGTCGTGCACGACGAGACCGGCGGCAAGGACAGCACGACCCCTGGTGCCGAGAGTGACGGTGCGCGTCCCGATCCTGCAGCAGCCGAACCGGATTCGCCCACACCGAGTGGCGTCTGC